>CAZXLM010000024.1:0-35085 GCA_964642055.1 uncultured Acutalibacter sp. | reverse complement strand
CGTCCCCCACCATGATCCCGTTGATGGTGTCGATCACTACCGTTTTGATCTGGGGCGATCTTTCACTGATCCCCGCAAGGATCGCCTTTATCTTATCGGCGTCGTCTGTCGCCTTGTAATTCCTGCTTTCGCTGTTGTACTGCTGCCGCCACCCCTTCCAGGAGAGGCCCTTCTTGTCGCAGTCTATGTAATAGGTGGTTTTCGGGTCCAGATTCCGGCAGGAGGTGGTTTTTCCCGAACCGCTCTCCCCCATGACGCAGATGACCTTACTCATTTTCCGGAGCCTCCTCCCCGAACCGCAGCGGACAGTCATATCCGATGAACCGCTGGGGAAACTGTACAGGCTGTTTATTCAGTTGGCATATTCGTTCGTTGCTGGATAGATAGGGGCACTGCGTGCAGCACACATACGCCCGGTCGGACCAGTCCACCGGGAAATTCACGGTGATTTCTGCCTTCGCGCGGATAAATTCCTTCACGCCGCCTTCCATTTTCTTCATATTCTCCTCTCCTTTTCCATGTAATCCAGAAAATCCCCGGCATATTCTGCTGTATAGCCCGTGATTTCCTGATCCCGCAGATTGAGCGTCTGCGGCAGGCAGGAATCAAACTCCCGCTGGAACGCCCTGAAGGCAACCTCTCCCTGGGTTTCCTCCGGCAGGTTTTGAAACCACCATTCCAGGGCAAAGCGCCGTTTTTCCTCCGGGCTGCCGGTGATAAACGCCCAGAAGCTTTCTTCGCACTGCTCCAAAACATATTTTTTCGCACAATCCCTGCACAGCAATACGCCGTCTATTTCCCGAAGCCCCTGTTGCCAGCCGCATTCCGCGCAGGCAGGGTCCTCATATTCTGGAATATCCGGCGCCGCCGGGTAGCTCCCGGCCCCCAGCCCACGGGTGTTTCCGTCCCATGTATCTTTCACTTGACTTCTTCCTCCTTTTCTTTCAAAACGATTTGCAACTCACCGTCTCTGACAATGCGAGACCCGATCAGAGCCGCCAGCTTCTTGTTTACTCCCGGATTCCCATGGAAGATGATCTCCTTGGAATTGCAGTAGAAATCTCCTCGCAGGACCAGGTTGACAATTTCTTTCATATCTGATATCCTTTAATTGTAATTTTTGCAGCGGCTTTCGCCGCTCACGCCGCCTTTCCCGCGCCCACGGGAGAGGTGGTTTTCTTATGCTTCGTCTTCCATCGCCCTTTCCTGTCCGTCCGGATAAACCGTGCGACGGCGGGGCACATGCGGCTCATACCGCGGCTTTCTGACCTTATGTATCCGCAGCGCCCGCCGCAGCCTGGGCTTGTCCTCCTTCATCAGCCAGCGTTCCAGCAGCCAGACCGTAACGCATATCACCGCCGCGGCCAGGAATACAAGCCCGGCAAAGGCCCAGACGTCAGCTTCATTTTGCATTTTTTCGCGCCTCCTTCTCCTGCCGCAGGCCGTCCATTTCAGCGGCAAGCCGCGGAATATCCGCTTCCTTCGCCCCCGCCAGCCACAGTACGCTCCAGGCGGCTTCCGCCGGCGTAAGCCTGTACTTTTTCCGGATACACCCCGCCCGATGTGCAAGGCTTTTATAACGTCCCTGTTTCACAACTATCCTCCAAATGCCTCCGGCCGCTGCGCGTAAATTTCGCTGGCCGCTTCGCCGGCGTGGACCTTCATCTTTTCCTTTGCCCTTGCAAGCTCAGGGTCAAGCTGCCGGGGAATCTCACCGGTGATCGGCACCGTTTCACTCCGGTACAGCTCCGCTCCGGTCTCCCTGTCGATCACCCTGCACCGGGTAAAAAATTCAGTCGGTTGTTTCATAGGATCAGCTCCTTTCCAAATTCGTATACTCACAGGCAAAGTAACCTGAAAGTCTCTCGGCCCTTGGGAGTAATCAGGGTCTGCGTACCGCACCATTTGGTCTTTTCGTTGTAGCACTCCTTGATTTCAAAAAGCCCGTCGTTCCTGTTGGCATAGGGCATCAGTTTCCCCTTGGGATCACGATAAACGAACTTCTTTTCGATCAGAGAATTGACGAACTTCCTTTGCGGAATTCCCAGTTCCTGTGCTGTTTCCCGGAAATTGGTCAGGGTGTTGCGCTCCACCAGCTCGTCAAAATAGTCCGCTTTCGGCTGCATGATCTGCTTTTCCACCGTCAGGACAGACAAGCGGGCTTTCTGCTGCTCGATGGTCTTGTTTGCCACGAGAATGGCCTGCGCCATCAGTTCCTCCGGGGTCATGCTTTCCTGCCCGGCTATGTATCCGCCAGCCTTGCGGATCGACGGAAGCACCTCGGAGGTGACCCAGCGCTTGAATTTCTTTGCCCCGGGCAGTTTACTGGAAAGTACCAGGCTGTAAAGGCCGGATTCGTTGATGATGGTCATTTCTTGTGCTCCGCCAAGGGTGTCACGTTTCGTTACCCCCTTGTCTTCCTCGTCGACATGGTCTGCTAAAGCTTTACGGGCGTTGCTATACCCCAGCGCCTCCGTCACATCCTTTCCTATCAGCCAAGGCTCTCCGTCCTTTTCGATAGCTCTGACCTTCCCGAATTCGGGATTCTGAAAAATTTGTAATTCGTTCATTTTATTGTTCTCCTTTCAGTAGTGTGCATGTGTAAACTCCCATGCGTTTGCTATTGCCTCGCAGAACTCCTGTTCTTCCAGCGGCGCCCCCAACTTGTACAGGCTCTTGGTGGCATAGTGACCGGCCTCATGGAGTAAAACCCGATATTCTTCTTCAGGGTCTTTCAAGAGGGCACGGTTCAAGGCAATTCTATAAACTCCTCTTTCAAGAATATGTATGATTACCCCTTTAATCTTTGAGTTACAGGAATGGAAATCAATAACCTGTACCCCTTCACCTTCTAGCCAATCGTACAATCGAGATAGTTTCTCTTGCATTTGATTTTTCCTCCTTTACGTGCTTTAAGTTGTACGTGCTATTTGCACGTTGATTGTGCTCAAATTATAGCGTACAATTAGCACGTAGTCAAGACTTTTTTTGGAGGAATTTTTATGTTTGGAAAGAGACTGCGCAAAGTACGCATGGAACGCCATCTAACACAGCAGAAATTAGCTGATTCAGTAGGGCTTGCCCTGAGAAGTTATCAATGTTACGAACAGGGAACACGAGAACCTCCTCTGGATATGTTAGTAAAACTTGCTGATGTACTGGAAGTTCCTACTGATTATCTGCTTTGTCGGGATCTGTCGCTCTTAAAAGCCTTTGATGGATTCCAGTGATATCTTCCAAGTCGTCCCAGATTTCAAAATCTCCCGTGCGATCCCCCGCTTCAATTTGCTGATAATACCGCAAGCTGATTCTTAACTTATCGGCCATAGCTTGCTGGGTAAGCCCTGCTACTTTCCGGGCGTCCTTCAGGTTTTGCCGCAAAGGATCAGCTCCTTTCTGTTAGAGTATGCTGGACGAGGGGTTCTTGTTTCCTATGACCTTTTAGTGGGTCACAACCATTTTTGCCCCACATCTAGCGGTTGATTTTTCCGAACATATGAGCTATCATTATTTTGTCGAAAGCACTGATAAAATGCTCATGCCATCAGGCTTTCCAGCTTGCAGTGCAGAGCCCTGGCAATATCTACACTTAGTGGCAGAGTAGGAACTTTTGTTCCTCGTTCAATTTGGCAGATCATAGACGAGGATACTCCGCATTTTTTTGCAAGTTCTGTTTGGGAAAATCCCTGTTCCTCTCGAATTCGTCTGATATTAGTGCCTATACTCACATTTTCACCTCCTTATGCAATGATTTGTTATAGTGTGCTTTCTTCCTTTGACTGTGGTTCAATTATAATCTAAAAGTTTTCGGATTTCAAGCCAAAATCCTAAAAAAATTAGATTTTGTTATATTGCACAATCCGTAAAGTTTTAGATTGTTGATTTTGACAGTTGCTCTATATGTTAACCGTGGTTATAATAATTTGTATAAGTTCTGCCTTTTTTGATTGGAGATGAAAACTATGTATAACCCTGAAGATGTGGCAAAAAGAATTAAGGCTATTGCAAGAGAAAGAAACGTCCAAGTAAAGTACATGTTACAGGAACTAGATTTTAACAAGGATACGCTTACTTCTTTATCTGGAGGTTCTATGATTAAAGCCGATCGCCTTGCAAAAATTGCTGACTACTTGGATTGCTCAGTGGATTATTTGTTAGGAAAAACAGATAATCCTGGAACCGGTTATCCCATTATTCAATGCAAAGAATGCGGATTACTATATGATCTTCAAGATCCTAAGCAAATTGCCGAACATAATAATCGTCATCAACTATGGAAAAATGCTATTCGGAAGTTTGGATTTTGTTGGCCTTATGATGAACGTGAGAGAAAAAAGGCTGAGGCTCGTACGATACTTGCTCAAGAGAACTTGTCAACCGACGCCTATATAGAGGCACAAATGACGATTTTCTCTGCGCTCTTTTCTCGCAGTTTGGAGGATTCTCAATACAGCCTTGAGCATGTATCCTTTACGGATTACATTGCAATGCTGTTGAATCAGGACTATTGGAAAAATGAACTCCCTAATAACGTTTATAATGAATTTGTAAACAGATATGGAGTGAAAATCGGCATTCCTTCAGGTACAATCTATTCAGTTTCCAAAAAAGAAAAGCTCCTCTCGAAAGATGAGCTGATTGATTTCGAAAGCTTTGATTATGCCATGCAAAATGAGACGAAGGAGCTTTCTGATTCTGACAAGCAGATTCTTTTAAGCCTGGCAAAGCAGCTCCGGGAAGCAAAAGAAAAGCGTGACAAAAAGGAATAGCTTCGCCTTCCTTTTAACTATGGTTATGGAGTGGATCAATATGAAGGAGCTTCTTTGCCTGTATGACTGGCTTGATCAGCAAGGTGTATTCGTGTTTGACCGGGGACTTCCCTTCTCAAACAAGAACACCAGAGCCGCTACGATACAGCTTGACAACAAAGCCACCACGGGTATTTTTCTTGATAAATCTCAAATAGGCGGAGCCGCAGATGAGTATAGCACCCTGCTTCACGAAAGTGGCCACTATGCCACCGGCGCTACCCATAAGCTATCCAGCTCTCTTGATCTGATAGAGAAGCATGAATACAAGGCTGATAAATGGGCTGTAAAAAACCTTTTGACAGAATCAGATCTCGATGAAGCCGTAGCAGAAGGCAATACTGAGCTCTGGCAGCTGGCCGAATATTTCGGTGTCACGGAAGATCTAATGAAAAAAGCCGTATGCTACTACACATACGGCAATTTGGCGGCGGATTTGTATTTTTAGGGGTTGTATTTCGAATAAACGTTTGTTAAAATATACAAACAACAGTAAACACTCCTCCCCTGTCGGCGCAGCGGGAGCAGGAAAACGTCTGCAAAAGCAGCCGTTAACCACCAGCCGGAACGGCGCGCATAGTTTTGCGTAACCGCTCATTTATTCCTAACGGCGTCCTTGCGCCGTTTTATTAACGGGATAAGTGGGCGGTTTTTCGCGCCCGTTCCCGGCTGGAGGAAAGGCTATGGAAAAGGAAAAGAAGATCTGCGCGGCGTATATCCGGGTCAGCACCCACGACCAGGAGGAATTTTCCCCGGACAGCCAGATCAAGAAAATCAGGGAATACGCCAGGAAAAACGGCATGCTCCTGCCGGAGGAATACATCTTCCGGGACGACGGCATCAGCGGCCGCACAGCGGAAAAGCGCCCGGGCTTCCTGAAAATGATCGCCGCGGCCAAGGAAAAGCCCCGCCCGTTTTCGTGTATCCTGGTCTGGAAATTTTCCCGCTTTGCCCGGAATCAGGAGGAATCCATCGTCTATAAATCGCTCCTGAAAAAGGAAAACGACATCGACGTGGTAAGCATTTCCGAGCCCATTCTGGAAGGGCCCTTCGGCGGCCTGATCGAGCGGATCATCGAGTGGTTCGACGCGTTTTACAGCATGAATCTTTCCACCGAGGTCAAGCGCGGCATGACGGAGCGCGCCAGCCGTGGCCTGCCGGTCAGCGTGGCGCCCTTTGGGTACCGGTACCGGGACAAGGAGCTGGCAGTCGTGCCGGAGGAAGCCCAGCTGGTCCAAAAAATGTACCGGGACTATCTGAACGGCACGGCCGTCATCGCCATCGCAAAGCAGCTCAACGCCCAGGGCGTCAGGACCCGGCGGGGCAAGACCTGGGAAAACCGCACGGTCCGCTATGTCCTGACCAATCCCGTATATACGGGAAAAATCCGCTGGTGCAAGGACGGCGCCAACGATTACCACAGCGACAGCCTCCGAGAGGGCACCATGCTGGTGGACGGCCGACATGAGCCCATTATCTCCCAAACAGACTTCGATGCCGTGCAGGACCGCCTGGCGGAGCATGCCCGGCGCTATAAGGGCGGTGGCAAAGTGACCCAGCGGGAAGAAGTGAGCTGGCCTTTACAAGGTCTGGTGCGCTGCGGAACCTGCGGCGGCGTTCTGACCTGGACCGGCCAGGGCGTCAACTGTTCCCGGTACGTTCACGGGAAATGCACCGTCTCCCACTATATTGGGAGAGAAGCACTGGAAAAGCTGGCAAATACGGCAATTCGCCAACAGCTCGGCAGCATGGAAATTGAAATCATTCGCCGGGATCAGCCTGCCAAGGACGAGGAGCAAAGGCAACTCCAGCAACGCATTCAACACGAGCAGGATACCTTACGCCGCTACAAGGAAGCTTATGCCGCCGGCGTCGATACCCTCCAGGAGTATCGTGGAAACAAAACAGGTTGCCAGGAGCGTATCAAAGCCCTGCAAAGCCAGCTTGATCGACTGGAGCAGCGCAAGCCTATCGACAAAAAAGCCTATGTCGAAAATGCGATGAATCTCTTAAATCAGCTTGAAAATCCCTGCCTCTCCCCTCAGGAAAAGAATTCCATGTATCGCTCTTTTATCGACCACATTACTTTCTATAAAAGTCCAAAAACTGTTGAGATCGTGTACTGGGCGTAAAAAGCATCAGCTTGGTCTTTCAAGAGATCACTTTCGCATACGACGGGAGGCAAAAGGAGCGTTGACAAAATTCACTTTCTCTGGCATAATTTAATTGTAGAGCAAGCGTATGGAAAGGAGTTAATGATTATGGCTGTCTTTTATCAAACTGTCCCGGTTCAGGCAGTATGCAATACCATCTTGAAAAAATCATTTATTCAGGGAATAACCGTAACCCCTATGAAATTGCAAAAGCTGCTCTACTTTGTTTACAGAGATTATCTGCAAAAGTATGATCGCGATTTGTTTTCTGAAAGCTTTGAAACGTGGGCCTATGGACCGGTACTCCCAAGCGTTTATGATGAATTCAAGTCATTTAAAGCGTCTCGCATTACAAAGTTTGCAAAAAACGCAGATGGAAGCGCCACCCAGTCGAAGCTCGCCAGCACCTGTAGAAAAGATGTCGCAGCGAAATGTTGATGATTGGGAACGGCGCATGAAAGAGAAAGAGAATGAGCACAAATGGAAATTGAAAAGCCGTTCTTTTTTCTTAATCGTTATATGCATTATCGCTGTTTCGGCCATTTATGTAATAGATTCTTTTTGGGCAACGCCAAGAGGCCTAACCAGTGAAACAACTATTCAGATTTTAGATGTTTTCAAAAGCATTATACCGTTACTGATAGGATGGATACCTTTTTGCAACTGAAACCAAAGCGAAATAACAAATGCCCCGGCCTGCCATTACGGTAAGCCGGGGCAAATTTTGTCATTATCACCTATTGACATTTGGACCGCCGTATTGAGACATGATGATCTTTGCCAGCTTCGGGTTGGAATTTTGAATCTTTACCGGGTATTGAAGCCGTTTTTCATACGTGAACATAACTCAATTCGCCTCCTTTTCCCAGGGCCATGGATCGCTGATCCACGCCCAGCGGCTGGTGTTTTGGGGGGTCTCCCCGATCGGGCCGAATTTCTGCTCGAATTCCTCCGTCAGCTTTTTATTTCTCGCCTTATATTCCTCCTGCTTTCGGGCCGCTTCACAATTGTTGGGGTGGGTATCCAGAAACAGGTGAAGCTCCCACAGCGCGAAACGCACCGCGTAAATACGCCGGCGCAGGGCGTCCTTTTCACTCATCTGGGTTCCCTCCTTCCGCCGAGGAACGGCTTATCCAGCACTGGGAACAGAGTGCCCGCGTCCAGCGCCCGCTCCGCGCTGTGAAGGGAGCCGCTCCACTGCTGATAGGGCACATATGCCATGGCGGGCACGGGGTCCGCAGGCAAAAGGGAAGGGTCGTCATACAGACCGCAGGTCTGGCCGTTGATTTCTTCCGCCATCAAAATTACCCCTTTCTTCCTTTCAAAAATTTGGGGACGGTCTTGTCCCTGTTATCAGGGTATGCCCGGAGAGAAAAAAGGTTCGTCCCTGCCCGAGACAAAAAAAGGCGCCGCCTGCCCGGATCGGGCAGGCGGCGTCTTTTTCAAAATGGCGGAATTACTCCGCCCTAAAGGTACAGCATTCGGTACCGCTCTTGGAAGTGACGTCGCCGCAGCAGCAGCCTACGCAGACACAGTCCGCGCCGCATTTGCAGTTGTCGTTATACGCGCAGCTCTCTGCGCTGCATTTGATGGAGCTTTCCACGGTGGGGGCATTCCCCTGGGCGGTGGAATTTTCTCCCTGACCCTGGCGGCGTTCCTCGTAAGAATCGCAGCAGGTCTGGCTGCTGTCCCGGGCGGCAGGGCCGTCTACCTGGATCCCCGGCAGGCAGCAGCGGTTGTCGCGATAGTGCTGGCAGGAAGTAACCTGGCATTCCAATTTGTTCATCAAAAGGCACCTCTTCTTGAAAAGAATTTGTAAAGCTCTGCTTTACGCTATCAGTATTCCCAGAAGCGGACCGCCTTATTCCAAACGCCTCTTACGCCTTCTGAGCCGTATCCCCGGCCAGCTTTTTCAGCTGTTTGCCAGCGGTCTGCATGATGATAAACGCCACGATGCAGGTGATGACGATCTCCGGGATCATGTAGCTGCCGTTATAGACCAGAGAGTAGAAGCAGGCCAGGGTGTTGCCGGTCATGCCCGCCAGTATGGGGGAGAAGTTCGCATCGGCGTATGCACCCCACAGGATCCAGCCGGACAGGAACGAGCATAGATAGCGCAGCAGCCCGGCAACGAGACAGCCCAGGGTAACGGCGGCGCCGTCGTGCTTTATTATGTTGCGGAAAATGCCTGCCAATCCCAGCACAGTGAAGGCCAGCAGATAGTCCAGCAGAATCGAACCTACCAGCGCGCCGCCGCTGATTCCCTTCAGGTCTCCCAGGCCCACCAGCAGCTGCAAAACGCTGTGGACGAATCCAGCTGCAAGCCCCCATTTCGTGCCCAAAAGATAGGCAAGCAGCATAATGGGCAGCATAGAGCACAAAGTGATGGACCCGCCCTGAGGCAGATGGTAGACCTGCACAAAGGACAGCACCGTGGCAAGGGCTACCATAACGCCGCTCAAAACCAGCTTTTTGATGTTCACGATTGTTTTTCTCACGTTTTCTTCCATTTTCATTTTTCCTTTCCCGGACAGAATTATGTTTGAAAAATGAAAAATGCCATTTGGGATACCCAAATGACATAGAACGCATTTTTCCGCCTTTGCGCGCCTTTTTCGCTCAAAAGCCTGCCCAAAACGGCGAACGGCCCAAAGCCGTTTTCCGGGCAGCGTCAATGAAATGCTTCCTACGTCGGTATTATCCGCATCAGGTTCCTGCCCTTCATAAGCTGCAAAACGCGCCTTTTCCGGGCAAAGGGTCTAAGCTCGAAGCTCCTCTCAGCGCACCTCGAAAATCCATTTTGCAAATTTCCGGGAAAGTCAGCTTTGTAAAATCTGCGCTTTTCTTTCAAGGGAAATTTGTGAAACGAATTTCGAGGAAGTCCATTCTACTCCGTAGAACGGGCCTTTTAGCTCCCCTTCTTTCATTTTTCAAGGTTTATTGTAGTCAGTGCGCCGTGTTTTGTCAAATAGAAAATTTAACTTGCCCGCAAAAGCGGCTGTTTCGCCGTGATTTGATTTCAAGCGACGATGCCTGACCCTGACCTTTAAAGTCCTTTATAGTTCTTAAGGGATACCGAAGAACAAGTGCCTTTTCTAACAACTAACGGCAAAAAGCTGAAAACTCGATTCTGTTTTCTCTTGCAATTTTCTGAAAGCAGGATTATAATGTTTTATATAAAGTTTATAAAAACTTTTTCGGGGTGTTCTGCCATGAAAGCGAAAGAACTTGCAAAGAAGCTGGGCGTGTCGCCCGCCACCATTTCCCTGGTGCTCAATAACAAGCCGGGGATCAGCGATTCCCTGCGTCAATCCCTGCTGAACAAAATTGAGGAGCTGGGCTGCGGGGAAATGATGTGCCGGTCCTGCCGGGCGGGAGAGGCCCCCGGCACCTCTGAGGAGGACGTCTCGCGGAAAGCCATCGTCTATCTGTCTTATCTGAGCTGCCAGGCGTGGGATGACCCGGACTCCTTCTTCCCCGGCGTGCTGGAGGGTGCGGAAAGTGAGGCGCGGTATCGGAATTACGATTTTTCCGTGTTTCACATGGCCTGCCAGAAAGATCCCCTTTCTCAGCTGCTCTCTCACTGCGGCGACGTGATCGGTTTTATCGTGCAAAGCGAAGGCATGACGCCGCAGATCCAGTCCGATCTGCAAAATATAAACCTTCCCTGCGTGTTCATGGACAATTACGATCCCCGGCAGAGTGTCAGTTCCGTTCGGGTGGACAATCTGGAGGCTATGCACACCATCGTGAGCTATCTAAAGGAAAAGGGCCACCGGGACATCGGCTATGTACGAACCGGCTGGGAAAGCGGCTGGCAGCACAATCGTTTTCACGCGTATCGCAGCGCTCTGAGCCTGTTAGAGCTGGAATACGAGCCTGGCTTTGTTTTCCAGGCCACAATAGGCGACGACATCTGGGCCTATCAATGCCTGGCGGAAGCCTTCTCTCAGGCGCCGAAGCTGCCCACATCCCTGGTCTGCGAAAACGACCGTCAGGCGGTCCGCTCCATAAACGCCCTGCGCCAGCTTGGCCTGAAGGTACCGGAGGACGTTTCCGTTGTGGGCTTTGACGATCGGCCTTTTTCCAGCGCTATCTGCCCAAAGCTTACTACAGTACGCAATTCCTGCCAGCTTATGGGCCGGGAATGCGTGATACTGCTGGAGAATCTGCGCCGTTTGAAAGAACTGGAGCTTCCGCTGCCAAACATCAAATACGCTCTTCCCGTAACTTTGGTAGAGCGGGACAGCGTGCGGGATCTGAACAAAACGAAATAAGCGTCGTAAATGAGAGTCTGCCTCTGCGGTGCGGCAAGCCGGGAAAACAGCAGATATCGTTTCCCGGTGTGCAGTCCAGCCAGAAGCAGGATAGCCGGCGCTCCTTGAAGCAAGGGGTGAGCGCGTCCCAGTGGGACGCTGGGTGCAAACAGATCGAGCCGGCAGGTGTGAACTGCGCTGGGTGATTATCGTACCCCCCGGTAAGGCACGTCCACCAATCTCTGAGCCGGCAGGCAAGTTCTCCGCCGGAGCCCAGCTCCCTTTCCTTGATAAACGGAGGGAGAACAAAGAGCACTGCTAAACCAAAAGGACAAGACAAACTGCTGCGGTTTGCCTTGCCCTTATTTTTTTATAAAGCCCTGCTCCGCAGCCCCGCCTTTTTGCGCCTCCTGAAAATCCTGGCGCTCTTTTTTTAGGGCGGTTCCGGCGGCAGAAAGAATGCGAATGCCTGTTTATAAAGTTCCAAAAATTTTTTAAGAAATTTATAAAAATCTCTTGACAAATTTATAAACCGCGTTTATAATAAGGCCATAGCAAAAAAACAAACAGCCTTTGGAACTTCCAAAAGCTAAATCAGAGAAAAGGAGCAGTTTCCATGAAAAAGACAAACAACCAGTATGAGTCCAGAACGATGAACAGGAACCTTCGCAATGAGCAGAAAGCTGCTCACAGGCCCGGAAGGCTTGACCGCGTCTTAGACAGCGGAGCCAGCTATATGGCCAACTATGCGATCGTCAGAGGTAATCTTTCCTCCTTCAACAGCGGGTTCTTCAAGGTGTAAGCCTGCTAAAAAAGCGTATAAGATTTCATCTTCATCACTCATATATTAGGCAGAGGGGGCCGCGGTACCGCGGCCTTTTCTGTCCCCTTTTTTTGCGGAAAAAGCGTGTGTTTCCGCCCTGTTCCGGCAAAGGAACAAAATCACCCCACAAAATGCCCCATTTGTGGAAAATGCAAAATTTTTTAGGCATGTTGAAGGTATTTTGGCTGTGGAAATTCAGCATATTGCCAAAAAACTTGGACGAAGATAAGTACTTTTGTGCCGTTCATAAATAATTCTAAAGAATTTAGATTTTCCCTTGACATTAAAAATCGCAAGCCATATAATGACCACGCAATCAAAAACCGGGTGCAAACCCAGAAAAGAGGTAGTTTCCATGAAAAAGAACATCGAATCCAACAAACTGAGAAAGATGAGCACTGTCATTCGTGAGGAGCAGCATAGCGACTCCCGCATTCGCCGCGAGATCCGCAATTATCTGCGTTCTGCCAGCGAGGCTACCGCCCCTGACGTTTTCTATTTCTCCATGAATGGCATGGTCATGCCCCTGAGCCGCAGAGCCTGATGTCAGGCGCGGCACGTGCGATGACCTTGTAAATACAGTCTCATAAAGCCGGGAGGGCCGCAGAGAATTTTCTTTGCGGCCCTTCCGGTTTTTCATTTTACTTTTTAGAATCCGCCGTCCAGATCGTGGGGCTTTTCTTCACGGCGGGCTTTTACCGTCAGCTGATACACACAGGCCGAAGCAGCGGCGAAATACACCGTTACATTAGGCCTGCGAAGCACGTTTCCTGAGATCTGCGCCGCAATAACCGCCAGCAGGAAGGTCATGCCCACAGCGCCCATTTCCATCGTGAGGAATTTCCGCACGCCCTGCCAGAAAGAGCCCAGGCCTTTGATAACGGGGTTCCCCGGCTTTCCCTTGCGCTCTGCGGCGCAGGCCGCCACGTCCCGGAAGAAAGCCCGCAGAATGACGAATGCGAAATAGAGGAAAAATACGAGATACAGGCCAAATCCCAAATACCCGCAGAAATAGTAGACCGCGGGAAAATCGTTTTCCAAATCGTAGATCATGTCCCCCATCAGCACATCGCTGTATTCAAAGCCCAGCAGGCGGGTGGCAAAATCCTTTTCCTCCCACATGAGCTTGGCAAAGGTACCCTTTCTGACCCGGGTATCCGACAAGATCGACGGCTGGGTAGTATAATCATAGGCGCTCATCACATTATATACACCGAACCGGTCGTAGAGGTTTTCAAAAAGACTGCCGTATACCTCCTTATCCGTATACACGCCAAACAGGCTGCGGCGGATTTTCTCGAGCTTCGCCTCGGACGTATGGGCCGCGTCGAAGCCCTCCCTGATGGCCTGAAGGGTATCTTCGTCCGCGCCGCTGTTGGCCAGGCTGTTGTTGACAAAATTTGTGTAATTGTTTTCCGCGTAATCGGACATATGCTCCCGCACGGCCATGGGAGATTTGCTTCGCAGGCCGAATACCAGCACGATCAGCGCCAGCAGCGGCAGCACATATTTCAGGGAGGCTTTCTTCAGGTTCAGGGCAAAGAGGAAGGCAAACGCCCCGGCAATGATAAAGATGGAATAGAAGGTCAGCTTCGTTCCGGTGACAAACATCAATGCAAAGCCCAGAACCGCCGCCAGCAGGAACAGAGGGTATTTTTTTGTGCGGTACGCCCACAAAACTGCCAGAGGGACCACCAGCACGATGATGGCGCTTTGGGCGTTGGAAACGCCAAACCAGCCCAATACGCCCACCTTCAATATGGGACCATAGGTATAGACGGGCCTCCCCAGAAACCAAGGAAGGGCAGTGAAAACAAGTATCTCCCCCAAATTCACGGCAAAGCCGAGATACACGCTTTTCTGGACCTCTTCGCCCTTCTGGAAAAAGGTGATAAAGGACAGCGTAAAAATGGGGAAATTTAAAAGGCGGAGAAAATTGGCGGCGTCCGCCACCGGAGACTGATATCCCACCCGGAAGCAGTTGACCGCATGGGCAATCCAGAACAGGCCGGCAGCGCCGTAAAACACAAAATAGAACTTCTTTTTGTCGCTGACAAAAAAGCCCAGCAGCGCCACTACCGCCAGTAAAGCGAAGCGCAGCGCGGTAGAAAGCGCGTTGCTGCCCATTTCTCCCAAAAAGTAGGAAAGCACGTCCAGCGCGGGCTGTACAACAAGCAGCGCCAGCACCAGTGCAGGCAGTCGATTTTCAATTTTCGTTTTCAGAGATTTTATCATAGCGCCTCTCCATGGTCTAACCGGAAAAACCGGCAAATTCTTTTACGGCTGATCCCTTATCCGATCTTCTTTAAATACACTGCCGGATTCCGTTTATGCCCGGGCCGCAGGCGCGCCAGGGGCGGCGCTTCGCAGGCCTGCACGAACAACTGAGCTGCGGCAAGAGAAAAATACACTGTAACGTTGGGCCTTCGCAGGACCTGACCCGAGAGCTGGGCCGCTCCCAGGGCCAGGGCAAACATCATGGCCGCCGTGGCAAATTCCGGGGTCAAAAGCGATGGGAACCGGCGGATAAACGCGGCGGCGGCATACAGGACGATACCGGCCAGGAAAGCGATGTACAAGGCCGTCCCCAGGTATCCGTAATAGTACGGCAGGGCCGGGAAATCGTTTTCCAGGTCGTAATTATGCCCGCCAATCTCCGCCTTTGCATATTCCATGCCCAGCAGATGTGTCAAAAAGTCCTGCTCCTCCCAGGTCATGTGCAGAGCCGCCCGCTTTCTGGTGCGGGAATCGTTCAAAACCTCAGGCTTCACCGAATAATCAAATTCCTTCATGACCCGTTCCAGCCCGAAACGGTCCAGCAGGTCCTCCAGAAGCACTTCCTTATACACGCCCCGGATCCCATAGATATCCTGGTAAACCGTCTCGAGCTTTTCCAGTACCTCAGGAGGTATCTCCTCCCCCTCCCGGTAGACGAAGTCCTTGTCCTCGCCCATCACCCGGTCTATTTTTTCCTGATAGACAGAAAAAGATACGGAAGCGATACCCCGGCGCTCCGCCATGGGAGAAGCGCCCCTGAAAACCAGCAGCAGCACCAGCGCCGCAGCCATCGGAATGCAGAAGACCGCCGGCTTCCTGCACAGCGGGATCAAAAGCAGGAACGCCGCGGTCACCAGCACCGCCGCATAAAAGGCGAGCCGGGTACCCGTAAAATACAAAAGGCCAAAGCCCGCTGCGCCGCAAAGGCAGAATATCCAGAGCTTCTCCGTTTGCAGCCCCCACAGCAGCACAGCGGGGGCCAGCATGCAGAGAATGGCGCTTTGGGCATTGGGAACGCCGAACCAGCCCAGCACGCCGATCTGAAGCTGACGCTCCGGGAAATCGTAGGTATAAACCCTGAGGCCGGTCACATAGGAAAGGCCGATCACCAGCAGGATCACGGCAAAGTTCACTGCCAGAGCGCCCAGCGCCCCGGTATCCAGCCCCTCGCGCTTCCGGAAAAAGGTAATAAAGGCCAGCGTCCAGAGGGGGAACTGTACCAGCTTCAGATACTCCGCCGCGTCCCCCACCGGCTGCCCATAGCCCAGCCGGAAGCAGTTGAGCATATGCAGCAGCCAGAAACCGCCGATCACGCCATAACAGGCGGCATACAGCTCTTTCCGGTCGGAAATGACAAAGCCGTACAGGCTGACCGCCGCCAGCAGCGCCATACGCAGAGCGGTGGTCACCACGGTGGAACCGCTGTTCTGCATAAAAAAGGACAACACGTCCAGCAAAGGCTGAATCAGCAGCAGCGCTGCCATAAATTCTCCTGTGTGTAAAGTAAATCTGCTTTTCAGTCTCATATCAGCCACATCTCCGATTCCCCACACCTGCGGTGAGCGCTCGTGAAGCCGCTTTGCGTAACTCGCAGATGCGCGGCCCGACCACAACTTTGCGATTATTTACGTCTCGAACAAAGCGGGACGTTTCGTGGTTCAGCGCAGCTGAATGCCGGTCGTCGCTTGACCGGCAAACGAAACTCCCTAATAACCGCTCTGCGGTTATTTTACCATAAGTGCGATAGCGCCAACTGCTTTGGAGAAGCCCAAGCCGCTTTGCGGCTTTGTACTTCTTCCGTGGGGAAAAGGGAAGCACTGCGCGCTTCAGGACTTCTCCGTGATGATTGCTTTGCAATCATTTATACACCTGCTGTGGGCGTGAATACACAGAAAACCGGCCTGCTCTATTTCCCAATGAGCCGCCCGACCACAGCTTTGCGGTTATTATACCATAAGCGCGAAGCGCGTTGGTATAATGTGTCCATCGGCCGTCTGAGCGAAGCGAAGAACTGGCCGGAACAAATTTAAATCTGTACAATAGCCGCTCTGCGGCTATTGTACCATAAGCACGGGACGTGCGTTGGTATAATGTGTCCATCGGCCGTCTGAGCGAAGCGAAGAACTGGCCGGGACAAATTTAAATTCGTATAATAGCCGCTCTGCGGTTATTGTACCACAAGTCTTCCTCCGGCACAACAAAAAACGGAAAAAATGCGGATTTCAAAAATCAGGGCCCTAAACATGGATTTTTTCTACCCCTTTTCTATCTGACATGCTATAATAGGCTATAGGCCATTCCTGCCTGGAAGGCCCCTGCCGCAAACGGTCATTTCCCCTGCCATTGGGAAAACGCCGGGCTTCTTCAGGCAGCAGCGGCAAGCTTAGCGCTTACATCAAGGAGGAATATGATGAAACAGATCCCCAAAATTCTGCTGGAAAAAGCGGAGGAACTGGAGCGGAAAACCGGTGAAAAGTACCCCGCGCTGAAACCGCTGGCAAAGCAATGCTTTTTGAACACCATGGAAACCACTGTGACCCAGCTGGAGGACGGCGGCTATTTTGTCATTACCGGCGATATTCCCGCCATGTGGCTTCGGGACAGCGCCGCCCAGCTGAAGCCCTACATCAAGTATGCCGGAGAGGATCGGGAGCTTCAGGCCATTCTGCGGAGCGTCATCGCCCGGCATGCGTATTATGTAAACCTAGACCCCTATTCCAACGCTTTTAACAGCCGGGTTTTGGAGCAGGGCTACAGCGATGGGGATAAGAGCGATTTTTCCAGCGGCTGGATCTGGGAGCGAAAATACGAGGTAGATTCCCTCTGCGCCCCGCTCTACCTGTCTCACGAGTATTTTGAGGTCACCGGCGACCGCTCTATTTTTACCGAGGAATTCCGGCTGATGATCCAGAAGATCGTCCGCACCTTCCGCACGGAGCAGCACCACGCCGGCTCCCCCTACTGGTTTGTGCGGGAAAACGCCCCTGTGCCCAGCGACACGCTGCCCATGCACGGCAAAGGGCGGCCGGTCAACGACACGGGCATGACCTGGTCCGGGTTCCGCCCCTCTGACGACGCCTGCAAATTCGGGTATCTGATCCCCTCCAACATGATGGCGGTGGTAGCCCTGCGAAAAGCGGCGGAGCTGCTGGCAGCCGGTTACGGGGACGATGCGCTCCGGGCGGACTGCCTGGCCCTTTCGGCGGAGATCGAGGACGGCATTGAGGCCTACGGCACAGTCGAGCACCCGAAATACGGGAAAATTTACGCCTACGAGACCGATGGCTTCGGCAACTACAACCTGATGGACGACGCCAATTCTCCCAGCCTGCTGGCCATTCCCTACCTGGGTTACAGGAGCGCCGACGATCCGGTGTATCGGAACACCAGGCGGTTCGTGCTTTCGGAGGACAATCCCTATTTTTACAGCGGTAAAGCTGCCCGCGGCATTGGAAGCCCACACACGCCGCCCCGGTACATCTGGCACATTGGGCTTTCCATGCAGATCCTCACCAGCACCGACCCGGCGGAAAAGCAGGAATGTCTCGATATGATCGCCCGCACCCACGCGGGCACCAATTTCATGCACGAAGGCTTCGACGTGGATAACCCCGAAAACTTCACCCGTCCCTGGTTCGCCTGGGCCAATACCCTGTTCGCCCAGATGCTGGAGGGAGAGGTTTAAGCGCTCTGACCACGGGACACGGGTTTTTGAGAAAGGAGTTTTTTGTGAAGAATCGAATTCTACTGCCGGGATCCGGCTATTACAAGGCAAATCTCCATTGCCACACCACCATTTCCGACGGGGAGCTTTCCCCAGAAGAGGTAAAGCGCGCCTATATGTCCAAGGGATATTCCATCGTGGCCTTTACGGACCACCGGCAATACCGCTGGCACCGGGAACTGGACGATGAAAATTTTTTGGCTCTGGCCGCCACCGAGGTGGACCTGACGGAAGACGCCCCCGAAAAGGACTGGACCCGGAAAAAGACGTATCATCTGAATCTGTTTGATACAGACCCGGAAGAAAACCGGGAAGAGAAGGAAAAAGATCCGCTGCCGGACGCCCCCTATGGGGATACGGCAGCCCTCAATGCATATATCGGCCGCATGAACCGTCTGGGCTTTCTCGTCTGCTATAACCACCCTTACTGGTCCCTGCAAACGCTGGAAGACTATCAAAATCTGCGGGGGCTGTTCGCCATGGAAATTTACAATCATGGCTGTGAGCACGATGGGCTGTACGGTTTCCACCCCCAGGCCTACGACGAAATGCTCCGTTCGGGACAAAAGCTGTTCACCCTGGCCACAGACGATAACCACAACCGAACGCCCTTTGAAAGCCCCCTCTGCGATTCCTTCGGCGGCTTTGTTCAGATTGCCGCGGAAAAGCTCAGCTATCAGAGCGTGATCAAAGCCCTGAAGGAGGGAAGCTTCTACTGGTCCATGGGGCCCCAGCTGCAAGGCGTGTCTATTCAGGACGGCGTTCTGCAAATCAGGACCTCCCCGGTAGAGAAGATTTTTGTCATTCAGGAGGGCAGAGACTGCTACAAGCGCCTTGCGAGCCCCGGCGAGACCATTACCCACGCGGAATTTCCCCTGACTGGCGAAGAAGGCTGGTTCCGGGTGGAGATCCGGGACGGCCGGGGGCTGTACGCCGGCACAAACGCTTACTTTTCGGAAGACCTTTAAAGAAGTCAAAGGCCTGGTTATAAACAGCAAACCCTAACCAGCGGCGCTTTGTTATACATTCACGGCCAATGGCCGAGTATCCAGCAAAAAAGGAGCATTGGAATTAATCCAATGCTCCCTTTCCTAAATAGATTTTCTTATCTGTGCCCAAGCAGTTTGCGAAGGCTCTGCGTTTCTACAATTCTGTAGTTGGAAAGCCACAGCTGCTTATCCTTGCCTGCAAGCTGAGGGTTGGTAATGGTTTCAAAGGTATTCTGAACAATGGAAGTACCGATCTCATTCCAGATCTCAATCGGGTCAAACAGCCAGGAAACAACCCCCGTGGTCTCGTCAAATCGCATCAGACTGCGGAATGCGCCGAAAATCGGGTAGATATAGCCGCTGGAGATAGAAAATCTGGTAGGGTTTGCGAAAAACTCAGTCTTGGTAGGATTTTCAAGGGACTCGATCCCTCTGACGCTGCCAAAACGGGGATTCGCAACGCCCTGCGCTTTTTTATATTCCTTGTACTTTTCAGGAAGCTCGCACTCAATGGTGTCGTAAAGCTTTACCAGCACAGGAAGCTGTCCGGCCAGAGATTTATAGAAAGGCGTTTCAAATGCCTGCTTGTAACGCTTAAACACCTGAGCCTTACCAGAATAGCTTTGTACCGGCGCCGCGTTGTCATCAGGATATTTGTCGATGTCAAAAGCGTACATTAAGCGCAGAAATTCAGAAACATGAATTGGCTTGTCCTCATTGTCCTTATATGCAACCCGGTCCGCATACACTTGGCCGGCAATCGTAGCTTTTACATCGTCAAACTTATCGTCAAGATTGAACAGCGCAATATCGGAAACCTGAACGGAAGTATTGCGGGCGTCGGAAAGCCGTGTGATATTCTGTACATTGGTAATGACTTCAACACGGACGAACTTGCGGATATCTTCGGGAATTTCATCGCGTCTTTTCATGATAGCGGTATATGTATGGCCGCCATCGAGAATACCATACAGATATTTATCGCTCTCATTATTCTGATCCCCAATATCGATAGAAACTTCCGAATCAGTGCTGTTAAACGCCAGGGATTTTGCAGAGATAACAATGCCGCGATTGTTGATGTAAAAGTCGGTTTCCGGTTCCACCACAGCAGCAAGCAGGCTGTGTGCAACATTGGTCGTCATCTTGGGCTCACGCGGGTTAACATCCAGGGGAATGTCAGCAGGCAGTTCCTTCATATCGACCAGCAGGTAATAGATGGTCTCAAAGGTACTTTCATCTTGGTCCACTCTACGGTAAGGGGACGCGAGGGTACGGAGCGCTTCTACTTTGAACTTCAAATTTGCCATATGGATGGCCTCCTTTATTTTTTCTTCTCAAGGGCTATTGCCCTGAGAGTGTTTTTAGTATATCATATTTTATTGAAAAAAGTAATGCACCATGGTGCATTATAAATTGGGAGAATGGCATATGGCTGAAAAGTGCACGGAAAGCGAAGCTTTACTCAGAATAGGAAAGCTCTTTGAGCAAAAGCGAAAAGCGTTAGGAGCACAGTACAAAAGCCGCGAAAAATTTATCTATCATCGAAGCGACGAATTATTTGGTTCGGAGGACTGGATTTCACTACGGCATCTTTACAATATAGAGCACGGAAAAAATTGGATCAGCATTGAAAAATTCATTCTGCTTGCCGACGCGTTGGAAGAAGATGCCGGTGATTTGTTCAATGAAATAGTTGCAATATATCGAAGCTCCCACCATTGAATACTACTATTTTGAAGGCGCCGGTTTCGCAGTCACACCTGAAATTTTTCCCAATAGCAGTTCCGGCGCGGAGTCCGCCGTCGAACTGGCGTTGGCCACAGTTCTTCCCGATTACGGACAAAGATGGCGCTGCAAACGAAACCGAACTGGGGCAATGGGAGCAATGCAAAAGGCCGTGCCTGAATTTTCCTTATAGCATTACACAAAATGGGAGACACCATAGAAAATGTCTCCCGTTTTGTGTTGCCCTTTGAGTTTCAGCCGTGAGTTACCCGATCATCAGACCAGGCTTGCCGTGACGGAGGAAATCGAAGAAACTTTCCAGCTCCCCGCGCTTACTTGCTCATTGCTAATTTTCAAAAGCGGCTTTCACTCAGTAGTCGAACAGCCTGCTGTTCGACTTGTGCTTATTACTAATTGCTAATCGCTCTTTCCTGATCGCTGTTCCAGATTGAGAAGGATCTGCGCGGCCTCCTGGCGGGTGACATAGGATTGGGGTCGAAACTTCCCGTCCGCGTCGCCGCTCATCAGGCCGTTTTCCTTGCAGTACGCCACCGCGGACTGGGCCCATGCGCTTGTCTTCTTCGCCGCCTGCTCTTTCTCATAGCGCTTCTGGAACGCGAGCCACTGTTCGTATGTCACTGTTTCTTCCTCCCCGAAAAATTGATAGTCCAGATCGCCGTCAAACGCCTTTCCGTCGATGACCAGCTTGTCCGTAAACTGCCACATGGCGTAGGGCTTCACAAGCTGGCACCTGTCATTGTACTGAGCCACCCAGCGGTCATATTTGTCAAATGCAGAGCCGGTCAGATAATTCTCCCACCAGTTCAGGTTTGCGTACACCCCGGCATGGAGCCCGGCCGATTGTATCTCGGAGCAGAAAGCCTGCGCCGCGCCTGCCAGATCGCCGCCGAGAGTGGAAGCGTCCTCCATATCGTACCAAACACCGTAAGCGGGCTTTCTGCCGCCGATGAGCCGCAGGGCGTGGGCTGCTTCCGCCTTTCCACCTGCCGCGTTTGTCGCGTAGGAATAGTGGTATACGCCGTAAGGCACGCCGGCCTCTTCCGCTTTTCTGACGTTTGCTTCAAATTCCACGTCCTGCTGGCCGGGGTGATCGCTGCCATAACCGCAACGTATGATGGCGAACTTCACCCCGGCCCGCTTCAGCGCGGAGAAATCCACCGAGCCGTTCATTTCCGAAATATCCACGCCTTTTACGGCCGTCATATTATTCCTCCTTTCCGTCATTTCCCTGCTTTTTCAGGGCTTCAAGCATGCTTTTCAAAAACGCGGGATAGGGCACGCCCATCAGTCCCACGTTTTCCAGAATGGAAAGCCCTTCATTGGCGGTAAAGAAAAGGCACACCGCCGTGCGGACAAAACCGCAGCCGGTCAGCCTGTCTAAAAGCTCCCCCAGGAACACCAGCAGCAGGACGGCGCATTTCCGGCAGAGCCCCTTAAAGCCCGCCCGGCTTTCCAGCACCCCGTTCTCCGTCTTGCCAGAACGATGGAATACGCCTGCCACAACGATTCCCGTGATGTAGTCCGCCGCCATAGCCCCCACAAGCACCTGCAGGGCCGCGTCCCAGCCGCCCAGAAGATGCAGAAGCACAGCACCCAAAGCCGACGTCCCGGCCAGCACTGCGTTTTTAATACGGATCGCCGTATCCATGATACACGTTCACCTCCCCTCTTTTTTTCCGGACCTGCGGTCGGCAATTCGCGAACCGCAGGTTTTTTCTATGCTTTTACTGCGTAGCCCGCGTTGAAAATATCATTTCTGCGGTAGTGTCATACTGTACTCCCCTGAGAAAGCAAAAGAAGTTGGCCCCGAAAGGCCAACTTCTCCAAAAAGCATTCTGTTTTTTAAGTTCAGTCCTCGATAGCGGCTTTCCGGGTGTTGATCTCCCGAATGACCTGCATGTCAAATTTGGGCTCCCGTTCATAGGTATAGAGACCGTTTACCTCCTGCTCGATATCGTAAAGCTGTGTATAGCAGAAGGCGAAGATGTAGGGATTCTCCAACAATGCGCCGGTCAGGCCCTCATAGCGGCGGATAAACGCTTCGTCATCCTCCGGCGAGCTTCCGTAGCCCCAGCCCTTATCGCTGTCAGAAGCCCGGCTGATGCCGCCGTATTCGCTGACGAACACAGGCCCGCCCTTATACTCCTGCCGGCCGTCGCAGTGATTTTCCACGACCCCCTCGGCGATCCTTTCAAACCGCTTGGCGAAGGTCTCCGGATCCTGGTCGTAATCGTGCACATCGTAAATATCCGTCACAACGTGGTAATTGCCGCTGGTATCGATGCAGGGCCGGGTGTCGTCCAGATCCTTCGTCAGATAGTAGACGGAGGAAAGCAGTTCGTTCCACTGCCGCCTCCCCTCGTAATCCCAGGTTTCGTTAAAGGGGCACCAGCCGATAATGGCAGGGTGGTTGAAATCTCGTTCTACCGCCTCGCGCCACTGGTTGAGATAGCTCGGCAGCACGTCCATGCGGGAATGGTCCAGGCCCCAGTTGGGGAACTCGCCCCACACCATGTAGCCCAGCCTGTCGCAGTGATACAAAAACCGGGGCTCAAAGACCTTTTCGTGCAGCCGGGCCCCGTTAAAGCCGGCATTCATGGAAAGCTGGATATCCCGAATCAGCGCCTCCTCTGTGGGGGCGGTGTAAATACCGTCAGGATAGAAACCCTGATCCAGTACCAGACGCTGGAAAACCGACTGCCCGTTCAGCAGGAAGCGGTAGCCGTCCATGCGGACCTCCCGCAGGCCGAAATAGCTTTTGACCTTATCTGCGCCATAGCGCAGCTCCACATCGTAAAGGCGGCCGTTTCCCAGCTCCCACAAATGCTTTTCGGCAAGCTTCACCTCACCTCGGAGCACGTTCAGATCGGAAGAAAGAGCCGCGCCTCCCATGGGCCTGCCCTCGTAAGAAACGGCCACTTCCAGTTCTTCCGCGCCGACAGTTTTAACTTCAAACAACAGCCTGCCGTTTTTTACATCGGGGTAAAAGCGGAAGCGTTCAATATGGGCCTCGGGCACATGCTCCAGCCACACTGTCTGCCAGATACCGGTAGTCCTGGTATAGTCGCAGGCGGAGGACGCGTACCGATGGGCCTGCTTGCCGCAGGGCTGCCCGCCGCCGCGGTTGTCGTCCTCCGCGCAGACAGTCAGCACGTTTTCGCCCTCTGTCACAAGCTCTGTGATATCCAGCTGGAAGGAGGTGTAGCCGCCGGTATGGGACCCTGCCTCTTTCCCGTTTATGTAGACTGTGGTCTCGTAATCCACTGCGCCGAAGTGCAAAAGCACCCGGCCGCCGTCCTTCCATTCTTTGGAAACAGAAAACGTCCGGCGGTACCACACGCAGTTCATAAAATCCTTATGGCCGATGCCGGAGAGACTGCTTTCCGGGCAGAAGGGGACGGTAATCTTCTTGTCCAGTTTCTCCGCCTTGTCAAGGCTGCGCTCCTTTCCGGTAGCGCCGAAATCAAAGGAAAATTCCCACTCACCATTGAGATTTTTCCACGCATCACGGTAAAACTGGGGATTGGGGTGTTCTGCTCTGTACATATAAATCAACTTCCTCCAAAATTAGATAAATTCACTTCCCGGGCTGTCTCAGCGAATAAAATTCATGCGGGAAAAGGGCTCCCGCTCCGGCAGGCCGTACTGCTCCTTGGCCAGCGCGACGCCGCGCATCAAAAACGTCATGTTCCGGGCCAGAGTGCGCATGCCCTGCAAGCCCTCAATATCCTGCTCCGCCTCCCCGGGGACCGCCCCGTGAACGCTGTTCCAATACTGTCCGGAGGCCACGGGCATTCCGGAAATGGTAAAGAATTTGTTCAGCTCGTCAAAGGTGGCGGAAAGTCCACCGCGCCGGGCCGCCACTACGCTGGCGCCCACCTTCATGGTCTTGTCGAAACGGGTGCTGTAGAAAAGCCTTGTCACAAAGGCCACCAGCGTGGCATTGGCGGAGGCGTAATAAACGGGACTGCCGATGACCAGGCCGTCGCAGGCCTCAAAAGCGGCGGCGGTCTCGTTTACCAGATCCTGGAACACGCATTTGCCCGTTTCAGAGCATTTCCGGCAGCCGATACAGCCTCGGATATCCTTGTTTCCCACATGGACGATCTCCGTCTCCACGCCCTCCTGCTGGAAAATCTTCTCCATTTCGTGGAGAGCCGTATAAGTGTTGCCTTTAGAATTCGGGCTGCCATTGAGCATTAAAACTTTCATAAAACGTTCTCCCTTCTGAAATTTGCCGGTCGATTTTGTCTTCTGCGGACGGTCTCCCTCCCCTCGGTCCGTTTCAAGTATACACGAATTTTTCCCGTTTGAAAACCCCCAGACGGCTGAGTTTTCAGTTATTTTGCTGTCCGCCATTGGTCGTTTAAAAAAGCTTCCCGGCATAAGTCATTAAAGTCCAGGTTTTTGTCGTTAAATCAGGCTTGCCATAACTGAGAAGATCAAAGAAAATTGACAGTCTCCCCTGCGCTTCCTCATTTCCGATCGCTTCATTCCCTGCTGCCTCCACTGGCGGCGCGCACCGCCTTGCGGTATTCGCTGGGCGCGCTGCCGGTCAGCCGCCGGAACTGCTTGGCAAAATAGCTGGGCGTGGCAAAACCGCAGTTCATGGCGATCTCAGTGACCGGCTCATCTGTAGCGGCCAGCCGTTCCGCCGCCGCCAAAAGCCTGCGCCGATTCAAATACTCCATAGGCCCGCAGTGCAGATACTGGTCAAACAGGCGGTAGCATTCCCGCTCTCCAACGCTTACCGCCTTCGCCAGATCGCTTACTGTCACTACGTCCCCGATGCGTCCGTTGAGCCAGTGCAGCATCTGCTTTACCCGATCCTCCCGCATGGTGCTCACCTTTTTCGCCGGGGCCACGGAAACGTCTTTATGGACCGACAGCAGCAGCCGGGAAAGAGCGTCCCGCACCTCGAACTCATAGCCGGCGGGTTCCCTGAGACACGCCTCAAACACTCTGGAAAATTCCTGGTGAAAGACGTGCTTTTCCGCGGAAAATGCCAAATAAGCCGGGCCGTTTTCCGTCAGCGGGCGCACATAGCGGGTGTCGAACACGCTGCCCGGCGTACCGCCGACGATCCCTCCGTCGAAAACGAAGGAGCGATACGCGCACCGCTCGTCCTGCGCAAAAAAGGCGTGAAGTACATCCGCGTTGATAAAGCAGCCCTCGTTTGCCTGCAGGCAATGGATCTCTCCCCCGGTCTCGATGCGCACCTGCCCCTCCAGCAGAAGAAACAGCTCCAGCTCATGGTGCCAGTGATGGGGAATGAACGATGCGCCGGACTTGGAAAGCACAGCTTCGTTGGCCACAAAATCAAAGAGCTCCAGCCCCTGTTCGGGGGCCTCCCAGCTGTTTTCGTCGATATATATGGACGCTCTTCGCCTGATCATATCCGCCACACCTTTTGTCAGTTTTGTTATAGTATACGTCACTTTTTGGAAAGCGGCAAGAGGAATCTTCTGCTACAATATGCTTGTAAAAAAGAAAATCGGCAGCCGAAGCATTTCAGAAAGAGAGGCGTGCAAAATGAAAAAGCGCAGCTGGAAAAAAGCAGTGAAACGGACAGACAAGCTGGTCAGCGCCGCCCTTCGCAAAGAGGAAAATTTCACAGAAATGAACCCGGAGTCTGAAATTTTCTACTTTTCCCTTAGCGGCATGGTCATGCCGCTGCACTGCGCGGGATAACGCGGTGCTGTAATTCGATTTCACCGTAGATTTTACTACTTCCTTTAATGACCCGGACGGAGGGATCCCCATTGGGAGGGGACCCCTCCGTCTGGTTTTATGATAAAAATTTCCCTGGCGGAAGGCTGTCTCCGGAAACAGAGGCAGGGACCGACAGGGAATTTATACATATTTATGAAAAGTTAAAAGCAGCCCGCAGGCCCTTCCTGCGGAATATGCTCCCCCGCGGGAGAAATCTCCGCCTGCGGCCTTCCCCAGACTGTAAAAGAACCGCTCCGCGCTTTCGGTCTTGCTGAAGGGCCGGTCTTCGTGCTCAGCTGCCCAGGTACGCCTTCTGAATGGCGTCGCTCTGCAGCAGCTCTCTGCCCGCGCCGGACATGGCGATGCTGCCGGTTTCCAGCACATAGGCGCGGTCGGCAATAGCCAGGGCCATTTCGGCATTCTGCTCCACCAGCAGAATGGTGGTGCCGGCCTTGTGCAGCTCTGCGATAATATCAAAAATTTCCTCCACCAGAATGGGAGAAAGGCCCATGGAGGGCTCATCGAGCATCAGCAGCTTAGGGTGGCTCATCAGCGCCCGGCCCATGGCCAGCATCTGCTGCTCACCGCCGGACAGTGTGCCCGCCACCTGCTTTTTCCGCTCCTTCAGCCGGGGGAACCGGGCAAACACGGCGTCCAGGTCTTCCTTTGACGCCTTTCCCTTGCAGAAAGCCCCCATTTCCAGATTTTCCAGAACTGTCATCTGCAAAAAGATCCGCCGTCCCTCGGGAACGTGGGCCAAGCCCTTCGCCACCAGCTTATGGGGCGGCATTTTCACCAGATCGAGGACCGTGCCGTCCTCCTCCGTATAGGTGATGCTACCGCTTTCCGGTCGGATCAGCCCGGTGATGGTATGAAGGGTAGTGGTCTTTCCCGCGCCGTTTGCACCGATCAGCGCCACCACCTCGCCATCGTTCACCTGGAAGGAGACGTCCTTG
This sequence comes from uncultured Acutalibacter sp., assembly GCA_964642055.1. Lineage (GTDB taxonomy): Bacteria > Bacillota > Clostridia > Oscillospirales > Acutalibacteraceae > Acutalibacter. The sequence goes on along the minus strand of CAZXLM010000024.1, from coordinate 7,638 downwards.
ATGGCGTGGATCTTTTCGTAATAAACGTTGATGCCCTCCACCTTCAGCATTGCTCTGCCCCCTTCCTGCCCAAGTACGCCTCAATGACCGTGGGATTGTTCCGGATCTCTTCTGCGGTGCCCTTGGCAATGACCTGGCCGAAGTTCAGCACGCAGATACCCTCGCAGATGCCCATGACCAGCTTCATGTCATGCTCGATCAGCAGCACGGCGATCTGGAAAGTATCCCGGATCTTGACGATATTTTCCATCAGCTCCACTGTTTCCGCCGGGTTCATGCCGGCGGCGGGCTCGTCCAGCAGCAGCAGACAGGGGTCCGTTGCCAAAGCTCGGACGATCTCCAGCCTGCGCTGGGCGCCATAGGGTAGATTGCCCGCCCGCCAGTTGGCCATGTATTCCATGTTAAAGATAGACAGCAGCTCCATAGCCCTTTCATGGGCCTCCTTTTCCCGCTTCCAATAGGAAGGTAGACGGAGAACTCCCTCCAGGGCGCTGTACTTTTTGGAGTTGTGCAGGCCGATCTTCACATTGTCCTCCACGGAGAGGTTGGAGAACAGGCGGATATTCTGAAAGGTCCGAGCGATCCCCATTTTGTTGATCTGCACCGTGGTCTTGCCGTGGGTATCCATGCCGTTTAAGAGGATCGTTCCCCGGGTGGGCGTGTACACCTTTGTGAGCAGATTGAAGACCGTTGTCTTGCCTGCGCCGTTGGGACCGATCAAACCGGCGATCTCCGTAGGACCGACTGTAAAGTTGAAGTCGTTTACAGCCTTTAAGCCGCCGAAATCCACGCCCAGGTGGCTGCATTCCAGCACAGGCGTTTTTCCCAGATCCCGCTCCGGGATAATGGAGTGGCTGGGCACGGGGACCATTTTTCCCTTTTCAAACTGAAAATCAGGCATCTGCGCCGCCCTCCTTTTCCTTCAGCTTCTTTTTGGGCAGCAGCTTCATGAGCAGGCTGTGCACCTTGGGACTGTTGGTAACGAGCATCATCAGGATCAGCACGATGGCATAAATGAGCATTCGGTAGTCGGAAAACTGCCTGAGCAGGGTCTCCGGAAGGATATACAGCACCGTGGCGGCCACAATGGAGCCCAGCATATTTCCCAGGCCTCCCAAGACCACGAAAACCAAGATCAAGATCGAGGTGTTAAAGTCAAATTTGTTGGCCGTCACCGTATTCTGCCCCAGAGCGTACAGCGCTCCGGCGGCTCCGGCCATAGCGGCGGAGATCACAAAGGCCATCAGCTTATACTTGGTGGCGTTGATCCCCACGCTCTCAGCGGCAATGCGGTTGTCCCGCAGCGCCATAATGGCGCGCCCGGCCCGGCTGTCTACCAAGTTAAAGATGACGATCAGGCAGAGCACGATGATCAAAAAACCCGCTGTCAGCGTGGAGATCTTCGAGATCCCGGAAATGCCGTTGGGACCGTTGACGATCATGATGCCTCCCTGCCCCAGACCAATGTCGGGGTTCAAGAAGCCGAAATGGAGGCCGGAGGCGTCCTGACCGATGTAGAGGTTTGTCACAACAGTCTTGATGATCTCCCCGAAAGCCAGGGTCACAATGGCCAGATAGTCGCCGTGGAGCCGCAAAACGGGCACGCCCACGATGACGCCTGCAACGGCGGCCATCAATGCGCCTATCACCACCGCAAGGAGCATACGGCTCCAGTCGGGAACGTTGGCGTTTGCCAGGGCCATGGCAATGGTAGCGCCGGAAAAGGCACCCACGCTCATAAAGCCCGCATGGCCCAGGGAAAGCTCTCCCAGCACGCCCACAGTCAGGTTCAGGGAAAGGGCCGCGATAATATAGGCGCACATGGGAACAAGAAGTCCCTTCACAGCGGAAGGCAGGAGGCCTGCCACGGACAGGATCAGCAGCAGCACATAGGCCAACGCCACCACGGCGTAGGTAGTTATTTTTCTGCGGGTCTTCCCGCGCATGATCAGTTGTTTCATTCCAGGCACCTCACACTTTCTCGCTGATCTTCTTGCCCAAAAGGCCTGTGGGCTTTACCAGCAGAATGACGATCAGCACCAGGAACACGATGGCATTTGCCAGCTCCGTGGAAAGATAGGCGCTGGAGAAGATCTCGATCACACCCAGCAGGATCCCCCCCAGAAACGCTCCCGGGATCGATCCGATCCCGCCGAACACCGCCGCCGTAAAGGCCTTGATGCCGGGCATGGATCCGGTAGTGGGAATGAGCTTCGGGTAGGCGGAGCAAAGCAGTACGCCTGCGATGGCCGCCAGAGCGGAGCCAATGGCAAAGGTGATGGAGATGGTCTTGTTCACATTGATCCCCATGAGCTGGGCCGCACCCTTGTCCTCGGAGCAGGCCCGCATGGCCTTGCCCGTCCGGGTCTTCCCGGTAAAGAGGATCAGGCTGATCATGATCACGACGCAGACCACGATGGTAACAATGGTCTTATAGGGAACTGTCAGTTCACCGCCCATCAGCTGCAGTCCGCCATTGCCGAAAAGGGACGGAAAGATCCTGGGGTTGGACGTCCACATGAGCTGAGCTGCATTCTGCAGGAAATAGCTGACGCCGATGGCGGTGATCAGCACGGCCAGAGAGTTGGCCTGCCGCAGAGGCTTATAGGCCAGCTGCTCGATGACGATCCCCAGCACCGTACAGACGATCACGGCGCCGAGAATGCCGAAAATTGGGCTCATGCCGAAATCGGACACAATGAAGAAGCACATATATGCCCCGATCATGATGACGTCGCCATGGGCAAAGTTCAGCATTTTTGCAATGCCGTACACCATGGTGTACCCAAGAGCGATGATGGCGTACACGCTTCCCAAGCTGATGCCGTTGATCAGGTTATTGACAAAAGACAAGAAAGACACCTCCCGGCAGGGCTGGACCCTGCGCCCCAATTTGAATATTTTAGTAACCGCACATTTAGTCCCTGTATAGAACAAAGGGGGCTGCCGAACCGGATCAGCCCTCCTTTGACCTTACAGATGAAATTTACAGATGGTAGGTTTGGATCAATCCAGGCCGACGTAAGCGCCGTTCTGGATCACCATGCCCTTGGGGGACTTGCTCACCGCGCCGGCGGCGTCCCAGGTCATGCCATCGCCGGTGAGGCCGTCATGAGAGAAATCTGCGCTGGTGAATTTGGAGACCAGCTTATCGCACAGATCGCTGGCGCTGATGTCCGTGCTGACGTTCTCGTCCTTCAGGGCGTTATAGATAGCCCATACGCAGTCATAAGCGTCCGCGGCAAACTGGTTGGGCGTCTCGCCGAACTTCTCGTTGTAGGTGCTGACGAATTTCTGGGTGGCCTCGTCCTGAGAGTCGGCGTTAAAGGGAGTCAGCAGCATGACGCCCTCGGCAAGACTGGTGTCAAAACCCTTCAGGGTCAGAATGCCGTCCATGCCGTCCACGCCGAACCACTTGGGGCTATAACCGATGGAGTCCGCCTGAATGAGGATCATGGAAGCGGCCTCATAGTACATGGGCAGGAACACCAGATCGGCGCCGTTGTCCTTAGCGTCAGCGATTTGCACGGAGAAGTCCGTAGAGGTGTCGTCGGTAAAGGTCGTAGTGGAAACTACTTCGATCCCCAGCTCCTGGGCCTTAGAGGCAAAGCTGTTGTAGATGCCGGTGGAGTACACATCGTCGTTTTTATAGATGACAGCCACCTTCGTGCCCAGCTGCTGGTCGAAAATATACTGGGCGGAAGCGGAACCCTGGTTGGGGTCCACAAAGCACATCTGGAAGATGTTGTCCTTCCGGGGGATCTCCACGGTGCCGGTCAAGGGGTTCTCAACGCCGCCCAGCACATCGGTGGAGGAAGCGGAGGGCGTAAGGAAGAAGATCCTGTCGTTGTTGGCCTCGGCAGAAGTGGCGACAGCGGGCTTAGAAGTGACGGAGCCCAGGAAGATCTGCATGCCCCAGTCCTTCAAGGTGTTGTATGCAGTGACCGCTTTTTCGGGGTCGTGCACGTCGTCCTCATAACGCAGATCGAACTGAAGGCCGCCCAGGGCGTTTACTTCGTCCACGGCGATCTGGGCGCCGTTTTTAGCGGCCGTACCGTAAATGGCCGCTCCGCCGGTCAGGGGGCCGGTGCCGCCGATCTTCAACGCAGAACCGTTAGAACCGCTCTCCTTGTTTCCGCAGCCTGCCGCGCAGGAAGCCAGCAGTGCGGCGGCAAGGAACAGCGCCGCAATTTTTGAAACTCTTTTCATGGTCATTCTCCTTTTCATATTTGCAGGATTTGAGGGAGTATCTGTCAAATTCCCAACAGCAGGCCAAACCTGTGTCAATTAGTAATTTACTTCTAAATGCCGGATTTGTCAATAAAAGATTGAGAAAAAGGACGACCTTTTAAAAACAAAAATGAAATTTTAAAAGTCTCTCTGGTCATTTTCTATAAATTCTTCTTTCCTCGTGCAGAAAAACAGAATACTTGCACAGATTGCTACAAAAGCACCCATTCGGCAAGGAAAACCACAACACAGCAGGCGATGGCCACGGGAAACAGCCCCTTCCCCCTCCAGGCCAGCAGGATCCCCACCCCTAAAGCCAGCAATCCGGCAACGGGGCTCTGCGTGGTTTCCATAATGGCGGGGAAGGTCATCACCGAAAGCGTGACATAGGGCACATAGTGGAGAAAAGAGCGGAGCGTCCTGCTCTTGATCTCCTGTCGGATCAGCACCAGGGGCACAGAGCGGATCAGGTAGGAGATCCCGGCGGAGATGAGTATGTAGATCCAGATGTTTTTCATGCGGCTTCCCCCTCTCCTTCGTCTTTTACCGGGAAGAGAAGCGCCGCTATAAGAGAGATGACCACCGTCAGCACGATGATCCTGATCCCCGGTGACACCATTGAGACCAGCTGCCACCGGCCGGCGATAAAGCTGGCGGCAAAGCCGGCGAGGACCAGCCCCAGCACTACCTTTTCCTGCCGGGCCGCAGGCATGATAATAGCCAGGAACATTCCGTACAGGCCCACGCTGAGGGCACTGACAAGACGCAGGGGCAGAATATTGCCCATGATCACGCCCAGAAGGGTGCCCAGCCCCCAGCCGGGAATGGCCACGGTTGCCGCGCCATAGGAATAAAAGGGATTCAAAGGGCCCGGATAAGCAATGGAAATGCCAAAGATCTCGTCCGTCAGGTCAAAGGCCACCAGCAGCCGGTGCCCGATCCCCGTGTCCGGGGAAAGCTTCTGGCTCAGCGCACAGCTCATCAGCAGGTAGCGGGCGTTCGCCACCAGCGTCATGACCGCCACCTCCAGATATCCCGCTCCGGAGGCCACAAGGGAAAACACGGCATATTCTCCGGCGGAGGCGTTATTGGTCAGGCTCTCCACCATAGCCTGCACAGCTGAAAAGCCGGCATTTTTGGCCGCTATGCCCAAGGCAAAGGCCACTACAAAATAGCCGGTGGCGATGGGGATCCCGTCCCGTATTCCCCGGCCGTAAGCCTGCATGTTTGTCCCCATTCCTTCTCGACTCATACGGATCCGTTCCACCCTTTGCAAACGTCGACCCAGGCGCAGGAGCCGGAATACTGCTCCAGCTCCGGGATCGTCAGCTCAACAGCGCTGTTGCTGCTGCCGCAGGCGGGGAAAACCGTCTCACGACGCTTCTCCGTTTCAAAGCGTTTCAGGGAAACGTCCAGATAGATCTCCACTCCGGGCTTCACCGCAAAAGGACACACGCCGCCCACACGGTGGCCAGTGAACAGCTCCACCTCTTCCGGCGTAAGCATTTTCGCCTTCGTGCCGAACTGGGCCTTGTATTTTGCGTTGTCTATTTTGGCGTCTCCTGCGCAGACGATGAGCAGAGCCTTCTCCCCTGCCGAAAAGGAAAGGGTCTTTGCGATCCGGCAGGGCTGGCAGTCAAGCGCCTGGGCCGCCAGCTCCACCGTAGCGCTGGATACCTCAAATTCCCGGATCCTGTCTGCAATTCCGAGTTTTTCAAAATAGCTTCTTACTGCTTCTATCGCCATATTTCCCTCCTGAAAACAATTCCCGATTGAAAAGCGCCGAGAGCTCCCTACCCAGCGCGCGCCCCGCGGCTCCACGCTTTTTGTCCGCGAGGAAACAGACGAGAGAAAATCTCTTGTCCGCTTCTTGCGGTTCTGATTCCAAGTATAGACATTTACAGCGTGTGCCGCATGGCAAAACATGAAAAAATGCGGTTCGCGACTTGCCGAAAGCTCAGTGCAAAAGCACTGAGCTTTCTTCGCAGATCTGGTGCGGGCATGGGGACTTGAACCCCAACGCTTTTCAGCACAAGAACCTAAATCTTGCATGTCTGCCAATTCCATCATGCCCGCAAAAAACGCCGGAGCACCCCGGCGCTGCTTATTATAAAGTATCTGGTAAAAAACTGCAAGGGAAATTTTCTGCTCAGGCGTGACCATTGGCAGTCCCGCCATCGCGGCTGCCGGAGCGGCGGTAAAGCCGCCTGATCCAGGTTTTCCGTTCCACAGCTCAAAAGTCGTTGATCTTTTCCGGAAAATGGATATGCCCAAACCGATTTTAAGTAAATTCTATCCTCTCATTACCAGCGCATAAGCAAGAGCGGAAGTTATAAAACAAACGCGCTGCCGACAGACCTTTTGTCCGCTGGCAGCGCGCCGCTTTTCGTACCCGCTTCGGCCTATGTAGGCAGGCCAAAGCTGATGGAAAGCGCCTGGTTGACCCGGTTCATGGAGACGTGGTCCAGACGTCCCATTTTTTCTTTCAACCGGTGTTTGTCAAGGGTCCTCACCTGCTCCAGCAGGACTACGGAATCCTTTAAAAGCCCGGTGTTTTCTGCGTTTACCGCAATGTGGGTGGGCAGATCCGCCTTGTCGTGCTGGCTGGTAATGGCCGCTGCAATGACGGTAGGACTGAATTTGTTCCCCACATCGTTCTGAACGATGAGCACAGGGCGAACGCCGCCCTGCTCCGAGCCCACAACGGGGCTTAGATCGGCATAATAGATATCTCCTCGATGGACTATCACGATTCTGACCTTCCTCTCTCTGGTTCAGGCGCCTTTATTCCTATTTTTGCCTGGATTGGGGAGATTTAATCAAAGAATTTGATTTTTTTCAGAATGGCTCAGGCGTTTAAACGCCTATCCCATTTTATAGAGGAAAGTCAAGTTTTGTGCCTGAACTGCAAGGGCAAATTTGCGGAGAATGCACCGCGCCTATGGAAATCTGGTGTAAAGCTATTTGGCTTTTCACTCTCTCGAAACCTTGAAGATCACGGATTCATAGGGCCGAAGCGCCGGTCCCCGATATCCCCCTTCCCTGTCGTAGGAGGAAAGAAGGACCTCGCTTTTCACGGGAAGCAGGGCCGCCGGTATTTCCGCCGGTTCTCCGGAAAAATTGTGGAAGGCAAGCAGCGTCTCGCCCGGCGCGCGCCGGGAAAATCCCAGCAGCGTGTCCGAAGCCGTATCCAGAACGGTCAGATCGCCCCGGGCCATAGCCGGGTGCTGTTTCCGCATGGAAATCAGTTTTTTATAGCACTGGAAAATGGAATGGGGGTCCTGCCGCTGGGACTCCACATTGATACGGGTGTAATTGGGGTTCACCTTTAGCCAGGGCTTTCCGCGGGTAAACCCGGCGTTTTCGGAAGCGTCCCACTGCATGGGCGTGCGGGCGTTGTCCCGGCTT
>CAZXLM010000023.1:0-36134 GCA_964642055.1 uncultured Acutalibacter sp. | reverse complement strand
TTCGAACCTTCGGCACCTGGCGTCGGAGGCCAGTGCTCTATCCAGCTGAGCTACGGACGCATATTCTATTTTCCCGCATAAGAGCAGGATATCAGCACAAAATGTACGACAGCTTTTTTAGTTTACCGTAAAGGTACGGCAAAAAGAGTCGACATTTGTCGAACCGAAGAAATAATTTCTCAGGAAAGCATAGTCGGGCCAAGACCTCACTTTTCGCCGGAGGAAGAGGTTTCTTTGCGCTGCTTGGCTGCTTCACGTTCTTTTTCCAGCTGATATTCCAGGCTTTCCAAAACGTCTTTGGCGCTGATCATGTCATTGGCGCGGAGAAAGAGGATCAAAGAGCGTTCGGCAGGACGGAGATCGCCCACCTTTTGAATATCAAAAGACGCGGACCGGGAAGTGCGCCGCCGAATGCCGGAATCATGCAGGGGAATGTCCATATCCAGATTCTCTTTGAAAAACACATCGATCGGAATATCGTAGTAGCGGGACAGCTTTCCCAACACGGCCGGATCGGGACGGGTCTTGCCTTCTTCGTAATAAGAATAGGTGGACCGGCAAACATTCAGGGCCTCTGCGATATCCGACTGCTTAAAGCCAAAATACAAGCGAAGATCCCGCATTCTATCGCCCAGAAAGTTCTCTTTTTCGATTGGAATTTGTTCCATATGCCGGTCCTTCCCGAATGTGCCCGGTTTCAAAGTATATCCCCATCAGTATGCCCGAAAAGGATTTCGATTAGTATAGAACACATTCGCCGAAAAGGCCAGTATTTTGGCGAAATTTGGAGGATTATGTCGAGTAAAATCACAATAACGATAATCGATATTGCGATTTGGAAACTTTTTCGTCCTCTCGCATTGACTTTTTTCCCCGAACCGGATATAATTAACTAGCTTACAATATGCGGGCGTAGTTCAATGGCAGAACATCAGCTTCCCAAGCTGAATACGAGGGTTCGATTCCCTTCGCCCGCTCCATAAAAAAGCGGCCGCGCAAAGAGTGCGGCCGCTCTTTTATGAGCGAAGGGAATCGAAAGGCCGTAAAGAAAACGTCCCGGCGGCACACGTCCATCAGCGGCCAAGCGGGTAAGCGAAAAAGGTATCACGCGGCAGTATGGCTGAAGCGCCGTTCGAAATCGCGGAGATTTCCGGGTAAATGCTTGACCTGTCAATTCTCTCAGCCACCCTGCGAGGCGGCAACTCCTCTTAATAGAACTATGGGGAGCTTTAAGGGCGGAGCATCTTCCAACAACCATCAACTGACGATTAAAGGCTCCTGCCCGATCCCAAATCTGAAAGCTTCAAAAGACCAAAACGCCGTGGTCGTCCTTTTGCAGCAGATAAAGCTGCTCCTCCTGGCCGGTCTCGCAGTTGATATACGCCAGAAATTCCCGGCCGGAGCCATCGTTTGCGACGCATTGAAATTCCCAGCAGAGCACTTCGTCCAGACCCGGAGTGGGAACCAGGGCAAGGGCCGCTTTCTGCACGGTGAGCAGAGGGCTGAGAGACTGTTCAGCCTTTTCCCGGGGGAGGGGAGGTTCGCCTATTTGGCGCTCCCGGTGATTCATCAGATAGCCGGCGGCGTCGTATTCCACCATACCGCCCTGTTCCAGCTCCAAAGTGACTTTGACAAGGTCGGGGTAGCAGATGATTTCGGCGGCACTGTCAGAACCGGTTCCCAGCAGGGCGGAAAAGTTGACGGTGCAGAGATTGTCGCTGACGATATAATAGCTTTCCCGGACCGGCCCCAGGTCCATGGCTTCCAGAAGCTTTTTTGCCTTTTCCACGGCTTCCTCTCCGGTGAGACTTGCGGCGCTTACAGCCCCGCTCTTTTTGAAATAGGCGATTTTTCCTCCGGCTTTCGTAACGTTCACATGGGAATCTCCCCGGGAAAAGGAAAATACCGGCAGGTTCCCGCCGCCTTCCCCGGTAAAGACAAGCTCGCTTTCCTGACAGCTTAAAAACTCAGCAGCTTTCTCCGCGGCCTTTGTCCGGCCTATCTCCTTCTCATTTTGCAGGGATAGGGGCTCTCGGCGCTGGATATGATCGGAAAAGGGGCCGTCGTACAGCAGGGTAGGAAATTGAGAAAGGCTCTTGGCGGCCTCGTCAAACGCGTCGCCGATGGAGGGAAGGTCGGAAAGATCCTCCACGTTTTCCCAGGCGTCCGTAAGCTTCAAGAGCGACAGGTCTTCTGTATCCAGCTGGGCCTGGAGTTTTTGCAGGGCTGCGGAAAGCTTCCCGGCGTATTCCTCTAAAACGGCGAGGGTTTTAAGGTCGTTTTCGTCTTTATCCTGTCCGGCGGCGGACCGGCGGGACAGGGAGAGGGCGTAATCTCCGGTTTGGGAGAGAAATCGGCTGAGCTTTTCCGTTTTTTCCTGCGAAAAGGGCAGGGCGGCCATGGAAGCCTTTGCTCCGCCGCTCTGTTCCAGAAGCTTCGCGGACACTGCGTTCTGCATGACGGAGGTATTGACATAAGGCGTCTTTTGCAGGGTGGATTGTATCCCGGAAACGTGATCGGTCAGGTCGTTCAAGGCCCGGCGGTAGGTGTATTCCAGAGACATGCTGGCGGAAGTAAGCATTCTGCGGGAATCGGCCCAAAGCCCTAAGAGGGTGAGAAAAATTGCCAGGGCTGCGGTGAAAAGCCGCAGCCTGTTTCGTTTTTTCATAGAAACTCTCCTTTTTCACGATATCTGACACCTGTTAGTCTTTGCCGAAACAGAAGGAAAATTTACGGCCTGTTCAAAATATTCACTCTGTTCAAAACCACCTGTTTGTGCTATAATAATTTCCATATATGCGAACACGGACGGACTGCGGCTTTCTTTGCGGCGGCCGGGCCGGGCTTTCAGGCGGATCGGCAGTCCGGAAGAAACGGAGGAAACAGCTTGCGCATTTTGGGGATCGACCCGGGGTACGCCATTGTGGGCTATGGCGTGGTAGAGGCGAAAGGCGGATTGTACCGGCCCATAGAATACGGAGCTGTCACTACCCGGGCCGGAGACGATTTCGGCCTGCGGCTGAAGGAAATCTACGAGGGTATGACAGAGCTTTTAAGCGTCCACAGGCCCGAAGCCGCTGCCGTGGAAAAGCTGTATTTTACAAACAACAAAACCACCGGCATCGGCGTGGCGGAGGCCAGGGGCGTGATCCTGCTGGCCCTTGCCCAGACGGGGGTTCCTCTGTTTGAGTACACCCCCATGCAGGTAAAGCAGGCGGTAACGGGCTACGGCAAGGCCTTAAAGCCCCAGGTGCAGGAAATGACCCGGCGGCTTCTGAAACTTCCGGAGATACCCAAGCCGGACGACACCGCCGACGCCCTGGCGCTGGCCATCTGCCACGGTCAGGCTGCGGGCTCCGCTCTGCGCCGGGACCTGCTGGAACGGGCCAGAGAGCCGGGAAAAGTGATTTAGCTTTTTAGTTGTTAGTTTGAGGTTAAGGCCGTAAAGGCGATGTGGTTTGGCAGTCGGTCAGAAGCGGCGACAGGAAAAGGGAAGCTGATTTCCAATGGATCTGTCCTGTAAAACTGAAAATACCGGAGGATAAAAATGTTTTATTCACTTACTGGAAAGCTTGTGCATACGGAGCCGGGGCTGGCAGTGCTGGACGTGGGGGGCGTGGCTTTTAAGTGCTTTACCTCTATGAGCACCCTGCGGAACCTCCCAAGGCTGAATGAGACCGCCACCCTGTACACCCATTTGAATGTGAGGGAGGACGCGCTGGATCTGTTTGGCTTTTTGACCCAGGGAGAGTTAAACTGCTTTAAGCTTTTGACGGGGATCAGCGGCGTGGGCCCCAAGGTGGGGATTGCCATTTTATCGGAGCTTACCCCGGAAAACGTGGCCCTTGCCGCGGCGGCAGGGGATTCCAAACGATTTACCAAGGCAAGCGGCGTGGGACCGAAGCTGGCCCAACGCATCGTGCTGGAATTAAAAGACAAGGTAAAAAGCTTGTCAGCTTCCGGGCTTTCCATGGAAGACGTGCAGGCTGGGGGCCCTTCTGCCTCCGGCAGCGCGGCCCAGGCGGTGGAAGCGCTTGTCACGCTGGGATATTCTCCTTCGGACGCGGCCACCGCTGTGGGCAGGCTTGATTCCCAGCTTCCCCCGGAGGAGCTGATCCGCCTGGCGCTGAAATCCTTTGGAAGCAGATAACTTATGGCCAAAATGCGGACATGGTTAAAAGAAAACGGGATATTGCTGTGCAATACAAATCCTCAGCTTCCGGCTTTGGAGGATATCGGCTGCACTTGGCAGGAAGTCACAGAGCTGATCGACAGTCATGAAGTCTTTTATTCCAAGGCGTTTCAAGGGCGCACCACTTATCTTTCGGCGGAAGCATATTACCTGTTGAAAGAAGTAAAAAAGCAAAAGCCGCTCACGGAACCGGCGCGGAGGATCTGGGAGCTGCTCAGGGAAAACCCCGGCTCCGAAACAGATCTTTTGAAAGAAGTCTCCGCTCTGCCGCCCAAAGAATATCAAAAAGGCTTTGATTTTCTTCTGAAAAATCTGTACGCTACCGCTCTGCGAAACGGCAGGTATTTGAACGATAACTGGTCGACCTTCCTGTACGGGACGGCAAAGCAGTGGGAAAGGCATGTGCCGAACCGGTTTTCCTGTGACGCTCCGGGAGAGCGGTTGTGGGAAATCTTGTCCGGTGTGATGACGGAAAAACAGTTTCGAACCTTTACTGGATAGCCGGATTTCAGAAATAGAGAAAGCTCCGCAGTAAAAAGCGGCGGATAAGAAACGATCAAATGAAGCTAAGGAGGGCCACGATGAAACAGAAAATCAGAAGAGGCGTAACGATTGTCTTAAGTTCTTTCCTGGGGGTCTATATCGGGCATGCCCTGTTTTTGTGGTGGGACGTGAAAAAGAATCCCGGGCTGTACGCCATGAGCTCCGCCCCCTGGTATACGCAGCTTTATGTGGAGGGCGCCGCTTTGGCGGCAGTCTTCCTGCTGGGAGGGCTTGTCTGGCTTCTTTCCGGCAGGATCGGAAAAAGCAGGACGGAGAAAAAGCAATAAAATTACGGTATCTTGCAAAGTGAGGTGAAGCGTATGATCGAAAAGACCGGCGGACGTGAAAGCGTGGAATACGGCGTTGACTGGGACGCGCGGGACGACGACCTGGACCTGGAAAACCGGCTGACGGAAACGGGCTATATCCCGGAGGACCGGGAGGTGGAAAATCCTCTGCGGCCCAGGACATTTTCGGAATATGTCGGCCAGGACAAAGCCAAGGAGAACCTGAAAATTTACATCGAAGCGGCAAAGAGCCGGAAGGAATCTCTGGATCATGTGCTGCTGTACGGCCCCCCGGGATTGGGTAAAACTACTCTGGCGGGGATCGTGGCAAATGAGCTGGGGGTAAACCTCAGGATCACCAGCGGCCCGGCCATTGAAAAGCCGGGGGATCTGGCGGCGCTGCTGACAAATTTAAGCCCCGGCGACGTGCTGTTCATCGACGAGGTCCACCGCCTGCCTCGAACGGTGGAAGAAATTTTGTACCCCGCCATGGAGGATTTTGCTTTGGATATCATCACGGGCAAGGGGCAGATGGCGGCTTCTTATCACCTGCCGCTGCCAAGGTTCACGCTGGTGGGGGCCACCACCCGGGCGGGCCAGCTTTCCGCCCCCCTGAGAGACCGTTTCGGCGTGGTGCTTCGTTTGGAGCTGTACTCCCCTCAGGAGCTTTCTAAAATAGTCCTGCGCAGCGCCGGGATCTTGCGGGCGGAGATCGAGGCGGACGCGGCGCTGGAGATCGCTTCCCGCTCCCGGGGAACGCCTCGGATCGCCAACCGGCTTCTAAAGCGGGTGCGGGATTTCGCGGAGGTCATGAGCGAGGGCGTCATCACCCTGAACACAGCTAAGATCGCCCTTGACAGAATGGAGATCGACGAGCTGGGCCTGGACCAGAGCGACCGGAACATGCTTTCCGCCATCATCAATCATTACAGCGGCGGTCCGGTGGGGCTGGAGACCCTGGCGGCGGCTATCGGGGAGGAAGCTGTCACTATTGAGGACGTAAACGAGCCTTACCTTATGCAGATCGGCTTTTTGACCCGCACTCCCCGCGGGCGGTGCGTCACCCCGTCGGCATATCTTCATCTGGGGCTTCCCGTGCCGGGAAAGCTCAGGGAAGACGGCGATGCCCAGCAGATGACGCTGGAAAATCGATAGACTGGGAGGTAGTTTTTATGGGCTTGTCGGGGATACCAACTATCAAGTTATTGCAGACAAGGTTACGGGCGTACATTACCTTGTAACAACGATGTACAATGACGGCAGATGGTACGGTCAGGGCATTACTCCCTTGCTGGACGAAAACGGAAAAGTAATCGTCAAAAAGCCCGAACCAGAACAGAAGGCATGATATGAGCGGGAAAGGCGGCGCATTATGGGCAGACTTTGGCGTGCGCCGTTCTAACAGCTAACAACTAATAAACTAACTACTAAAAGGCAGGAGGTTCTTCTTATGGGAAGACTGTTCGGAACAGACGGAATCAGAGGTATTGCAAACAAGGACTTGACCTGTGAGCTGGCCACTCAGCTTGGCCGGGCGGCGGCCTGCGTGCTGACCAACAAATCGAACCGGCACCCCAAGGTGCTCATCGGCAAGGACACCCGGCTTTCCTCCGATATGCTGGAAACCGCCATGGCGGCGGGACTGTGCAGCATTGGGGCCAGCGTGGTGACTTTAGGCGTGGTGCCCACTCCCGCCGTGGCCTATCTGGTGGAGAAATACAAGGCGGACGCGGGGATAATGATCTCCGCTTCCCACAACTCCTATGAGTACAACGGCATCAAAATTTTCTCCGGCGACGGCTTCAAGCTGCCCGACGATCTGGAGGAGCGCATCGAGGACATCATTCTGGGCAAGACGGATATCTCCGATGAATTTCCCGCCGAGGACGGCATTGGGACCGTCAGCCGTGCGGAAAACGCGGTGCGGGACTATATCGACCATGTGAAAAACACGGTCCATTTCTCTCTGGACGGCCTGAATATCGCCATCGATACCGCCAACGGCTCCGCCAGCGCCACGGCGGAGACTTTGTTTACCGAGCTGGGGGCAAAGGTCACCATGCTCAACGACAAGCCGGACGGGATAAATGTGAACCGGGACTGCGGCTCCACCCACATGGAGGGTTTGATCGAATATGTGAAGACCCACGAAGTGGATGCGGGCGTGGCCTTCGACGGCGACGCCGACCGCTGCCTGATGGTGGACGAGAAGGGCAATTTTGTGGACGGCGACTTCATCATGGCCATCTGCGCCATGGATATGAAGAGCCGTGGGAAGCTTGCGAAAAACACGGTGGTGGGCACCATTATGACCAACATGGGCTTCCAGCGGTTCTGCGAGGAAAACGGCATGGAGTTTGAAGCCACCAAGGTGGGCGACCGCTATGTGCTGGAAGAAATGCGCTTAAGCGGTTACAACTTCGGCGGCGAGCAGAGCGGCCATGTGATCTTCCGGGATTTTGCCACCACCGGCGACGGCCAGCTTACCGCCTGCCAGCTTTTGAGCCTGGTGCGCAGGAGAGAGGCGAAGCTCTCCTCTCTGGCAACGCTGATGCAGCGCTTCCCTCAGACTATGCTGAACCTGCAGGTCACGCCGGAAGGAAAGCTGGCGTTCTATACCGATCACAAGGTCCGGGCCGCTATCGATAAAGTCACCGAGACCCTGGGTCGGGACGGGCGCATCATCGTGCGGCCCTCCGGCACCGAGCCCCTGCTGCGCATCATGGTAGAGGGTCAGGACGAGGTTTTGATCCAAAAACTGGCAAACGACGTGGCAGAGGTCATCAAAGCGGAGCTGTGCTAGGTTAGATGCTGGATATTAGAGACAGATGCGGTAAGATTTCATGAAGATACGCCGGAGAAAGGAAGTTTTGAAGGTGCGGCCATGGAGCGGTTAGAAGCGTTTGAGCAGATGCTTTTGGATATCAAAAAACAGGCGGACTATGAGCTTGAGCAGATGGAAAAGCTGAAGGCCGCCGGAAAAGAAAAATCGGCAACCTACCGCCAGTATTTTGGAAACCGTATGCTGTATAGAATGATACTGGAAAAATACCGGGAATACGGCCTGCTTGAATAGCGGCGGCTCTGAAGATTTTTGCTTATTGGAGAAAACATGAGAACAGCGCAATGGAACGAATATGAAGTGATAGATACGGGGGACGGCGAAAAGCTGGAGCGCTGGGGCGATATCCTGCTGATCCGTCCCGACCCCCAGATCATCTGGCACGGGGAAAGAACGGATCCCCGCTGGAAGTCTTCCCATGCCCGCTATTTTCGTTCCAATGCCGGCGGCGGGCACTGGGAAACTTATCGGAAGCTGCCGGAGGTATGGGAGATCGGCAGAAACGGGCTCACCTTCCGCTTAAAGCCCATGGGCTTTAAGCATACGGGGCTGTTTCCGGAACAGGCGGCCAACTGGGACTTCATGGAAGAAAAGATCAAGGCAGCCCGGCGCCCTGTCAAGGTGCTGAACCTCTTTGGCTATACAGGAGCCGCCACCTTGGCCTGTTTGAAGGCAGGCGCGTCCGTCACCCATGTGGACGCTTCTAAGGGCATGGTGCAGTGGGCAAAGGAAAATGCGGCGGCTTCCGGGCTGGCGGAAAAGCCTGTGCGCTGGCTTGTGGACGACTGCGTGAAGTTTGTCCAGCGGGAGCAGCGCCGGGGAAATACTTATGACGCGATCCTCATGGACCCGCCTTCCTACGGCAGAGGTCCGGGGGGCGAGGTCTGGCGGCTGGAAGAGCAGCTTCATGATTTGATCGGGCTGTGCCTGCCCATTTTGTCGCAGGAGCCTCTGTTTTTCCTTTTAAGCTCCTACGCCACAGGGCTTTCCCCGGAGGTGATGGGATATCTGCTGCGTCTAGCCGTGCAGAAGCGGTTCGGCGGCGAAGTGTTTGCCGATGAACTGGGCCTGCCGGTGACGGTGAGCGGGCTTAAATTGCCGTGTGGAAGCACGGCAGTATGGACGAGCAGTCGTTAGAGTTGAGTTGTTAGTTGTTAGAATAAGGGCTTTTTGGGTGTGATTTTGTGGCGGATTGGAAAAAGGGAGCGAACTGGAGTTTCTTTTCAGTGCTGCTGCTGTTTGCAGCGGGGCTGATCTACGAATGGTGCATGGTCCCGGAAGAATGGCTTTTGTATGCAGCTTTTCTGGGCGTTTTGGCGCTTCTGGCCTATCCGCTCTGGCGGCTGTTTCGGCATGAGTTAAAGAGGCGGGAAGGGCCGCTCTCCAAGTGGCTTTTCCTCCTTGCAGCTGTGGCCGGCGCTTTGGCCCTGTTCTTTCGCTGCGTGGAATCAAAGGAATGGATGCGCGTGCCGCACATCATGTGGCTGCCGCAGTCCATTGGCTTTATCCTGTACGGGCTTTTTCATTTCTTTGCCGTATGGCATTGGGAAAAGCTGCACAGGTCGGAATTTCAAAAACGCATGGACGCGGGCGAGTCTGTTTGGAAAAATGTGGATTTGTCGAAAGGAAAGGAAACATAAATGGCCCTGCTGGAACTAAAAGAAGTCCGGTTCTCCTATGAGCCGGAGGCGGTGGACGCGAAGGAAGCGCTTCACGGCATTACACTGCAAATAGAGCAGGGAGAATTTGTGGCCCTGCTGGGACATAACGGCTGCGGGAAATCCACCGTGGCAAAGCTTTTAAACGGCATGCTGACGCCCACTTCCGGGCAGGTGCTGGTGGACGGCATCGACACCGCTGAGGAGGCCCGGCAGCTGGAAGTGCGCCGCCGGGTGGGCCTTGTGCAGCAGAACCCGGACAACCAGCTGGTGGCCGGCGTGGTGGAGGAGGACGTGGCGTTCGGCCCGGAAAACCTGGGTATTCCCCCTGCGGAGATACGCCGCCGGGTGGACGAGGCGCTGAAAGCGGTAGATATGTACGAGCTTCGGGAAAGCGCTCCCCACAGGCTTTCCGGCGGCCAGAAGCAGCGAGTGGCCATCGCAGGGATCATCGCGATGGAGACCGCCTGCATCGTGCTGGACGAGCCCACCGCCATGCTGGATCCCCGGGGGCGGACGGAGGTCATGGAGACCATCAAAAAGCTGAACAGGGAAAAGGGCATCACCGTGGTGCTTATCACCCATTACATGGAGGAAGCCGTCCAGGCGGGACGGGTCATCGTTATGGACGGCGGCGGTATTCTTACAGACGGTACGCCAAAAGCGGTATTCAGCAGCGTGGAGCTTCTGAAGCGTCACGACCTGGACGTGCCTCAGGCCACAGAGCTGTGCTACCGGCTGAAGGCGGCAGGGGTGGAACTCCCGGAAATGCCGCTGACGGTGGAAGAATGTCTGAAGCTGTTTCGCAGACCGGCCGTCTGACCGAAAAGTAAATTTGCGGAGGTGCTCCCAATGCCAATTCTGGAGACCAAAGATCTGACATTTGAATACGGCGCGGGCACGCCCTTTCGCAAAACGGCGCTGGACGGCGTGTCCATTTCCGTGCGCCAGGGCGAATTCCTGGGCGTCATAGGCCACACGGGCAGTGGGAAATCCACGCTGATACAGCTTTTGAACGGCCTTTTGAAGCCCACCTCCGGCCAGGTGCTGCTGGACGGGAAAGATATCTGGGCGGAGCCGAAAAAGATACGGAGCGTGCGTTTCCGGGTGGGCATGGTGTTCCAGTACCCGGAGTACCAGCTTTTTGAGGAGACGGTGCTCAAGGATATCATGTTCGGTCCTAAAAACATGGGACTTTCCGATGACGAGGCGAAAGCCCGCGCACTGGAAGCGGCCCGCTTTACGGGACTGCGGGAGGAACTGCTGGAAAATTCCCCCTTTGAGCTTTCCGGCGGGGAAAAGCGCCGGGCGGCCATTGCCGGGGTCATCGCCATGGATCCGGACGTGCTGATCTTAGACGAGCCCACCGCTGGGCTGGACCCCCGGGGCAGGGACGTGCTTTTGAGCCAGATCAGCCAGTATCATAAGGAACGGGGCAACACGGTGCTGCTGGTGTCCCACAGCATGGAAGACATCGGGCGCACGGCGGACAGGCTGCTGGTGATGAACGGCGGAAAGGCGGCTATGCTGGACGACACCCGAAAGGTCTTTTCTCAGGGGGAGCGGCTGGAAAGCATGGGCCTGCGGGTGCCGCAGATCACGAAGATCATGCAGGGGCTTAAAGAAATGGGATATCCCGCGGATCCGTCCACGCTGACGGTGGACGAGGCCCTGAAGCAGCTGCTTGCCTTTTTTGGGCGAAAAACAGGAGAGGGGGAAAAGCCATGATCTCAGACGTGACCCTGGGGCAGTATTTCCCCGCGCCGTCCCTGCTCCACAAAACGGACCCCCGCTTGAAGCTGTGCCTGACGGTCTATACCATCGTCCTGATTTTTGTGGCCCGGAATTTTTACACTCTGGCCGCGGCGGTGCTCTACATCGGGCTGGGGATCGCGCTTTCCAAGATCCCTTTGAAAATGTACCTGAAAAGCCTGAAGCCCATTCTCTTTCTCATCGTGTTCACGGCGGTGCTAAATATGTTTTACGGCACGGGGGACCCCCTTGTGCAGTGGGGCTGGCTGAAGATCACAAGAAACGGCGTTCTCAACAGTGTTTTCGTTTCCATGCGCATCGTGCTTCTGATCTTGACCAGTTCCATTCTGACCTTTACAACCTCTCCCACCCAGCTGACGGATGCCATCGAACGGCTTTTGAAGCCTCTTTCCAAAATGCATATCCCGGTCCATGAGTTTGCCATGATGATGACTATTGCCCTGCGGTTCGTTCCCACCCTGCTGGAGGAAACGGACAAGATCATGAGCGCCCAGAAGGCCAGGGGCGCAGACATGGAAAGCGGCGGCATCGTTCAGCGCATCAAGGCGCTGGTACCGGTCCTGATCCCGCTGTTTGTATCTGCTTTCCGCCGGGCCTTCGAGCTGGCCACCGCCATGGAAAGCCGCTGTTACCACGGCGGCGAGGGAAGGACAAAAATGAAGATTTTAAGATTCGGGAAGACCGACTGGCTGGTGCTTTCCTCCGCCGTACTGGTCCTGGGGGCGTTCCTCGCCCTGCATATCCTGCTGCCGCCTGTGCTGTGACAGGCGCCGGGGCATTATCGCGCTGGATCTGGTGTTCCTGGCGGACCGCATGATAAGGAAAGGAGTTCCCATGCGCAACCTGCTTTTGACAATCGCATACGACGGTTCCCGCTATCACGGCTGGCAGGTGCAGGAAAACGCCCTGACCATACAGGAGGTTTTCCAAAAAGCACTCTTTGCCGTGACCGGGCTTTCCGAGGACATCAAGGCCTGTTCCCGGACGGATACCGGCGTTCATGCCCGGGAATTCTGCGTCAGCCTCCGTACGGAGAGCGCCATTCCGCCAGAGCGGCTGGCGGCGGCACTGAACCGCTATCTCCCGGAGGATATTGCGGTCAATGGGTGTAAAGCAGTTCCACTTGACTTCCATGCCAGATATTCCTGCAAGGGCAAGGAATATACCTATGAAATATGGAACGCGCCGGTGCGAAATCCATTTCTCATCGGGCGGGCCCTGCACTACTGGTATCCCATCGACGAAAAGCTTCTGGACCAAGCGGCAAAGAGCTATCTTGGCAGCCACGATTTTTCCTCTTTCTGCACCCTGGACCGCCGGGAGAAGGGGGACCTGGTCCGGACGGTGACTGACTCCAGAGTGGAGCGCCGGGGAGATATGGTGGCGTTTACTGTGGCCGCGGACGGTTTTCTGTACAACATGGTGCGCATTATGGTGGGAACGCTGCTGCGGGTGCAGCAGGGAAAATTTTCCCCGGAGGATATCGCGGGTATTATCGAGGCAAAAAACAGGAAGGCTGCCGGGCCGACGGCCCCCGCCTGCGGGCTGTATTTAAACCGGGTGTTTTATTGACCGCATGTTTTTGAGAAAGGAGGCGCCGGCATGGCAAAGCATGGAAAAAAAGCGGACCCGAAGGCTGAGACCGGGGAGATCATAAAACTGCGGGACTATCAGGAAACAGAAGCCCGCATTGAGTATGACGAGGAAGAGGCCGAAGGGGAGAAGCGGCTGAAAAAGATCAGGTTTCCAAAAGCCGCCTACAGGATCGCCGTGATCCTGCTGGTGCTGGTCCTGGGGCTGGCCCTGTGGGTGAACCGGGAGAACCTTTATCCGGAAAACGTTATGAATTGGATCAAGCTGCAGTTTGTGGGTTCCGGCCAGGGGGACGGTTTCCCCGTGGCCGTTACGGGCTCTGAAGTAGCGGCTTCGAACTTCGCTTCCTACAACGGAAACGCTTTGGTGCTCAGCGATACGGCCCTGACCATGCTGGACTCCACCGGCCGGGAGCTTCTCTCCCTGCGCCACAGCTTTAACGAGCCCGCCCTGCGCACGGTGCCCGGGAAAGTGCTGCTGTACAATCAGGGCAGCACCGGCCATACCGTGCTTTCCGGGACGGACACGGCAGTTAATGGATCGGCGGAGCGGGAGATACTCTGCGGAGACATAGCCCGCAACGGCAGATATGCCCTGGGACTTCAAGGTTCCGACGGGGCCTCGGAGCTGCAGGTGTTTCAGAAGGACGGCACCCTCCAGTACCGGTATTCCTTTGCTCAGGAGTATATCACCGCCGTTGCCATGAACTACGACGGCACCTATGGCTTTGTGTGTACAGTCGGAAACGACAGGGGCGAGCTGGTAGCCAGGATCACGGTGCTGGATTTCAACGATCCGGAGCCTTTAAGCACCTTTGAGACCCGGGAGAATTTTCTGACAGACGCTGTCTGGACGGAAAATGGGGAGCTGTACGCCGTAGGGCTTTCAAGCCTGCTGCAGGCCAGCTCCTCCAATTACAGCTTTACCGAATACAGCTATGGCGGCCGGGAGCTGACGGCCTATTGCCTGGACCAGGGCAGGGCTTTTCTGTCCGTTTCCGCCTATAAGCACGCGGGGGCCAGCACTCTGCTGGTGTTCCGCAACGGCGCCGAACCCGTGCAGATAGAGTCTTCGGACCGAATCGTGTCCCTTTCCGCCTCCGGCGGCACTATCGGTGCGCTGGCAGGCGGCAAAGTTGCTTTTTATGACTATTCCTCCGGCGTGGAGCTTGGCAGGGCAGAGGCCGGCAGCGACGCGAAAAGCATCGCGCTTTCCAGCGAACGCATGGCCTATGTGCTGGGCGTCAGCGAGGTCAGGACCGTGGAAATTCAGTAACCCCCATGCAGCGTTAAGATATCCGTAAGGGGAAACGGGCTTGTGAAACCTGTGGATCTGTGCTATACTGAATATCTGGTTTTGAAAAGCGGGAGAAGGGATCGAGAAACCGTCCACCTCTTTCGGAACGCTGAAAAAACGGCAAAGGAAGATGACTTTGAATTTCACGCTGGATCTTGTGCTCCTCTGCGTTTTTGTATTGTTTGCGGCAGTGGGGGTCCGCCGGGGCTTTATCAAATCTGCAGCCCATTTTCTGGGCTCCATCATAGCCGCTCTTCTGGCGTCCGCATTGGGAGGCGCAGCCGCCCAATGGGTGTTTATCGTGCTGTTCCGGGGCGCGCTGGTGGATCGGATCAGTCAGTCCATCGGCACGCTTGGGGTGGGGAACGCAACCGCTGCGCTGGAAGACGTGCTTTCCTCCCTGCCCGATTTTATTGTGCGGGCCCTGACAGACGCCGGTATTACGGTCAACAGCCTGGAGGGTGTGCTGGCTACCAAAAGCGGTCAGGCCGCGGAACTGATCGCCGATTCTCTCGCTCCTGTATTCGTAGGATTTTTGAAGGTGCTGGCGGTCATCGTCCTATTCCTGCTGTTTATGATGCTGGTGCGGGTGCTGGCGGATATGCTCTCGGGGGTGTTCCATCTGCCCGTTCTGCGGCAGATCAACGGCCTTTTGGGCGGTGTGTTCGGCTTTCTGCTGGCGCTGGTGTCCGTGTGGGTGGTGATCTCCGCCGTGCAGGTGTTTACTCCCATGCTGGCCCCGGAAACCCAGGCCGATATCACGGTGGCTTTGAATCATTCCGTCATTGCCGGGGCCATCGTCCGCATGAATCCGTTAGGGGCCATGTTCCATTGAGGACAGGAAGAAGAATAAGGAAAAGTGAGGAAAAACCCATGCCTCGAGAGAGTAAGCCGAGAAACCAAAATCTCACAGTGCCAAATGCGCTGTCTGTGCTGCGGATCCTGATCGTGCCCTTTTTTGCCTGGGCCTTTCTGAAAGAGAACATTCCCGCGGCGGCGGCGCTTCTTGTTGTTTCCGGCCTGTCCGATATGCTTGACGGAGTGATCGCCCGGCGGTTTGACCAGGTGACGGAGCTTGGCAAAATGCTGGACCCCTTCGCCGATAAGCTGACCCAGGGCGTTGTGGCGCTGTGCCTTGCCATAAAGGTCCCGGCGGTGGGGCCGGTTTTGGCAATTTTTATTGCCAAAGAGCTGTGCATGCTGTGCTGCGCGGCGGTATTGCTGAAAAAGAAAAAGCGCCCCTGCGCCGCCAAATGGTACGGCAAGGTAGCCACAGTGATGTTTTATGTTTCTGTGGGGATCATAGTAATTATGGACGGCTTTTTCCAGCTTTCCGGTCCCGTATTCAGCGCGGTTTCCTACACGTTGCTGCTGCTGACCGCTGCAATGATGATCTATTCGGGCATAAAATATTTGCAGATATTTTTGGAGATACTTCGCTCAGACGACGAAAAATATGATCTGGACCTGCCCGATGAAATGCGGGCGAAGGTGGTCCGGGAGAAACGCACGAAAAATTAGGCGATACAAGAGAAGGAGATACGCGCATGATGATGTGTACGCGCTGCCATAAAAGACCCGCCGTGGTATTTGTTTCCCATTCCCTGGACGGGCAGAACACCCAGGGGCTGTGCCTGGTGTGTGCAAAAGAGCTGGGGATCAAGCCCGTCAATGACATGATGGAAAAAATGGGCATCAGCGAAGAAGAACTTCGCGCAGCATCGGACCAGATGGCGGAGCTGATGAGTTTTGAAGGGGACGAGGACGACGTGGAAGACGGCTTTGTTCCCGGCGGCGCCGCTACCATGCTGCCCACAGATATGATGCTGGGCGGCGCGCCCGGCGAAAACGGCGGCAATACCGGCGTGAAGGATAAAAAGGAAAGCTTTCACAAAAAGAAGCGGAAGCACATTCAGAATTACTGCACCGACTTGACGGGCAAGGCCCGCCGGGGAGAGCTGGACGCCATTGTGGGCCGGGAACGGGAGATTGAGCGGGTGGTGCAGATCCTTTCCCGCCGGACAAAGAACAACCCCTGTTTGATCGGCGAGCCCGGCGTTGGAAAAACGGCTGTGGCCGAGGGCCTGGCCCTGCGCATTGCCGATGGGAAGGTGCCCGCCCGTCTGCGGGAAAAAGAGGTCCAGCTGCTGGACTTGACCTCCCTTGTGGCCGGCACCCAGTTCCGGGGCCAGTTTGAAAGCAGGATCAAGGGCTTGGTAGATGAAGTAAAGGCCGACGGCAACGTGATCCTGTTCATCGACGAGGTCCACAACCTGGTGGGTACGGGCGACGCCGAGGGCAGCATGAATGCCGCCAATATCCTGAAGCCTGCCCTTTCCCGGGGGGAAATACAGGTCATCGGCGCTACCACCTTTGCGGAGTATCGGAAATATATCGAAAAGGACGCAGCGCTGGAACGGCGCTTTCAGCCCGTCACGGTGGGGGAACCCTCCATCAGCGACACAGTCCAGATCCTGATGGGTATTAAGGGCTATTACGAAACGTATCACCGCGTCACCGTGTCGGAGCATATCGTCCAGCGCATGGCGGTTTTGGCGGAGCGCTACATCAATGACCGCTACCTGCCGGATAAGGCCATCGACCTGCTGGACGAGGCCTGCGCCTGCGCGGCTCTGCGCAACAAAAAACTGGAGGAATACGACTCCGCGGAACTGGCCCTGAAAAAGGAGCGCGCCCGGGAACAGGATCTTTCCAACCCTGCGGGCGGCGACCCTGTGAATTATGAGGAGCTGGCCAAAACCCACTACCGTATCGCCACGCTGGAGGAGAGTCTGGATACGCTGAAATCTGAGGGGGCCTTCGCCTCCGTGGAGGAAGGGGACGTGGCCTATGTCATCGAGCTGTGGACCGGTATCCCCGCCGCCAGGATCGCGGAAAATGAGCTGCAAAAGCTGGCGCATCTGGAAGACGTGCTGTCAAAGAAGATCATCGGACAGGATGAGGCGATCCAGGCGGTGTCCGCCGCTGTGCGCCGCAGCAGGGTGCAGATCAGCCCCCGCAGGCATCCGGCCTCCTTCATTTTCGTGGGTCCCACCGGAACGGGGAAAACCGAGCTGGTGCGGGTGCTGTCCCAGGAGCTTTTCGACACACCGGAGACTCTGATCCGTCTGGATATGTCGGAATTTATGGAGAAGCACTCCGTTTCCAAGATCATCGGTTCGCCCCCCGGCTATGTGGGCTATGACGAGGCCGGGCAGCTGACGGAAAAGGTGCGCCGCCGTCCCTATTCGGTGCTGCTCTTTGACGAGATCGAAAAGGCCCACCCCGACGTGATGAATATCCTGCTGCAGATCCTGGACGAGGGCCGCATCACAGACGCCCACGGGCGTACCGTCAATTTTGAAAACACGGTCATTGTCATGACCTCCAACGCGGGCAGCGACAGGAAAGAAGGGGCGATGGGCTTCGCCAAGACCGCAGCGGACCTGAGCAAGGAACGTGTCATGAAGGCGCTGAAGGAGTTTTTGCGGCCGGAATTTCTCAGCCGCATCGATGAGATCGTGCTGTTCCGTCCTCTGGACCAGAACGACTACGAAAAGATAGCCGCCTTAATGCTGAGCGAATATGTGGATTCATTGAAGGAAAAAGGGATCAGCCTGAAATTCGACGGCGCGGCCTGCGCGCTGCTGGCGGAGAAGTCCATTCACGGGACCAGCGGAGCCCGGGATCTGCGGAACAATATCCGCCGCATGGTGGAGGACAAGATCGCTTCCATTCTGGTGGAAAAAGGGGAGGGCGGCCTGGCCGGTATCTCCATTTCCGTACAGGACGGAGAATTGAAGCTTCAAACCTTATAAGCATAAACGCAGAATTGGAAGGGGCAGACGGAACGTGCGGTTCCATCTGCTCCTTTTTTATATCTTCATTTTACCAAAAGCTCCAAGCGTAAAGCCGCATAGACTTTACAGCCAAAGCGAAGCAAAAAGGGCCGCCTGCATTTCTTTTAGTAGGAGAAAGGCAATTCTTTCCGGAAATACAGCACTTTCATACAACGCAGCAAAAGAATCGCATGCTTTTTTGTGCGATTTTTCCTTAAAGGGTCGCGTTTTTATGTCAACCCTGCTATAATTTGAAATCACCATATAAGATTATAGCTATAAATACAAGTTCCGCTATGTATGTGCGGCCGCATATCGGTTTGTATTTGCGGTTTTTGTTGGT
The DNA here is from genome assembly GCA_964642055.1 of uncultured Acutalibacter sp. Taxonomy (GTDB): domain Bacteria; phylum Bacillota; class Clostridia; order Oscillospirales; family Acutalibacteraceae; genus Acutalibacter. The sequence goes on along the minus strand of CAZXLM010000023.1, from coordinate 17,768 downwards.
TTTCAAATCATTTTTTGGTTTTGCATATCTCGAGCAGATGAATCTATGAAAGGGCGTACAAGCATGGGGTATTATGCTGGAAAGCACGGGACGAAAAGTCTGAGAGAAGGGAGACACAGTGCGTTCAAGAGGTTTGCGGGGATATTTTTATCCCTTGCCGTGTTGACAAGCACGCTGTATGCCGGCGTTTTCCCGGCGTTTGCACTGGGGACGGACGAGCTCGTTCCCGCCTGCGGCATTGAAGATCCGGAGCATGTACATACGGAAGACTGCTGCGCCGTTCTTGGAGAAGACGAGGTTTCCAGCGCCCTTGAGGACGGCACTGTCTCCGATGTGGATACGCCGGAGGACGATGCCGTAAACTCTCAGGCCCCTGACGATACGGTTTCCAGCCAGGTTTCCGATGTGGAAGAGGACGATGAAGAAAGCGCTGCCGTTTCTTCCGATGTGGAAATGGGTTTGGAGGAAGAAGACGGCGAAGTGAAACTACAGGCGAATGAGATCCTTGTTCCCTATGCCAATATGAATGACGCCGAGTGGAAGCAAAAAGCCCTTGAGATAGGGTTGACGGGAAATTGTGCGGCCGATGTGCTGGCAATCGCAAAAAGCCAAGTCGGCTACTAGGAAAGCACGGAAGACTTGAAAGACGGCAACGGCCGCACTCTCTACGGCGCGGAAATCATGAATAATCCCTATTTTGGCGGCTGCAACAACTTTAGCGGGATCGGTGCGGAAGGCTGGGATCCCTGTTTTGTCACCTTCTGCACGAAAACCGCCAAAGTTCCCGCCGCCCTTTTACCCTCGAATAACGATTCTGCTCTCTACTGGTTTTTCGGCGTAAAAGATAAGGGCTTTTTTCGTGGGGTTTCGGAGATAAGCGAAACTTATCAGCCTGGCCCTGGCGATATTGTTTTCTTTCAACTGGGCGGTAATGCGGACCCGGATCGTATTGGAATTATCAGCGAAGTCGAGTTGGATAACGATGGCGCCCTTGTCAGCCTGACCGCCATTGAAGGCGATGTAAAAGAGAATGAGGGCGATGCGGCCGGGAAGGTGGCGTACTGTACCTATGCGGGCGATAAGCTGGCAATGATTTACGGTTTTGCCACAACGCCGAAATCTACTCAAACGGAGATCAAACCGGCGCAAGACTCCGTTACCTTGAATCTCCATATCACCGCCTATCACAACCGCAGCGTAGAAGAGCCGGGGCTTGACCTGCCCAATCAGCATCAAAATTATCTGACGGATCGGACGGAAACTGTAACCGTGCCGGCGGACGAGGTTTTTGAGTACATTTCATACGAGGGCGCAGATCAGCGGAGCTATTCTCTGGTACCCGCCTCATACTTTGAAGATTCCATGCTCTTAAAAAGTGCCGGATATACGTATGACCCCGCCGTTCCCTGCCCGCTGCATTATGGGTGGGACCCTGTGGAAATGGCGGCTCAGCCTGTCAATTACTGGGGCGGTGCGTCCAGAGAATTAAGAATTGCAGAATATGCGGAGTACGAAGGAAAGCCATATGTAAAGCTTTATGTGAATACCGCAAACGCAGGAGCGGATACCAAAGCTGTAAAGCATATTTACTTTGCAGAGTTGAAAGAAGCAAAAGACTCTGTTTCCCCCGGCAACACGACGATCAATCTTTTCGATTACTGGACAGGGGAACGGGACGCTGTGGACTGCAATTTGGAAGGCGCGGTAAATGCCGCTGCCCATGAATCCGGTATCAACGCGGGACACCACTTCAAGTTTTACTGGGACGGCGCCGGTCTTGACGAATTAAACAACAATACGCAGCAGGGCGGCGTCATGCAGGGCATTGTCAAGAATCAGCTGGGGGCTGACGGATACCCTCAGTTTTCCGGACGGTATCAAACCGAACCTGTCAGTGAGGAATCCCTCGCCTACCTGTTTGATCTCGATTATCAGGGGCCGGAGACGGATTGCCGCGCCGCTTATTCCAATGTGCAAAACCTGCTGTCTCTGGACGACGAAGGCTATTACAGCTTTGACGTTGCAAAACGGGGCGTACAGTTCGATGAGGCACACAATCGCTTTATCCAGTACACCACGCCTCTAGTGGTGGCAGGCGGCGGCAGCCCCTTTGGGCAGTTCTTCCCCTTTGAGGACGCGCATCAAGCGGCCATGACCAGCTCGAAGAGTACAGAAATGCAGCACTATTTCGGTATGACCTTGAGCGCCCGGTTTGTCCAGCAGTTCGGCGGCCACACCAGCGCAGCGATGGATGCCCCGGAGACCATCTTGCCCTGCTGAACGCCGGCCAGTTTGCGGAAAACATTTCCATTGACGACGGTGTTCAGGAGGAGCTTGGAAAATATCTCTTTACCATTACGGTGCCCAATCAGGGAATCGGCGTCACTGTTGACGAGAATTACCGGCTGCCGCTGACTGGAGGCGTGGGTGTCGGCGTTTTCTACGCGGTGGGCGGGTTTCTTGTCACCGGCGCGGCAGCCCTGGCCGTCCCGCTGAAGCGTTCTAGGAAGAAGAAATATGCTGCGCGCTACCGTCCCAGACACTGATCCATCCAGAAAGAAGGGCTCCCTTGTGAAAAAGCGCCTGGCAGGGGCTTTCCTGTGCGTGATGTTCCTTGTGGGAGCTTTCCTGCTGCTCTATCCCTCTGTCAGCAATTTCCGGAATGACCTGCGTCACGCTCGGGCGATCAACGAATATTCCGACGCCGCGCTCAAGCTTTCTTCCAGTATTCAGAAAACCATTTGGGCAGATGCGGAGAATTGGAACAGAAAGCGCGGTGAAAGCGGCGGGGGTCTGGCGCTGCCGGAGGAGGAAATACCACGGTACGAGTCCCTGCTTGACCCCGCAGGAACGGGCATGATGGGGTATATTGAGATACCTCGGATCGACTGTTCTCTCCCCATCTGTCATGGGACGGACGAAACCGCCCTGCAAACGTCTGTCAGCCATATCCCGGGAAGCTCGCTTCCAGTCGGCGGAGAGAATACGCATTGTGTACTTTCTGGGCATCGCGGACTGCCAAGCGCGAAGCTGTTTACAGATCTTGACCAGCTTGCGGTGGGGGATACTTTCCAGCTGAAAGTCCTGGATAAAACCCTCATTTATGAGGTCGACCAAATCCTGACCGTTCTGCCTGAAGATGTATCCGCCCTGGGAGTTGAGAACGGAAAGGATCTGTGTACGCTGGTTACTTGTACGCCTTACGGCGTGAACACCCATCGGCTGCTTGTCCGAGGACACCGGATCGAGAATCCGGATGCTGTCTTGGAATCGGACGCGGCGCAGATCAAACCGATTTGTTTTGCTGTTTTGGCGGCGGTTTTACTGCTTTTGATTCTGCTGACAGCCGTGCTTATGAAAACCCGAAAACGGGGAAAACATTAGGAGGAAGACTTGTGAAAACACTAAAAAAGTTTCTTTTGATTTTACTTTCCCTGCTTCTCTGCGGGCTTCCGGTCACAGTGGCCGCGGCGGCCGCTCCGGACCTTACCCGGCCTGGCGCGCTCACCTTGGAATTTCAATATCAGGGCCAAAATGTAACGGACGGCGCTCTGGCGGTCTATCGGGTGGGCGACATTGTAGCAGACGAGGGTGAGTGCCGCTTTGAATTGTCCGCCGCTTTCGCGGACAGCAGGCAGAATATTGCGGACATACAGTCTCCCGATACCGCCGCGGCACTGCAAAAATATGCTGAGACAAACAAGATCGCCGCCAGCCAGACAGCGGTAAACTCTACAGGAATCGTACGGTTCCTGGACCTGACGCCCGGTCTGTATCTGGTGGTCCAAACCACGGCCTCTGCCGGTTTCGCACCTATTTCGCCGTTTCTCATTTCCGTGCCGTGGTACGATGAAACAGAAGACGAATTTCTCTATGACGTCTCCGGAACCAGCAAGCTGGAATTAAGGCCGGAAGGCTCCACGAAGCCTACGCCGTCCCCGAAGCCCACGCTCAGGCCCGGCACGCCGGATGGCGGCAGAACTCCCGGACTGCCGAAGACCGGGCAGCTCAACTGGCCGATCCCTGTATTGGCTGTCCTGGGTCTGGTTTTCTGCGTGTTTGGCGTGGTCCTGTGCGCGGGAAAGCGAAGGAATCGGCATGAAAAATAAATTTGGCATGCTCAGCATAAGTGTGGGGATAGTGTCGATTCTGGCTGCGCTGTCCCTTTTCCTTTGGAACTGGCAGGAGGCAAAGCGGGCGGAAAATTCCGTAAAAGCGCTTTTGCCAAAGGTTATAGAAGAAATCGAAGCGCAGGCGTCAGACTCGGCTGAGTCAGATCCCACTGTGCCGGAAATCATGGTAGACGGCGAATCCTGCATCGGCTGTTTGTCCATTCCTGCGCTGCGGTTGGAGCTGCCTGTCCTGTCCGATTGGAGCTATCAAAGGCTTCAGCTTGCTCCCTGCCGCTATTTCGGCTCGGCGGAAGAGAACGATCTGGTTATCGCCGGTCACAATTACGAAAGCCATTTTGGCAGGCTTTCCTCTTTGCTCCCGGGGGATACGCTCTTTTTTACCGACGCTGGGGGAAGCATACGCCACTATGAAGTGCAAACGCTTGAAACCCTGTCTGCGGATTCTGTGGAGGACGTGACCTCCGGAGCCTATGCGCTGACGCTCTTTACCTGCAATTACACCGGCGAAAGCCGTATCGTTGTGTACTGCGTTCAAAAGTGAGCGAACATGAAAGACAGCACCCGGCTTGTTTCAGGGAAGCTTCGGGATGGACGGTTGAGGGTGCAGAGAATAAAAAATATTTGAAAGCAGATCAGCTCTTTGTTATAATCAAAAAGAGCCGCTGGCTTTATGCAGCGCTCATTTATCGGAAAGGCGGCCTACGTATGGAAAACTTAAAGATTTTGAACCGTCAGGGGGACTTTTTGCTGACGGACGCTCAAAGGTATCCGGAGGTGTATTTCCCGCTGGTCAACGAAGGGAACATGATGTCAAGCGTTACGCCCCTTCTGGCAGGAGACTGCAAGACCGATCAAAACACGTTCCTGCTGGCCCCGGCCAGCGCCGAAACGCTGCATGAAAGCACCGCTACCCGGAATTTCTGGGTTTGCGTAAAGGGAAAAGCACCCTGGTCCGTTACGGGAAAAAGTGCGGCGCAGCGGGCGGATACGGCGGAAACCTCCACGCTTGCCGGCGGGCTGCTCTGGCAGAAGCTGATCCGAGAAAGCGCTGCCGGGCTCCGTGCGGAAACACTGAGCTTTGTCCCGGCGGGCAAAGACCGGGTAGAGATCATGCAGGTCTCTCTGACCAATATGTCTGAAACGGCGGTATGCTTCACGCCCGTTGCCGCCATTCCCCTGTATGGCCGGTCTGCGGACAATATCCGGGACCACCGGCACGTTACCAGCCTGCTGCACAGGGCCAAGCTCACTAAATTTGGCATTGATCTCCACCCCACCTTGACTTTTGACGAACGCGGGCACCAAAAGGGTCAGGTTACTTACCGGGTCTGGGGCGCGGAGGGAAATGGCGCCGCTCCGGCGGGTTTTATGCCCATGGTACGAGACTTTGTGGGCTGCGGAAGCTACGATTGGCCCCAGGCCCTGACAGAGCCGGGCTCTGCTTCTCTGCTTTACGAAGGTGATTCCGCCCAAGGCGGGGAAATGGTGGCGGCGCTGTTTTTCCCGGAAATCACTCTGGAGCCCGGGGAAAACCGGCGCTATCAGATCGTTTTGGCCGTGGACGACGACCCGGCTCCCTATCTCACCGCTTCCGCAGTGGAAGACCATCTGGAAAGAACGAAGACCTGGTGGCAGAAGGCCGCCTCCCAGCACTTCTGCGCCGGCGAGGAGAATTTTGACGCCTGGATGCGCTGGGTGGGGATCCAGCCCCTGCTTCGGCGGATCTGCGGGTGCAGCTTCCTGCCTCACCACGATTACGGCCGGGGCGGCAGAGGCTGGCGAGATCTGTGGCAGGACAGCCTTGCTCTGCTGCTGACCGATCCGGCAGCGGCTCGGAACGACCTGCTCAGCTATTTTGCCGGGGTGCGCACAGACGGCACCAACGCCACCATTATCGGCACAAAGCCCGGCGAATTTAAGGCGGATCGGAACAATATTCCACGGGTGTGGATAGACCACGGCTTTTGGCCCCTTCTGACGGTGAACCTCTATCTGGACGAAACGGGAAACGATGGTTTCCTGCTGGAGGAGCAGCCGTATTTCTCCGATTCTCTGGCCTTCCGGGGCGAGGGCGCCCCGCGGAGCACCAGCGGCGCTTCTCATACCGGCACGGTGCTGGAACATCTGCTGATCCAGGCTGTCACCGCTTTCTTCGATGTAGGAGGGCACGGACACATGAGACTGCGGGGTGCAGACTGGAACGACGGCCTTGACATGGCCCGCACCAATGGCGAAAGCGTGGCCTTTACCGCCGCCTATGCCGGGAACTTCGACATCCTTGCCGCTCTGCTGAAACGTCTGGAGCGATCTGGGGAAAAAGCGGTTCCCCTGCTGAAGCCTCTGACAGTTTTGCTGGAGCAGGAGCCCGGTACACCGAAGCAGATGCAGACGGCTCTCTACGAGTATTGCAGCGCCGCTGACGCCGCCACGGAAAAGTGCGAGGTTTCCCTTTCGTACTTGGCACAGCGGGTACAGGCCATGGGCAGTTATCTGAAAGCCCATATCCGGGAAACGGAGTGGACCGGCGACGGCATGGGAAATCACTGGTTCAACAGCTATTATGACGACTCTGGAAAAGCTGTTGAGGGCGTTCAAAACGGCAAGGTGCGCATGATGCTCACCGGCCAGGTATTTTGTCTGCTTTCGGGAACGGCGGACGAATCAAAAGCCGCGGAGATAATACGCTCTGCGGATCGGTATCTCTATGACGAGGACCGGGGCGGTTACTGCCTGAACACGAATTTTGAAGAGGTCAAGCTGGATATGGGCCGTATGTTTGGCTTCGCTTACGGTCACAAGGAAAACGGGGCCGTGTTCTGCCACATGGCCGTAATGTATGCTTACGCTCTGTATTCCCGGGGCTTTGCCAAAGAGGGCTGGAAGGTGCTCAGCAGTCTGTACCGGCAGAGCGCGCGGTTTTCCTCCAGCCGCATTCTGCCCGGAATTCCCGAATATTTTGACGACCGTGGGCGGGGCATGTATCCTTATCTCACCGGGGCGGGAAGCTGGTGGCTCTTGACTTTGCAGACCCAGGCCTTTGGCGTGCGGGGCCGGGCAGGCGACCTGGCGCTTTCTCCCAAGCTGACCTCGGAGCAGTTCAGCGCCGAAGGGATCGCGGAAATCTCCTGCACCAGTGCGGGTCACACCTTGGAGGTCCGCTATGAAAACCCGGAAAAGCTGGACTGGGGGCAGTACAAAATCGGCTCTGTAAGCCTTGGAGGAAAAACCTGGACCGGACAGGGCGCAGAGCTAGTCATACCGGCCCAAGAGCTGCCGGAGGGTCCTCTTTCTCTCACTGTCATCTTAGTCCCCGCAGATCTTGACAAGATTTAAAAATCTGGATCGGGAAAACAGAACATGATAAAACGGCCGGCCTGAAAATCTCAGGCCGGCCACTTTTTCCGTTGTCAAAAGACAGGCTGTTTTACGCCAGCCAGACCTCGATGGCGGGGATCTTTCCCTCTCTGAGCGCCAGAGCCAGGGGTTCTTCCAGCACGCCGCCCTCTACTGGCACGTCTTCTGTCCCGGTGTGTACCAGCAGACGGACCGGTTTCGCGCCATCTTCGCCGTAGCAGTTTTTCTTTCCCTCGTTGTGATAGGTCACCTTGCAGCTGCCTAAAAGCTTGAAGGAAGCCTCGCCCGCGTTGTCAAACATGCGGCCTGCCAGCAGGGGAGAGAAGCGGAAATGCACCTGCCCGTTCTCCGCAAAGAAGCCGCCTTTGCCCAGAAACATGCCCAGCCACATGGAGACCGCCTCCACCGTGGAGCCGGAAAGCCTGCCCACAAAGCCTTGGCCGTGCACGGAGGGGTCCGGGTTGACGCTGGAAGCCAGGAAGGAGGAATTTTCCAGAATGCTGCGGCCATAGACGGCCGGGTCCTGATAGGGGATCAGCGCGTCGCCGATGGCCGTGTAGAATTCCTCATACAGCCCGGCCTTCAGCATGCCGAGAAAATATTTGTACTCCATGTGAAGGAAAACGCTTTCCCGTTCCAGCCAGCCCGGGGTAAAGGCTCGGATACGGCCGTTTTCCATAGAGAGGGATTCGATGGATTCCGAGGTCTTGTACATTTTCAGCTTTCTATCGTATACGCCGCTTTCCCGAAGCTTTGCGCACATCTGCGCCGCGGTCTCCCGCTCCGCTTCTGTGGAGGCCGCCAGCATTCTGGCCGGGCCTTCCAGGAAATAGGGGAGCCTTATCAGCGTGAAATGCTTTACATGGACGCTGGGCAGGCCGTAGGGGCTGATCCGGTCGCTGCCGTCGGGATTTTTGACCACCTCGAAATCGTCCGCCTCAAAGGTGAAATAGGTGGGCATGACGCCCTGGCCGATCTCCAGCGCTTTTTCCACCGCAGTATGGAGCTTTTTGTCAAAGGCAGTCAGCACCTCTTCCAGCCGGGCAAAAGGCATCAGGACTTTTGCCCCGCTGACAGAAAGCTTGGTTTTTTCCCGGAATTCTTCCCGCAGGGAAGCGGCTTTGTCCCAGTATGCAAAGGAGGGAAGACCCTCTTCCAGCGCCGCCATGAGCTTCTCCATAAAGTCTGCCAGCTCCGCAGGAAGCTCCACAGCTCTGCTGCATTCCTTGTTTTGCTGCTCTTTGACGGCAGTGAGCATGAACTTTACCAGGCGCTTGAGCTCCATTGTTTCCGCCATGCTGCTGCCGAACAGGCCGGGCAGGCCATTCATGGCGTCGTTCCAGCCGGGTTTGCCGCCGTCCATTTCAATGCCCAGCCCGCAGGAGTCCAGGAGGGCAAATTTGTTGACCGCCAGGGTCATCATTTTCCCGAACAGGGTGGTGGTCACTTCACAGCCGTCTTTGTCCTTCAGCCAGTTGGTACCATTTTCCGCAAAGCCGGGCCGCTTCAGCTTTTCCTCGCAGCGCTCCACAGCCCCGTACTGCCGGGCTTTCCCATGGTTGAGCACATAGGTGTCCCGGCGGGGACGCACCGCGCCTGCGCTGTCGTAATAGCGGTAGCTGTCATCTTCAAAAAGCAGCCGCTCCTTTTCCTCTGGGTAGATCAGCAGGTAGTTTTCCACCAGGTCCAGGTCGTAATCCCAGTGGTCGCACCAATAGCCTTCGCCGAAGCCTGCCTCCTGACGCTGCTCTGCCAGCGTCAGGAGCTCTTCGACCAATTCTTCCTCGTCGCCCTGCACGGCGATCGCATGGGCCGCGATGGCGTTGGTGATCTGCCCGGGGGTAAAGGGGGAGTGCAGCACCTTTTCGAGCACCGCCTCCCGGCCGGGCACAAAGCGCTTTAAAAGCTCCTGGGCCTTTTCCCTCTGCGGTTCTTCTATCACAAATGTATTAGGCCGGATCTCAAGGGGGTTGTAGCCGTCCATCTGCACCAGGCTGTAGAACTGGCGCACGTTAAAGTCCCCCACCTCCGGGCAGAAGAACACATCGTTGCGCCGGTTCTGGCACACGTCCCGGTAGTTCCCGTTGCCCTGAGAGTAATATTCCCCGGCGATAGAAAAGAAATTGTAGTCCCGCTCCGGGTCGCCGTGCTTACGGCTGAAAAGGTGAATGACCTTTTTCCCGTCTCCCCGACCGATGACAAAGGGATAGCCGCCTCGCAGGAAATTATCCAGATAGCACTGCTCGATGTAGCGGTCAAACAGGGGATCGGAGGACTTTGTCCAGACGTCCCCGGTAAAGCGGTCTACCAGCTTTCTGGCGTCTTCCAGCTTTTCCTCCGCATAGCCTGGCCGGCAGAATGTCCGGGTCTTGCTGTTCAGAAGCTCGATGGAGGGAGCAAAGCCGGCGTAGGCGGTAAAGGAGAACGCCTCTCTTTCTTTCAAGTCTCGCTTCACAGGAACAAAGGCGCAGGGCACCTTGTTTGCGAAACACTGCGGCTTTTCCAGCACGGCGTCCAGCCCCTGTTCCAGGAACGTGACCGGGTGCTGCATGGAATGTTCGTAGGAGAAGATCGTGCTCTTGTCGTAGACGAGGGGCTGCAAGCTTTCGTCCAGAACCGCGCAGTAGAAGTAGCCGCCCTCTATCTCGGAGACCTCGGCGGAATCGTCGCTGGACGCCCGCATGGTGTACACCGGCGCCGAGTTCTCGATATTTTTGATATCCACCCAGCTTTTGAAGAGGTTTGACATTTCCTTATACTGACTGTTTGCCAGGCCGTACTGAATGATCTGCGCCATGCCGTCCAGCAGCTCCAGCCGGCAGGCGGGGCCCAGGTTTTCCACTGTCACATGGCGGGCCAGCGCGCCGATGTTCTCATGGGGCAGGATCAGATATTGTACCGTAAACCGCAGGCTGTGGCTTTCCTCGGAAACCGTCACCACGTTTTTTTCGATCTCCATGCGGCGGCGGGCGGCGGGGGCATAGCTGCAAAAAGGCTCAAAATATTCTCCGTCCCTGCGCGCAAAGGTGCGGAAGCCTTTCAGATTTGTATTCTCATATGCAGTGTTGGCGGGGTTAAATTCCATCATGGCGTTATCTTTGTTGTGTACGCCAAAGCTGTTGATGGCCTGGCCCCGGTTGGTGTAGAAGGACCAGATGGGGATCCCCTTGATTCCGGCAAGCCCCGGAAGAAAACTGGAAAACGCCGGCTGCCGGTCATAGTCCTCCATGACAAATTTGTCGCCCTGCAGAACACTTTTCTTTTTACCCATAGATAAGCTCCTCTCAGTATGGATTTTCTCTTAGTCCTGCCGCTTTGGTTCCCGCGCCACGATCTGATTCAAATTATACACGATACAGCTTGCCCGTTCAAGGGAAACCCTTTGATTTTTGCGGAGAGTAAAAGCCGCTTGCGCAGCCACCCCTTTTTTGTCCTGCGGGAACAGGTGTTTTGTGTATAAAAAGAGCGCGGGATTTTTCAATGCCGCACTACAAACACTGGTATTACAGCCGCCTTTCATGATACCTTCAGCTTTTCTCTGCCCACACCGCTTTCAGGGTCTGGCTTTGACCAAAGCCAAATCTGGGTACGGGGATTATCCCGCCGCCGGAGACGGCGTGGCTGGAATAGCCGATAGAGGCGGACGATCCCGGCCGGCCCTTTATTTCACATGGATTTTACAAAACCGGGATATCAGATTTTACAATCAACTGGTACGATAAATTTGCGGCAACAAGGGGGATTAGGACCGATGGATATCTTTGATGTACTCACTCTGATCGGCGGTTTAAGCCTTTTCCTGTTTGGCATGAGCCTGATGGGGCAGGCGCTGGAGCGCAGGGCCGGCGGGCATTTGCGCTCCCTGCTGGAAAAGCTGACCACCGGCAGGCTGGCAGGGCTCCTGACAGGTTTAGGAGTCACGGCGGTCATTCAGAGCTCTTCTGCCACCACGGTCATGGTGGTGGGCTTTGTCAATTCCGGCCTGATGAACTTAAAGCAGGCTATCAATATCATCATGGGGGCCAACGTCGGCACCACAGTGACAGCCTGGATTCTGAGCCTTGCGGGGATCGACAGCGGCAATCTGCTGATACGGCTGCTGAAGCCTTCGTCCTTCACGCCGGTGCTGGCTTTGGTCGGGATCATCTTCTATATGTTCTGTAAAAATACCAGGAAAAAGGATACCGGCATGATCCTGCTGGGATTTGCGACGCTGATGTTCGGCATGGAGACCATGTCCGGGGCGGTATCCGGACTGCGGGAAGTGCCGGCCTTTCAGCAGTTGTTCCTTCTGTTCAAAAATCCGATCCTGGGCGTTTTGGCCGGCGCGGCGCTGACAGCAGTCATTCAGTCCAGCTCAGCCTCGGTAGGCATTCTGCAGGCACTGGCTGTTACCGGCCAGGTTTCCTACGGCGCGGCTATTCCCATTATCATGGGGCAGAATATCGGCACTTGTGTCACTGCCCTGCTGTCCGCTGTGGGGGCCAACAAGAACGCCAAGCGGGCCGCCCTGGTCCACCTCTCCTTTAACATCATTGGCACAGCGGTATGGCTGACGGTGTTTTGCCTGCTTCAGGCTTTACTGCGCCCCGCTCTGCTGGACGCGCCTGCTTCTCTCGTGGGTATCGCCGCGGCCCATTCGGTGTTCAATGTCCTGTGTACCGCGCTGATGCTGCCCCTGTCCGGCCTTTTGGAGCGCTTGGTCACGGCCCTGGTCCCGGACGCCAGGCAGCCGGATACCTTTACCGAATTGGACGAGCGCCTGTTCGCCACCCCTTCCATTGCTTTGGAGCAGTGCCACAGCGTAGCCGCCAATATGGCGGAGACCGCCGCGTCGGCCTTGCAGGAAGCTATAGACGCGCTCTTTGCCTATACGCCGGAGCTTGCTGCCACTATCCGTGAAAAGGAGGACAAGACCGACCACGACGAGGACCTGCTGGGGACCTACCTTGTAGAGCTGAGCACAAGGCAGATCAGCGAAGACAACAGTCGTGAAGCAGGAAAGCTGCTGAAGCTGATCGGAGACTTTGAACGCATCGGAGATCACGCCGTCAATTTGGTGGAGTCCGCCGAAGAGCTGCGGGATAAAGGCCTGCGCCTGTCCCGGTCAGCACTGGCAGAATTGACCGTGCTCACCGCCGCTGTCAGGGATATTCTGGAGCTGTCGCTGACCGCTTTCCTCCAAAACGATCTGGCGGCCGCCTCTGAAGTGGAGCCTTTGGAGCAGGTCATCGACCGATTGAAAGAACGGCTGCGCACCCGCCATATCCTGCGCCTGCAAAAGGGAGCCTGCACCATCGACGCGGGCTTTGCCTGGTTCGATCTGCTGACCAATCTGGAACGCACGGCGGACCATTGCTCCAACATTGCCGGGTGCGTTTTGGACGCCGCCCACGACAACCTGAATCTCCACCAGTCTCTGCGGGAGATCAGGGCCGATAACGAAAATTTCCAGGAACGTTACCGGGCGTATACGCGCAAATATGCCCTGCCCTGCATTGAGGATTGATACGCGGCGATTACTATAGTATAATATCCGCAAGGCTGCGGTCGGGCCGTTCATTTGTGAGTTTCAGAGAGGCCGATTCTCGTGTACCCACCGCAGGTGAGGTATAATAGCTGCAAAGCCGTAGTCGGGCCGTTCATTTGCGAGTTTGAGCGAGGCCGATTCTCGTGTGCCCACCGCAGGTGAGGTATAATAGCTGCAAAGCTGCTATTATACGAATTTAAATTTGTCCCGGCCAGTTCTTCGCTTCGCTCAGACGGCCGATGGACACATTATACCAACGCGCTTCGCGCTTATGGTATAATAAAGCCGGTGGCGGCGAATAAAGCGCCATAGGAAAAGAGGCTGATTACTATGTGGCTTGTGATGGCGGTCCTGTCTGCCCTGTTTGCCGGATTGACTGCAATTCTTGCCAAATGCGGGATCAGAAAGACCGATTCAGATGTGGCCACGGCGCTGCGCACCGTGATCGTGCTTCTGTTTACCTGGGTCATGGTCTTTGTGGCCGGTTCCGCGGGAACCGTCACCTCCATTACGCCCAGATCCCTGCTGTTTCTCATTCTCTCCGGCCTGGCCACCGGAGCGTCCTGGATCTGCTATTTCAAGGCCCTCTCTACAGGGGACGTTAACAAAGTCGTTCCCATCGACAAATCCAGCACGATCCTGACCGTGCTGCTGGCGATCCTCCTGTTTAGGGAAACCGGGCATCTGGCTGTAAAGCTTGCAGGGACGGCGCTCCTTGGGGCTGGCATCTTTCTGATGATCGAGCGGAAGGACGGCCGGAACGGCAGCTCCGGCAGGCAGTGGCTTCCCTATGCTGTCGGATCTGCTGTGTTTGCAGCGCTCACCTCGATCCTGGCGAAGGTGGGCATCGAAAATGTGGAATCCAATCTGGGTACGGCTATTCGCACCAGCGTTGTTCTGGTCATGGCCTGGGCCATCGTATTTGCACGGGGCAAACAGGGTCAGGTAAAGACGATCGACAGGCGGGAGCTTGCCTTCATCGCCCTGTCCGGTCTGGCGACCGGGGCGTCCTGGCTGTGCTATTACTATGCCATTCAAAACGGTGTGGTCAGTGTGGTGGTTCCCATCGACAAGCTGAGTATTCTTGCAACGGTGACGTTTTCCTACCTTGTGTTTCATGAAAAGCTCAGCAGAAAAGCAGCCTGCGGGCTGGCTCTCATGGTCATAGGAACTCTTGCTATGGCCATATGGGCATAACGGGAGGAAAATGAGATGATCTTCTGCGTAGAGGACGACGAGAGTATCCGGAGCCTGGAGCTTTATACCCTGCGCTCCGCAGGCTTTGAGACAGAGGGCTTCACCGATGGAGCGGGTTTTTGGACGGCTTTGCAGACAGTGCGGCCAGAGCTGGTCATTCTGGACGTGATGCTGCCGGGAAAAAGCGGCGTGGAGCTTCTCAGGCAGATGAAGGCGAACCGGGACACACAGGATATTCCCGTCATCATGGCCACGGCCAAGGGGGCGGAGTACGACAAGATCCAGAGCCTGGACCTGGGGGCGGACGACTATTTGGTCAAGCCCTTCGGCATGATGGAGATGGTATCCCGCGTCAAGGCGGTGCTGCGCCGCTGCAAGCCCGGGCAGGAACGGGAGGTCTTGACCTGCGGCGGTCTGGTGATGGATCTGTCAAAGCGCACCGTTGCCGCCGACGGGGAACGCATTTCCCTCACCTTGAAGGAGTTTGAGCTGCTGCGCCTGTTTCTGTCTTCTCCCGGCATTGCCTTTACCAGGGAGCAGCTGCTTTCCATCGTTTGGAACATGGAATTTACCGGTGAAACACGTACGATAGACACGCATATTCGCACCCTGCGGCAGAAGCTGGGGGCTTACGGGGATAAGATCCAGACAATACGCGGTATCGGCTATCGGTTGGAGGGACAACGATGACGAAAAGAATCTTTCGCTCTACCTTGACTGTGGCGATGGTGGTGCTCCTTTCCAGCATGGTGATCATCATGGGTTGTCTGTACGGCTATTTTGTGACCGTACAGGAAAACCAGCTGAAAGACGAGCTGCGCCTGGCCGCCTATGGGGTGGAAGCAAGCGGGCAGGACTATTTGGAGCGCTTGACCGGACAGGACTACCGCTATGACTGGGCCCCGGATTACAGGCTGACTTGGGTAGCCTCAGACGGAACGGTGCTCTTCGACAGCGTGGAACCCGCTGAAACTATGGAAAACCACGGGAGCCGCGTGGAGATCCAGGAGGCGTTCACCAGGGGGGAAAGCAGCAGCGTTCGATATTCTTCGACCCTGACCCGGCGGACGATCTACTATGCCAAGGCGCTGAACAACGGGACCATTCTTCGCATCTCAGCCGACCACGCCACAGCGCTGACGCTGACGCTGGTCATGGCCCAGCCCCTTCTGCTGGTGGGAATATTGGCGGTGATCCTTTCCGCTGTTTTATCCAACCGAATGGCAAAGCGTATCGTTCGTCCTCTTAACACGCTGGATCTGGACAGCCCTCTGGAAAATGACGTTTACGAGGAATTGTCTCCCCTTCTGGACCGCATTCACCAGCAGCGCCGGCAGATCAGCGCCCAGCTTCAGGAGCTGCAAGAAAAAAGAGACGAATTTGAGCAGATCACCGGCCACATGAAGGAAGGGCTTGTGCTGTTGGACAGTGCCGGGAAAGTTTTGGGCATCAATCCTGCTGCAAAAGTCATCTTCGGGGCGGAAGACGCCTGCATCGGCCAGAGCTTTTTGCCGGTAAATCGAAATCGTGAGCTTTACCTTGCCGTTCAGACGGCGCTGGAAGAAGGACACAGCGAGATCCGCATGGAACAGAACGACCGGGAATTTCAGTTTGACGTCAGCGGGATCGAATCGGAGGGGATCGTGATCGGCGCCGCGCTTCTGGCCTTCGATGTGACAGAGCAGGCGCAGGCCGAACGCAGCCGCCGGGAATTTACCGCCAATGTGTCCCATGAGCTGAAAACACCTTTGCAATCCATTCTGGGCAGTGCAGAGCTGCTGGAAAAAGAAGTCGTCAAGGCCGAGGATATTCCTCATTTTTCCGGCCTGATCCACACCGAGGCCGCCCGGCTGGTCACACTGGTGGACGACATCATTCACCTTTCTCAGCTGGACGAAGGGCTACCTTTGGTTCAGGAGCCCGTAGAGCTGCTTTCTTTGGCAAAGGATACGGCTTCCGCGCTGGAAAATGCCGCCGAAAAGAAGGGGGTCAAACTCTCCGTTACAGGAGAGAGCGCCCAGGTGACCGGCGTTTCCCGCTTCTTGTATGAAATGATCTATAACCTTTGCGACAATGCGATCAAATACAACAGAGAGGGCGGGCAGGTGGATATTTCCGTCTCCAAGGAAGCAGGCCGCCCGTCCGTTACTGTCCGGGACACAGGGATCGGTATCCCGGCGGAGTATCAGTCCCGCGTGTTCGAGCGATTTTTCCGCGTGGATAAAAGCCGGTCAAAAGCTTCCGGCGGCACAGGACTGGGGCTGTCCATCGTCAAGCATATCGCTCAGTACCACCACGCAGTGATCGAACTGCACAGCGAAGTGGGAAAAGGGACGGCTGTTTCCGTTGTCTTCCCTCAGAATTAGCATACCAGCCGTTTCAAGAAATGCGCCGTGTCCGGCAGCTTATGGGAAATATTGCTTCTGAAACGAGAAGAAACCGGCTTGACCCAAAAGGTCAAGCCGGTTTCTTTGGTCATGCCCCCAGCTGCCGGCTGTACCGGTGGAGAAAGGGAAAGCTGTATGTAGGAAATTCATGCCGCGTCCTTTGAGCACGGTATCGATCGTAGAATCGTGGGGCCCGAGAGCCCGAAAATTATGAATGCTTCGCCCGGTTTTGGACGGTCATCACCCTGATCCTCTCATAGCTCTCATCACTCAGGTCATGCTCGATCTTGCAGGCGTCGGCAGCGGCGTTTTCCGGAGATACGCCTAGTTGGGTGAGAAACTCCGTCAAAAGCCGGTGACGGCCGTAAATGCGTTGAGCGATCTCCTCCCCAGGCGGAAGCAGGGTAATGAAACCGTCGGGATCCATTTGAATATAGCCGTTTTCCCGCAGGTTTTTCATGGCCACGCTGACGCTGGGCTTGGAGAAATCCATTTCATGGGCAATGTCGATGGAGCGTACTGTTCCCTTTTTCTCACGCAGCATCAAAATACATTCCAGATAGTCTTCAGCGGATTCATAGATATTCACAAAACTCCTCCCTTTGCGAATGCTCTTTTGCATAGATTAGCATCTTCTAACCCAAAAATCAAGTTTTTTGCAAAAGGGGCTTGACAATGCGAGTTAGTGGTAGTAAACTAAGGACGATTTCAAGGTTAGCAATTACTAACTAAGTTGTGAGGAGGCGAAGGAATGATGCCGCTGACAATGGCAAAGTCCGGGGAGACGGTAACCATTCGCAAGATCACCGGCAAGGACGAGGTGCGCCAGCACCTGGCGGAACTGGGTTTTGTGGTGGACAGTGCTGTAACGGTGGTAAGCGAGATCGCGGGGAACCTCATCGTGCAGGTGAAGGACAGCCGGATCGCGCTGGATAAGACCATGGCAAATCGAATTCAGGTGTAAATGACAACAGCAGAGCTGTTGTCATCACGGAGAACCCCTAAAGCACCTTTCTTTTGCTTCGTAAACGTACCGGTGTTCTCCAATCAATGGGCGCATTCTGCGCCTGGTAAAGGAGGGAAAGAAATATGAAAACCTTAAAAGATGTGAAGGTGGGCGAGACAGTCACAGTGGCCAAGCTCCATGGAGAAGGGCCTGTTAAGCGC
>CAZXLM010000022.1:0-36370 GCA_964642055.1 uncultured Acutalibacter sp. | reverse complement strand
GGCAGAAACATACTTCTGAACGGTGTTCCGGCTCAACCCGACCGCCTTGCCAATAGTTTTGAGGCTGAGGTAATATTGAAAATTCTCTCCTACCCCACCCTTCAAATTTTTTCGTACTCCTCCATAGCGGTGCGAAGAATCGTAAAAGCGCATTGGTAGCGGTCATTGGACCAATTGTAATACCGATAGATTTCGCTTTCTGTATCCCCCTCCATAAATCGCTTTGCAAGAAACACAGCATCCGGCGCATATGGATGTAATCGGTTCAGAAAATCGTAAAGACAAACTGTGTTAACGCAATCACCTATACTGAAGGGCAGCAGCCCACACGCGGTTCTTCAATTTCATCGGAAACCGGGACGTCCAGCGACCATTGCTGAAATTTGATTTGAAGCAACACTGCTTTCTCTGCAAGCAGACGATCCCAAATTGCATCTCTCACGGCATACCAGCCCCGGCTACCGCCGCCCAAAAAACTTTCCGGCTGCCGATAGAAAATCTCCAAAAAACATTCCCAGCCAATACCGGACCAGTCGGCCGTATCGGCATACTGCTCAGTTAACCCTGCTTGATTATAAAGCTTCTGAGTAAGCTCCTGAACATATTTCTGATCCCGGAGAGAAAATTTCCGATGCTTCATAGGGCTTTCCTTTTGCGCTTTCTATGCGGCATTTCCATATCCGGCGGCGCCGGCAGATCTTCGCTGCAGCCGATCCAAACCTCTTCGTCCGAATCCCAATCCATCAGATAGCGGCAGGGCAATTGAACGCCTTTCCTTTGCAGCATGGAAAGAAGCTTCATATTCTTTAGCTGCCCCTTCGGACTGAAAGGCTGGTCCCCATTTTCCGAAGAAGCCATTTTTATCACTCTGCCATCTGTACTGACTTGCATGTGAATCGGACGAGTACAGTCTAAAGCTTTTTGCAGGGGCTGATTCATCGTCATTACACCATGACTGCTGACTGACAGCTTTGGAATTTGGTAGAAGCTGACTGGCGGTGGAACATCTTCAAACGATAGGGACAATACCCATTCAAATTTAAATTCCATAATTACCTCCTACAACCAGTGATATCTGGGGCAATGGGAAAAGTATAACCTGCTTCTTGAATCGCGGCAATTGTCAGTGTTCCCAAGAATTTTTATTGGTTCTTATGCGATTCAGAGAATTCTGCATCGATATATTTCTCGTCATAAAATTAAATGATGTGATAAAATTTTATGGTTTCTATAATTTGCATTGCTGCAGAACTTCTGCCCCTTTCATTTAACTTCCCTTTGCTCCTGTGCCGGCCTTTGGGAAAGAAAGGTGGCGGGAGCATGAGCATAGTGCCTGTGATGATGGTAGATCCATTTTGACACAGCTGGACGGATTTTTTAAGACATGAGGCTGCGAGGACAACGACTTCGGGATTCAGCTTCCCGACCATGGGACAAAGTATGTGCATTTCTGCGTCTCAAAATTTGAACTGCCATATGCCATAGAAATCCGCGCGCCATCAATACAATTCGTACATGATCAATAAACCATCAAAGACTATTGTGGCGTGCGCTTTGTGATTCAAAACGGCACGATACCAGGATCTACCCCGTCTTCCTAATCAAAAAGCCATTTTAGAAGCGTTTGTGTTTGAGATCTGTCTTTCCGCACGGGCTCAAATCGCAGGCCCTTTTCGGTAAAATCCCGAAAAAAGCGGCAATTTACGAAAATTTTTTGAAATTTTTTTGAAGAGAAGCAAAAGAATGGTTGACTTTTCTGTGAACAAGTGTTATGATTATGCCACAAAAGGAAGTTTGTTTTTCTCCCTCTTTTTGAGCAATGTGTGCATATGCTCCCATTTTTACAGCTTTTTTGCGGATATTTCCAGTTTTTGGGAGGAAATTACTTTCAGAGGAGATTGCTTTCTCCTCACCGAATCAGCCGTGTAATGTTGTGCGATGCCGGCAATAGGGTTCTATTGTAAAGGGCATGCCCTTTACAATTTGCAAACTGTACAGTTTGCCCCGTTCCCGTTTTCGGACAGCTTCTCGGAAATATGAAGGACGGCCAGTGAACCGTCAAATTTTTAAGGAGGTACGACCTACCATGAAGAAGAGAACGTTAGCTCTGCTGCTCGCCATGGCTATGGTGCTCACATGCATTATGGCCGGCTGTAGCGGCGAAACTTCCTCCTCGAGCACGCCGGCGGCCAATAACAGCACCGCCAGCACGCCCGAGTCCACCCCTGCCTCTCAGACTTCTGAGCCCGCTGCCAGCGGCGAGACGACTGAGGTTGGCACTCCCCGTAACGAGACCCTGATCGTTGAGTATCAGAGCGCTACGGACTGCCCCGGCCAGTTCAACACCTACATGAACGGCACTTCCGCCGGCATTGGCATTCATCAGCTGATGAGCGCCATGATGTGGGAAATGGACACCGTTAAGGGCGAACAGTTCCCTGAGGTTGCCGCTGACATGGGCACCCCAAATGCAGACTTCACCGAGTGGACCGTTAAGATCCGCGAGGGCATCAAGTGGTCCGACGGCGAAGATCTGACCGCCGACGACGTGGCCTTTACCATGAACATGATCAAGGACACCGACTCCATCGGCGCCAGCTCTTACTACAAGCAGACTTTCAAGTCCATCGAGGCTGTTGACCCCACCACCGTGAAGATCGTTATGAACGAATCCTTCCCCCGTCTGGCTCTCCGCTTCGGCGTCACCATTTGGGGCAACGATCTTCGCATTGTGCCCGAGCACATCTACAGCCAGCAGGCTGACGTTTACACCTTTAAGGACGAAAGCCCCGTGGTTGCCGGCCCCTACACCGTACATTCCTACGATCCCAACGGCACCTGGGTGCTCTACCAGCGCCGTGAGGACTGGGAGCAGTCCACGCTGGGCGTTGTAAACAAGGAAGTTTACGGCATCACCGATGCGCCGCCCGCCTGGGTTTGGTTCCGCACGCTGGGCGACGACGAGTCCACCAAGCAGATGGCTATGATCAACAACGAGATCGATGTGCTCTGCGAAGTGACTCCCGAAGTTCTGGAAGCCATGAAGGCACAGAACGACAAGATCAAGGCCTGGTATCCCGACTTCCCCTACGCTACCTCCGACGACCCCTGCTCCAAGGGCCTGGTCTTCTCCATGGGCAAGGGCGCTCCTTATAACGATCCCAACTTCCGCTGGGGCATGACCCTGTTGCTGGACTTCGACCAGATCTCCATGAACGTCTTTGACGGCATCGGCCGTGCTTCCTGCTTCCCGATCCTGACCGCTACCACCGCTATGACCGAGCTGTATTATCAGCCCCTGAAGGAGTGGGTCTCCAACTTCGAGCTCGATCTGGGCGACGGCACCAAGTTCAAGCCCTTCGATCCCGAGTATAAGAATCGTATGGCTGAGACTCTGCGCGCTCAGGGCCGCGACATTCCTACCGACGAGGCTGCGCTGGAAGACATGTTCGGCATCGGCTGGTGGAAGCATGATGAAGAGGCTGCTACCAAGCTGCTGGCTCTGGCTGGCGTCACCAAGGAAGGCGACACCTGGATGTTCAACGGCGAGCCCTTCAAGTTCAACGTTTCCTATCTGTCCTCCGGCGAATTCCAGGCTGGCCGCGGCGCTCAGGCTGCGTTCAACCAGTGGAAGGCTCTGGGCTTTGACTGCACGCTGGTCTCCGAGAGCGACGCTACTTGGAACACCAACGGCGGCACCGGCGCTTTCGACATCGGCGGCTATTGGCCCACCGGCGGTATCACCAGAGACATCTATTCTCAGATCTCCGGCTATGACAACGCGCTTATCAAGCCCATGGGCGAGACTGGTTCCGGCCAGGGCATGCGCTGGGATAATCAGGAAGCTTCCGACATTATCCATCAGCTGGCTACCCTTGACCCCGACAGTGACGAAGCTTATCAGCTGGGTCAGGACTTCATGAAGATCGCCATTGAAGACTGCGTCATGATCGGCTTCCACTCCGGCGTTAAGTTTGTTCCCACCAATGACACCTACTGGACCGGCTATCCCTGTGCGGATGATCCCTACAACGGCCCTTGGTGGTGGTGGAGCTGCTTCAAGTATATTCTGCCTCATCTGAAGGCTGTTGGCTAAAGGGAACAGATATACTGAAGCGAAAGACCTTATCGGTATCACCGAATCCCAATAAGGCATAGGAATCTATGAGTTCTGTGGGGAGAGGCGCAAACCGTTGAAACACACGATTGCGCCTCTCTCTTTTTACTCATAAGTCTTATCAAATGTTTGGCACAATCCATCTCTTTTTTGTCAATTCTGCAGCGCGTCTGGAAAGCGCTGCACTGCCCAATATTCTGTCAGATAAGGAAGTGTATCTGTGAAATTCCGTACATACTTCTTGAAACGTATCCTGACCTGGGCCCTGACGATTTGGATAGGCGTAACATTTATCTTCTTTATTCCCAGAATGTTCCCATCCGACCCCGTTCAGAACATGATTGGACAAATCACCGCCCGGTCCGGTTCTATGGACCCTGCCCAACGCGACGCGCTGGAAAGCCAGTTGCGCGTACAGTTCGGCCTGGAGGGTTCCCTGCTGCAACAATACGGCTCATTCCTGTGGAGAGGGCTGCTCCATTTCGACTTCGGCCCTTCGCTGATGAGCTATCCTACGCCCGTCAACGAGATCATCGGCCGCAACCTGCCCTATACGGTGTGTCTGTCCCTGTTCTCCACCATTCTGGCGTGGGTGATTGGCAACATCATCGGCCTGCTGGCCGGTTTCCGCAAGAATAAGCGTTCCTCTAAGATCCTGGAAGGCATCGCTATCTGCATCTACCCCATTCCCTACTTTATTGTGGCCCTGGTTTTCCAGATCGTGTTCGGTTTCCTTCTGAAGTGGTTCCCGCTGACCACCACCTTGCCTGCCACTGGCGGCGCGGCGTTCTGGTCGGCTCTCTTAAAGGCCTCTGTTCTGCCGGCCATCACCATGCTGCTGGTAGGCACCGGCTGGTGGATCATTTCCATGAAATCTCTGGCCGGTACTACCGCTGAGGAGGACTTTGTCCGCTACGCGCGGTACCGCGGCCTTTCCGAAGGAAAGATCGGCCGGAGCTACGTGTTCCACAACTCCATTCTGACTCAGATCACCGCTCTGGCCATGAGTCTTGGCGGCGTGTTCGGCGGTTCGATCATGACTGAGATCATCTTCGGTTATCCGGGCGTTGGCAGTCTGGTGCAGGGCGCCATTCTGGCAGCCGACTACAATATGATCCTGGGCTGCATCACCATTTCTATCGTGGCCGTTGCCACTGCGACCCTCATCGTCGATATCGTCTATCCGTTCATCGACCCCCGGATCCGTTACAGCTGAGAAAGGAGGAAATTCACAGTGGAAAATACAATCGAAGCCAAAAAAGAGAAAAAGAATTTCGGGAAAAGCTTTGCGAAATTCTGGAAAAACGCGAATTTCCGCCTGAAGGCAGGCCTTATCATCACCCTGTTCTTCTTTATCATCGGCTTTATAGTCTATTACTTCCCGCACCAGGATCCCTTTGCTTTCAACACCTATACGCCTAAGCTTGGCGCTTCCGGTGAGCATTGGCTGGGTACCACCAATATGGGGCAGGACGTGCTGTGGCTGCTGATTGAAGCCATTCACAATTCATTGACTATCGGTCTTATCGTGGCCCTCATCGGCACGGTGGTAGGCGTGTTTGTGGGCCTGCTGGCTGGCTTTGCCGGCGGCGCGCTGGACCGTGTTCTCATGGTCATTACAGATACCTTTGTGGTGATCCCTTCACTGCCTATCCTCATTCTGATGGCCTCCTTGATGAAGGGCAGCTCCACTGTCTTTCTGATGGCTCTGGTTCTGGCAATGTTTGCGTGGGCCTGGCCCAGCCGCCAGATCCGTTCCATGGCTTTGACCATCAAGGAAAGAGATTTCATTCACACGGCACGGTTCTCCGGCGAAGGAATGGTACAGATCGTCGTAACCGAGATCCTGCCCTTCGCCCTTTCCTGGTCCCTTTCCAATTTCATGAACGCGGTACTCAGCGCCATTGGTTCTGAATCCAGCCTGGCTGTTCTGGGCCTGTCTCCGGGCAGTCTCGTTTCCTTGGGCAACATGATCCAGTGGGCCAGAGAGAAAAACGCCATCTTTACGCAGCAGTGGCTGTGGATCGGTTCCCCCATCGTGGCGACCATTATCCTGTTCATTGGCCTGTTCCTGCTGATTACCGGCTATAACGACTATCAATCGATGAAGAGAGGCAGGTAAACGAATATGTTAAAAATCGAGCATCTGTCCACTTCTTACAAAACCATAGACGGCGACGTCCATGTGATCAACGATTTGAACTTTGACATTCATGACAATGAGATTTTCGGCATTGCGGGTGAGTCCGGCTGCGGCAAGACCACCCTGCTGAATACCTTGTATGACATTGTGGAGTTTCCCCTTGTCATCGACAAGGGCAGAGTCGTTCTGGAAGGTGAGAAGAACGGACAGAAATTCTCCTACGAATCCGGCCAGATACGCAACACTTGGTGGAAAAACATTTCCTATGTCCCCCAGGCCGCACAGAGCGTATTGAACCCCATCGTACGTCTGAAAAAACAGTTTATCGATTCTATTCCTAAGGAAGACCGCCAGAATGAGACCGAGGCCCAAACGCTGGAGAGAGTGGCAAATTATCTCAAAGAGCTGAGTCTTTCCCCCGATGTGCTGGAATCCTATCCTTTCCAGCTGTCCGGCGGCATGCGGCAGCGCGCCATCATCGCGCTGGCTACCTTCATGTCCCCTAACGTGGTGCTGGCAGACGAGCCCACCACCGCCCTGGATGTGGTGGTGCAGAAGGGCATTCTGATGATGCTGATGCGCTTGCAGAAGCAGCTGAAGAACACCATGATCATCGTCAGCCATGATATGGGCGTGCATTACCAGATCACGGACCGCATGGCCATCATGTATTCCGGCAGCGTTGTGGAGCTGGGCAAGACCGAAGATATCTTCAACGACCCCATTCACCCTTATACCACCATGCTGGTAGGGGCTCTGCCCCGCGTAGGCGACAAGAGCCAGAGAGAGGGCATTCCCGGCCGTCCGCCGGCCCTGAAGAATCCCCCTCCGGGCTGCCGTTTCGCCCCCCGCTGCCCTCACGCCACGGACCGGTGCCGTCAGGAGGTCCCGGAATTCCGCGAGGTGAAACCCGGGCGCTTTGCCGCCTGTCATCTGCTCAATGAGGAGGCGAAGAAGTAATGGCTGAAAAATTGCTGGAAATCAAAAATGTCAGCAAGATCTTCCGCATTGGCGGAATGCTGCGAGGCAAAAAACTTGTCGCCATCGACGACGTATCTCTGTCCATTGACAGCGACAAGCCTGTGATCCTCTCCATCGTGGGCGAATCCGGCTGCGGCAAGTCCACCTTGTGTAAAATGGTCCTGCGGCTGCATACGCCCGACATGGGTGACATCGTTCTGGACGGCAAGTCCTATGCAAACAAAAAGAGCTATGACGCCAAGCAGTTCAAGCTGGACGTACAGCCCATTTTCCAGAACCCCTACGAATCCTTCTCCGCCAGAAAAACGGTGGACACATACCTGTATAACACCGCTTTGCGGCTGGGTATCGCCAAGAACCGCCAAGAGGCCGACAAGCTGGTAGACGAAGCGCTCAAAAGCGTCGGCCTGTCTCTCGAGGTGGTCAAAGGCAAATATCCCACTCAGTTCTCCGGCGGCGAGCTGCAGCGCGTTTCCATCGCCCGGGCGCTTGTCACCCGTCCCAAGCTGATCATCGCCGACGAACCCGTAGCCGCTATCGACGCCTCTATGAAGATGAACATCGTAAACCTCTTCAAGGAGCTGCGGGACAAATACAACATTTCCTTCATCTACATCACTCATGATCTTTCCACCGCCTACTATGTGTCCGATTATATCGCCACATTGTACCGCGGCTGCCTGATCGAATATGGTCCCGCGAAGGAGATCATGGACCACCCTGCCCACCCTTACACCGAGCTGCTGATGAACTCGGTCCCCAGAGTCGGCGACAAGTGGAAAGACGAGATCGTCATGGCAGGCATGGAGGACAAGGAATATTCCATCTCCTACTGCAAATTTGCGCCACGCTGCCCTTACGCTACGGATGAATGCCGGCAAAACCGGCCTGAATCCACACAGCTTGGCAACGAGCGCATGGTGCTTTGCTATCACCCGCTGACTCTTAGAGACAGCGCGAAGGCGGAAGAGACCGCCACTGGCGACTCCCCCGCGGAAGGCTGATCGGAAAAGCATGTAATTGAATTATTTTCTCACGCCGGGCAGTTTGCCCGGCGTGAATTTTTTTCAGTGCCGGTCCGGGTAATCCCGTTCCCCTCCAGCTTGATTCCACCCCGTCATTGTGCTAGAATAATCGCAGTTGATAAATCCCCTTTGAAAGGTGTGTTTACAGCCATGCTGAATCCTGTCCAGACCCAGCGCATGCTCCGCAAATTGAAGCGCATGCAGAAGACATATACTCCTTATCTGTTTGAACCCGTTTTATCTCTCGATTTTCAGCTTTTTGAGACCGGAGAGGAATTTTACAGTGTACCGGAGCAGGTGGATTGGCGGACCGTTTCCAAGGGAGAGTCCTGGGGCTCTCCCTGCGGTTACGGCTGGTTTCGCACGGAATTTCGCCCTGAAAAGGAGCTTCTGGGGAAACCATTATATCTATACCCTCATTTCGGCGGCGCGGAAGGAATGCTCTTTTTAAACGGCGCTCCCCGGGGGATCTTTACCCTGCAAAACGGGAATCATTACATTTCCTGTCTCACGGGAAGCTGCGATGGCTCACCCATGGAACTGGCCGTAGAAATGTACACCGGGCACCATGTTCTTGGTACCAGTCCTCTTTCCAACGATCCACCGCCGCCAGCCCGCTATCTCTATGAGGGCGGAGAGATTTGTTTAAAAAACGAAACGGTTTGCGGTTTTCTCTTTGACCTGCAGGTCTTGTGCCAGCTGGCGGAAAAGCTTCCGGAAACCGATTTCCGCCGGGCACAGGTGCTCAACTGTTTGACCGGCGTCTTCCAACAGGCTGTGCAGTCGCCGGAGGATTGCCCAAAGGCAGTCTGGGAAGCATCGCTGCTGGAAGCAAGAAAAACCATGGCCCCCTGTCTGGCAGTCAAAAACGGCCCCTCTGCGCCTGTGGCGGGCATTGTGGGGCACTCCCATATGGACACTGCGTGGCTCTGGCCAACAAAGGTCACGCTGAAAAAATGCGCCAGAACCTATTCCAACCAGCTGAACCTGATGGACCAGTACCCGGAACACCGGTTTTTCCAGAGCTCCGCCTTTCATCTGGAATGGATGCGCCGGTATTATCCCAGCCTGTTCCAGGCCATTTCTGAAAAGATCGCCGAAGGGCGTTACGAGCCAAACGGCGGCGTCTGGGTGGAATGTGACTGCAATATTCCTTCAGGCGAATCCCTGGTCCGGCAGTTCCTCTGGGGCCAGCGGTACACACAAAAGTATTTCAATTACCGCTCCAACTGCTTCTGGCTGCCGGACACTTTCGGCTACAGCGCCGCTATTCCCCAGATCATGAAGGGCTGCGGCGTGGACTATTTTGTCACAACAAAAATGTCTTGGAACGACACCACCCGCTTCCCCTGGGAGACCTTCTACTGGGAGGGCATTGACGGCACCCGGGTGTTTACCCATTTTACCGTAATCCAAAGCTGGCCCTGCCCGGAGGACCTGATCCCTGAGATCAACGGTGTGGAGGGCGGCCTTGCCATGCCCGAAAAGCGCGTTGTCAGCAAGCGGCTGCTTCCCTACGGCTACGGCGACGGAGGCGGCGGACCGATGTTTGAAATGCTGGAACTGGCGCGGCGCTGCGCCGATCTGGAGGGCTGCCCAAAGGCGCGGCAGGTCAACGTGGGAGATTTCCTGCGGGAAATGGAACAGGAAGCCTGCGACCCTCCCGTACATCGGGGCGAGCTGTATCTGGAGCTGCACAGGGGCACGCTGACAAATCTGCACGAGATCAAGCGAAACAACCGTAAAGCCGAGATTGCCCTGCACGATCTGGAGCTGGCGGAGGTGCTGGCCGCGCTGCGCCGGAACCGCGCTGCGACAGAGCAGGATATTGAGCCTCTGGCCGAGGTGCTGCTTGTAAACCAGTTCCACGATATCCTTCCCGGCACCTCTTTGCAGGAGGTACACGAGCAGGCCGAACGGCAGGTATCTGAAATGATCCGGAACGCGGAATCCAAAACCGCAGGCTTGCTTTCATCGGAAGCGAACGATTCTGTGATCGTTCTCAACCCCCTTGGCTTTGCCCGGCAGGATACCGTTTATTTTCCGCAGGAAAAAGCGCCGGTCGATTCGAGCCTTACCCTTCAAAAGACACAAAACCTGGACGGGAAGATACTCTGGGCGGCGGACGGCCTTGCCCTCCCCGCCCTCGGCGGCGTTACTTTGAAGACAGCAGTTTCCTCCGCGTGCGCTTCGGGCAGTGCTTTCTGCTGGAACGGCAAAACGCTGGAAACGCCTTTTGCCCGGATATCCTTTGACGAAAACGGAGCGCTGGAAAGCTTCTTCGACCTGCGGCTGCAAAGAGAACTGCGGGACACGGGTAAATATCCCCTCAACGCCTTCCTGCTGGGCGAGGACCTGCCCGCCGACTGGGATAACTGGGACGTGGACGCGGACCTGGAAACAAAACTGGCCCCTGCCGGAAAGCTGCTTTCCCGGGAAGTGATCTCCGACGGGCAGGTAGAATTCCGCCTGCGCAGCGAATATAGACTGACAGAAAAAACGACCCTGCGGCAGGATATGATCTTCCGCGCTTCCAGTCCCCGCATAGATTTTGAGACCGAAATAGACTGGCGCGACCGCCACCGTTTCCTCAAGGCCGCCTTCGATCTGGATCTGCGGGCGGACCACGCAAGAAACGAGATCCAGTTCGGCTGCTGCCTGCGTCCCACCACCCGCAACACGGAGCGGGAACAGGCTATGTTCGAGGTCTGCAACCACAGGTATACGGACCTGTCCGAGCCCGATCAAGGCGCGGCGGTGCTCAACAACTGCAAGTACGGCGTCAGCGTGAAGGAGGGCAGTGTTCATCTTTCCCTGCACAAAGGCGGCTGCCGCCCCGACAATCGGGGCGACGCGGGACTGCACCGCTTCACCTATTCCTTCTATCCCCACGCTTCGGGCTTCGGCAGCGATGTGGTCCGGGAAGGGTACCTGCTGAACTTCCCGCCCGTACAGGCCGTCGGAGACGCCGCCTTTGAGGGGCTGGCTTCTGTGGACCGGGACAACGTTATCATTGACACCGTAAAGCCTTGCGAGGACAGCCAGAAAGCCTTTATTCTCCGGCTGTACGAGGCCACAGGCTCTCACGTCCGGACAACGCTCGCCTGCCCGAAGGGAACGGGTTTCCAGCTCTGCAATATGCTGGAGGAGCCGCTGGGAGATATTCAAAAAGGTGCAGAGCTCGGGCTCACCTTTAAACCCTTTGAGATCATCACCGTAAAGGTGTTCTATTGAATTACCAAACAGAAGAAACAGGGAGGTATCCGTATGGAAAAAGTAAGGCTTGGCATTATCGGCGTGGGAAACATGGGCTCCGGCCACGTTCAGAATATTTTGGCGGGAAAGACGCCGGAGATCGAGATCGCCGCCGTGGCCGACCGCCGGGAGAGCCGCAGGGCATGGGCGGAGGAGACTCTACCCCAGGGCACGCCTGTTTTTGAGGAGGGCGCAGATCTCATTCAAAGCGGGCTGTGCGACGCCGTTTTGATCGCTACGCCTCATTACCAGCACCCCATTCTGGCGATACAGGCCTTTGAAAAGGGGCTGCATGTGCTGTGCGAGAAACCGGCAGGGGTATACACAAAAGCCGTAGCAGAAATGAACCAGGCCGCCGAAAAGAGCGGAAAGGTATTTGCCATGATGTTCAACCAGCGCACCAACTGCCTGTACCGCAAAATGCACGACATGGTCCAAAGCGGGGAACTGGGACAGCTCAAGCGGGTGAACTGGATCATCACCGACTGGTACAGGACCCAATCCTATTACGATTCCGGCAGCTGGCGGGCTACCTGGGACGGCGAGGGCGGCGGAGTACTTCTCAACCAGTGCCCTCATCAGCTGGACCTGCTGCAGTGGATCTGCGGTCTGCCTAAGACCGTACAGGCCTTCTGCCATGAGGGCAAGTGGCACGATATCGAGGTGGAAGACGACGTCACCGCCTATCTGGAATTTGAAAACGGCGCCACCGGCGTGTTTATCACCTCCACCGGGGACGCACCTGGCACTAACCGCTTTGAGCTCACCGGGACCCTTGGCAAGCTGGTCTGCGAAAACGGCGCTCTCACCTTCTGGAAGCTGGGGCAGGACGAGCGGGATTTTTGCAGGACCTGTGCGGAGGGCTTCGCAAAACCGCCCTGTGAGGAGCTCACTGTAGAAACAGACGGGGAAAATCCCCAGCACGTCGGCGTGCTGAACGCCTTTGCCGGGAATATTCTGCGGGGAACGTCTCTGGTGGCCGACGGCAGAGAGGGAATCCGGGGACTGACCCTTTCCAACGCCATGCATCTTTCCAGCTGGCTTGGGCGTCCGGTAGAGATTCCCTTCGACGAAGAGCTGTTTTTACAGGAGCTGAGCGCCCGTCGGAAGCAGTCGAAAGCAAAAGACACGCGGGAGATCACCTTTTCAACGGAAGGTACTTACTAAGCAGGAGGAATATACATGCGCAAACTAAAACTGTCCGGTTTTTCGGACGAGATCTCTCCCGTTTTTGACGAGCAGCTGAAAACTGTCCGGAAATTAGGGCTTTCCAATATTGAGCTGCGGAACGTGGACGGCGTCAATGTTTCCGCGCTCACACCGCAAAAGTGCAAAGAAGTGAAGGAAAAACTCCGGGAGTCGGGCGTTTCCGTGTCCTCTATCGGCTCTCCCATTGGAAAAATCTCCATTGCAGACGATTTTTCCTCCCACATGGAAAAGCTGAAACGCACGCTGGAAATACAGAAGGAGCTGGACGCGCCCTATGTGCGGATATTCAGCTTTTACCTGCCCGCCGCAGAAACTCCGGAGCAATTCCGGGCCCAGGTTTTTGAAAGGATCAGCGCTTTCATCGAGGAAGCCTCCAAATGGGGCTCCGTACTGCTGCACGAAAATGAAAAGCAGATCTACGGCGACACAGCCCCCCGCTGTCGGGAGCTGATGAAGGAGTTTTACGGCCTCCATTTCCGGGCGGTATTTGATTTTGCCAATTTCGTAGAGGTTGGGCAGGACACCGTGGAAGCCTTTGAGCTGCTCCGGCCGTATATCGAGTACGTCCACATCAAGGATGCACTAAAGGCGGAAGGGCGAATCGTGCCCGCAGGCATGGGAGACGGCCGCGTGAAAGAGCTTCTCGCCGAGCTGATTGGCAGCGGCTGGCGGGGGTTCCTGTCTCTGGAGCCTCACCTTGTAAATTTCAGCGGTCTCGCGGCCCTGGAACAGGATGCAAAGCGCAGGGATACGTCTATGGACGGAAAAACCGCCTGGAAGCTGGCGCTGGACGCGCTGACGTCCATTCTGTCAGATATCCCCGAAGGAAAGGAAGCTTTGGTATGAAACGCTTAAAATGCGCCATTGTGGGCTGCGGCAGCATTGCCCAGGTCCATGCGGCGGTCCTTCGGCAGCAGGAAACGGCTGAGCTGCTGGCCTTTGCCGATATCCGGCCGGAGCGGGCTGAGGCCCTGGTCAAGACCTGCGGCGGGCGGGCCTATTCCTCCCTGGAGGAGCTTCTGGCCCAGGAAAGGATCGACGTGCTGCATATCTGCACCCCCCACTACCTGCACACCCCGATGGCGAAACTGGCGGCGGAACAGGGAATCCATGTCTTTACAGAAAAGCCTCCCGTCATCACGGAAAGCCAATGGCAGGAATTTAAGGCCCTCAAAGATAAAGTGCGGGTAGGCATCTGTTTTCAGAACCGCTATAACCCGGAGGTCCGGCTGCTCAGGGATCTGCTGGCGAAAGGAAAACCCGGCAGGCTTTTGGGGGCCAGGGCTTTTGTCACCTGGAAGCGGGAAGCTCCCTATTATATCGAAAGCGGCTGGCGGGGCGCTCTCGCCACTGAGGGCGGCGGCGCGCTCATCAACCAGTCCATTCATACAATGGACCTGCTCGGCTGGTTTTTGGGCCGGGCGGAAAAGGTGGACGCTTCCCTCTCCAACCACCACCTCAAAAACGTTATCGAGGTGGAGGATACCTTTGAAGCCCGCATTGATTTTCACGGTGTCCCTGCCCTGTTCTTTGCTTCCACCGGGCACTGCCAAGATTCCCCGGTGCTGCTGGAGCTTGTCTGTGAAAACGCCGTGCTGCGCATGGAAGGGCGGGAAGCGACCATTGCCTGGAAGGACGGCTCCAAAGAGCGCCGGGACCTGGCGTCCCTTGCTTCACCTGCTGTGGGAAAATCCTACTGGGGTGGCAGCCATGAACTGTGTATCAATGACTTTTACACATCGCTTTTGGAGGGAACGCCTTTCCAAAACGACATTCCCGGCGTGACGGACACGGTGGAGCTGATGCTGGCCGCTTACCGCTCCGCCAGGGAACACAAAGAAATTTTCCTATAACATACATAAAACAGCCGGGAGCGCCCTTCCTTATCGAAAGGGCGCTCCCGTTTCTATTTTCCAAAGGATATACGCTGTTTTCAGATCCTGAAATCAGCTTCTGTGCAGCTCCATGGAGCCGGACATAGTCTTCAGGCTGATTTCCGTTTCTCCGCCGGCATAGGAAGCGTTTCCGGATTTTCTGCCAAGCTCGCCGGAAAGAGGGAAATCGCTTCGGAAAGAGCCGGAAGTGCTGTTGTATTTCACGGTAAAGCCTGCGGAACTGTCGGGAATGGTAAGAGCCGCTTTCCCCGACACGCTGTTCAGGCGCACCTCGTCCGGCATGGAAACCAGCTGCAGGCTGATAGAACCGGAGGTGGTGTTTGCCGAAATGGTTTCGCCTCTGCCTGCGGCCCGTACGGAGCCGGACACGGTGTTCAGTTCGACATCTTCCGCGCTGAAATTCGTTATCTCCACCTTGCCGGAGGTGCTGGAAGCATGGAAATCCTCCACCTGAACCGCTTCTCCCCGAACCACGCCTGAAACGGACGTCAGCTTCAAATCCTCTGCCTGAAGATTGGCGGCGCAGACTCCGCCGGAAACAGAAGAAATCGTGAAGTCTTCTCCCCTGAGACCGTCTACATATACAACGCCGGAAACATTTTTCACGGTCAAGTCCTCCAAATGCTTCAGCGAAGCCGGCAGCTCTACCACCAGATGTTTGGTAAGGCCGGATATGCCATGGCTTATCCAGAAGGAGCGCTTTCTGCTGAAACGAATGGTCACATCATCGCCGTCCGCTTCAAGCTCCAGTTGTTCCTCCGGCCTCAGAGGACGGCTGGCGTATTCGGTGATCTTCAGGGCCTCGTCCTGCCCCCGCCTGATCTCCACTGGGCCGCTGACCCAGTCCACCGTGAGCGACTCCACCCGGTTTTTCACACCTGCGTAGTCATAGGCCCTTCCGTCGGTGGGCAGCGGTTCCCGCATCTGCAGTATTTCAGGCGGCTCCGGAATTTCCGGGATCTCTGGGATCTCTGGGATTTCCGGGATCTCTGGAATTTCCGGAATATCGGGCTGCAAAGTCAGTTTGATTGCCTCCGCGTGGGCCGTTTCCACCTGCTGTTCCAGAGTCTCCGCTGCTTTTTTGAGCGTATCCTTAACTTCGGCGGTCAGGCCCTGCGCGGCCTGACTCAGCTTTTTTCCAATCTGTTCCAGGTTCTCTTCCTCCAGCACCTCGGGCTGTTTAGCGGAACTCGAAACATTTTCCGGCTGTTTCCCGCCGCCTTCGCTCTCCCGGGATATTACGGGCGGTTCCCCATCGGTTTCTCCCAGGGCATCCAAAAGCCGGGAGGCGTCCTCCTGACTGATCGTTCCGCTTTCCAGCATTTCCAGTATCCTGCGCTTGCCGTCACTCATGTCGTTCCCCACCTTTCACTGTTTTATCAGGCGTTTTCCGCCACAGAGTCAGATCGTGTGTTGTCCGCAGCTCCCACGCGGCCGCCTTTGCCAGCTCGCGGCAGATGGTCCATGCCGCCCGGAAGATCCGGCCAAACCCGTAAAGGGCTTCTTTTGCCCCCTTTTGCAGTTCCAGGGCCGCTTTTTCAAAGGGCTGCTCCACGCTGAAGACCCCGGCTCCACCCATTGCCCATCGAACGTCCTCCCGGGCAATTCTGCCCGCTTCCGCCATGGCGAAAGCCCTGCTTGCTCGATTGCTCATATCATTTCCCGCCTTTCAGCTGATTCAACGCCTCAATGGCCGTATCCACATCGATTTCCCGGTTGGAGAGCCTATCCAGGATATCGACCCTTTCCTCTTCCTCGCGGACCGCCCGCAGATCCGGCCGCTCATCAAATCCCAGCGCCGTGAGGGCCGCGTCCAGCATATTTTTCACCGTGGGATAGCTGACCCCCAGGGCCTTTTCCACTTCCTTGATGGAACCCCGGCACCGGAGGAAGGTCTCCACAAACTGCAAGTGCTTTTCCTCCAGCCGGCAAAACCGACAGGGCGCGAAGCTCCCATTCAGTTCCGTACCGCAGTTTTCGCACTTTAGACGGGTAACCGTCATGTCGCCGCCGCAGACCGGGCAGCGGGACGGCGCGTGAAATAAATTAGCTGCCATGCCTTCTCCTCCTTATAGAAAATTTTCCGTGGTCTGCGCATCTCTGCGGAAGACCCGCCGGATTTTGGAAGGTTTTTACTTTATGTCTGCATTATAATCCCAAATTTTAAGATTGTCAAGCATAAAATTGATTTTTTTAAGCAAAAGGATTGATTTTTTTAATTCTTGGGTTTAAAAACAAAAAAAGACGGGATTTTTGCTCCCGTCTTTCACAGAAAATGTCAGATTTTCAATTTTGTATAGACAAGAACCGGCGTAAAACTCAGCCGCTTTCAGGCAAAGCGTCTCTCTGCGCTTGGCCAAGGCGGGAGGCGATATACGCCTGCACCTGGTCCCTGGGAATATCCAAAGCGGCAGCCAGCTCACCAAACAGGAGTTCCTCCGCCCGCCGCAAAAAGCGTTCGTCCACCGTGCCGAATTTCCGCTTCTGCTCGAGGAACTGCTGCTTTTTCGCCCAGATAGACATGGTCAGTTCCACCAAAGAGGTGCAATCGTGACTTTTCAGTATCTCTTCATAATGCTCGGAAAGTTCCCGGCTGATCCGGCTGTGATAGGCCTTGGCATGAACTTGAGGAATCTCTTCAATAATGCGCTCCGCTTCTTCCCGGGAGATAATCGGCCGCATAAACACCTTATCCGAATCTACCGGCACAGAGATGACGCAATCCGTATACAACGCTTTCAGCACATAGTAGAGCCGCTTTTCCCCCGTGCCGGGAAAAGTCTGCTCTCTGGTATCGTCAACCCTGCAAACACCTGTACCGCCGTACAGCACCAAATCACCTATCTGATACATTATGCCCCTCCTTCGCCCGTCTGCCAATAAAACACGCAGAATGAATGGATCCGGCCATCTCCCTGCACAAGCCCAAACGCCAGGCAAAAGCGTTCACCGATCCACAGCCCATCAAAACCCAGGGCAGCTGTATTATCTATAGAAATATTTTAGCACAAAGTTTCGTGAAATGTAAGGATAAAATGCAGGGAAATGCCCTGTTTTTTGCAAAAAGCAGAGGAAACACCAAAAAAGAACCCTTCCGGTATTTGAACCGGAGGGGCTCTTTTCTGGAAATTGGGATTATTTGCAGCAGCTGCCGCCGCCCAAATCAGACGCCCTGGGCGGGAAAAATTCATCAGTGGGGAATTCGATCCGTCTGAACAGCTCGCAGGGGTTGTCACTGGAAGCCACGCATTCTTTTTCCGGAATGCAGAAGTCGTAGGCAGGTACCAGCATCTGCACATTGCGGACAATCTGCACGATGATGAACAGGCCGATGGTGACGTAAACGTTATTCTTCTGGGGGCAGGTCTCAAACTCGCCGCCGTACCGCTGGCAAATGCAATCGGGAATGCGGCAGTAAGGCTCGCAGCTGCACAGGGGCCTGTCACACAGCTTGGCGGAAAGGGCCACCGGCTCCGCCACCTGTACCGTGGCTTTCGGAAGGACCTTGCAGTCCTGAGGATCCACAGTTTCCCCACACTGGTCGGAGGAAAACATTTTCACATTTCCCTCGCTGCCGTAGAGAACGATCTTCTTGTTGAAAACCGCCACGCCGCTGACGGGAACCGGACAGGAGGTGGGCCCGCCGAACAGCTCGACGCACACATCGAAGAAGAAAGTCATATCTACGGAGTAGAAGCCTTTATTGAACGGGATCGGCTGCAAATCGATATACACCGTGATCACGTTCACGTCCTTGATGCGCACATTTGTGGCGCTGTCTACCAACGCCTGCTGGGCCGGGCAGAACAGCACCCGTATGTCCTCAAGACAGTCCTTATCAGAGCATGAGTCGTAAATTCTCATGGCATCGATACAGACTGCTTCCTTGAAATATTCCCGGCAATCCAGTTCGGGAGCGCCTTCGTTTTCAGGCATGGAATCTCCTCCTTTAGAAATTCGCGGCATATCGTTCCAGCCGCTTTCTTCCCATAGTATGAAATTCCCCTGATTCGGTGCATAACGCTGCCGTCCTGCGCAAAGGCCGCTGTGGAAGGGCCTTTATTCCGGTGCGAACTGGCTGTTATAGAGCTGGGCGTAGAAACCGTCCTGCCGAAGCAATTCTTCGTGGCACCCCTGCTCGATGATGTGACCGTCCTTCATGACGAGAATCATGTCCGCATCCCGAATTGTGGAAAGCCGGTGGGCCACAATAAAGCTGGTGCGTCCCTCCATCATTTCGGCAAAGGCCTTCTGGATCCGTATTTCCGTGCGCGTATCAATGGAAGATGTGGCTTCGTCCAGAATCAGCATAGGCGGCAGGCAGAGCATGACCCTGGCAATACACAGAAGCTGCTTCTGACCCTGACTGATAGCGCCGCCGTCTTCGCCGATCACCGTTTCATAGCCCCGGGGAAGCCGTTTGATAAAGCTGTGGGCATGGGCGGCCTTGGCCGCCGTGATCACCTCTTCCAGGGAAGCCCCCGGTTTTCCGTAAGCGATATTTTCCCGGATCGTCCCCTGCTTCAGCCAGGTATCCTGCAGCACCATTCCGTAGTTTTTCCGCAGACTCTTTCGGGTGATATCCCGGATATCCGTGCCCTCCACCAGAATGGCGCCGGAATCCACATCGTAAAACCGCATCAGCAGATTGATGATGGTGGTCTTGCCGCAGCCTGTGGGGCCCACCAGCGCAACGCGCTGGCCGGATCTTACGTCCAGGTTGAAATTTTCAATCAAATGCTGGTCCTTTTGATACGAAAAGAACACGTCCTGGACCTTTACCCGTCCATCGGCCTCCTGCAGCTCCAGCGCGCCGGGCGTGTCGGGGACCTGCGGCTCCGCCTCGATCAGCTCGAACACCCGGGCCGCGCAGGCCAGCGCATTTTGCAGCTCCGTCACCACGCCGGAAATTTCATTAAAGGGTTTCGTATACTGGTTGGCATAGCTCAGGAAGCAGGAAAGCTGGCCTATGGTCAGGCCTCCGCTCACCACGGACAGCGCGCCCACAATGCCCACTCCCGTGTACACCAGCGAATTGACAAACCGAGTGGAGGGGTTGGTGATCGAGGAAAAGAAAATGGCCTTGAGAGAGCATTTCCGCAGGCGTTCGTTGATCTCGTCAAACTGCTCCTGGGACTTTCTTTCCCTGCCGAAGGCCTGTACGACTTTCTGCTCGCCCACCATTTCCTCGATAAAACCGGTCTGTTCGCCCCGCACCTGGGACTGCTGCCGGAACATATCGTAGGTTCTCCTGGCGATAAAGGCCGCCACCGCCAGAGAAACAGGCGTTACCAGCAGAACCACCAGGGTAATGGTGACATTCACGGAAAACATGAAAAACAGCGTGCCTAAAATCGTAAGGACGCCGGTAAAGAGCTGCGTAAAGCCCATGAGGAGCCCGTCGGCGAACTGGTCCACGTCCGCGATGACCCTGCTGACGATCTCGCCGGCAGGGTGGGAATCAATATACCGCAGGGGCAGCTTTTCAATTTTTCGAAAAGCCTCGTTCCGGATATCCCGCACCACCCGATACGTGATGCGGTTGTTCGTCACGTTCATCGCCCACTGGCAGAGGGCCGCCACGCCCACCACAACAGCGATCTGCATGAGAATTCGGAAAACAGCGGGAAAATCTACTTTCCCGGGACCGATGAGCAGGTCCACAGCGTTGCCGGTGAGAATGGGGATATACAAAGAGGCTGCCACCGACACTGCAGCCAAAAGAATGGAGAGCGCCACAAAAAAGCGATAGCGCCGGATATAGCGGAGCACCTTTTTCAGCGTGCCTTTCGCCCTTTCTTCCTTCGTTTGCTTTTTCATGAGCGCGCCTCCTCCTTCCTGAACTGAGATTCGTATATTTCCCTGTAAACCTCGCAGCCCCGCAGCAGCTCTTCATGAGTGCCCATACCCACGGCCTCGCCGTCGTCCAGAACAATGATCAAGTCGGCGTGGCGAATAGAGGAGGTCCGCTGGGACACAAGAAACACGGTGGGGCTGTCCGGCATGTTCCGGATCGCCGTGCGAAGCTTCAGCTCTGTAGCAAGGTCCAGCGCGCTGGCGCTGTCGTCCAAAATCAAAATCGAAGGTTTCCTGACCAGTGCTCTGGCAATGGTCAGGCGCTGGCGCTGTCCGCCGGAAAAGTTTTTACCGCCCTGGGCCACGGTCGCGTCCAGGCCCTTGGGCTTTTTCTCCATAAATTCCCGGGCCTGGGCGATCTCCAGAGCTTCCCACAGGGCCTGGTCGTCGGCGTCCTCCCTGCCCCACAGCAGGTTTTCCCGGACGGTCCCGGAAAAGAGCACCGCCTTTTGCGGCACTACGCCTACAGTCTGCCGCAGCTTTTCCAGCGGCCATTCCCGCACGTCCACGCCGCCGACAGTCACTCTGCCCTCTGTGACGTCGTAAAACCGGGGGATCAGATTCACAAGGCTGGACTTGCCGCTTCCCGTGCCGCCGATGATGCCGACGACCTGTCCCGGCTTTGCCGAAAAGCTGATATTGGTAAGCGACTCCCCACCCGCCCCGCGATAGGTGAGGGACACGCCCTCGAAGGCCACGGTCCCGGAAGCCTCCGCCTCCCGGTCGGTTTTGGGGGAAGTGAGGCTGGGCTGGATCTCCAGCACGCTTTCCACACGATTTGCACAGGCCAGGGATTTTGTAATGTTGATGATCAAATTCGCCAGCTTGATAAGCTCTACCAGTATCTGAGCCATATAGTTGATCAGGGCAACCACCTGGCCCTGAGTGATGGCGCCCTGGTCCACCTGCAGCCCACCCGCCCAGATCAGGGCGACGGAACCAAGGTTTATCAGGATATAGGTGACAGGGTTCATCAAGGCGGAGACGCGGCCCACGAACACCTGCAGCTTTGTCAGGCTGTTATTGGTTTCCTCAAAGCGGCAGGTCTCTGCTTCTTCCTTTCCGAAGGCCCGGATCACCCGGACGCCGGTCAGGTTTTCCCTTGTGACGCCCAGCACCTTATCCAGGCCGGACTGCACCTGCTTATAGCGGGGCATGGTCCACAGCATGACTCCAAACACCACTGCGGAAAGCAGGGGGATCACTGCCACAAAGATCAAGGCAGCCTTCCAGTCGATGGTGAAAGCCATGACCATGGCGCCGAACACCACAAAGGGAGACCGCAGAAGCAGACGCAGCGTAAGGTTCACTCCGTTCTGGACCTGATTGATATCGCTGGTCATGCGGGTGATGAGCGTGGAGGTGCCTTCCGTGTCCATTTCGGCATAGCTCAACTCCTGAATATGGAAAAACAGCGCCCTGCGCAGCCTGGCGGCAAAGCCCACGGAGGCCTTCGCCGCGAAATACTGGGCGGTGATGGAACAAACGAGCCCGATGACGCCCAGGGCCACCAGAAGCAGGCACATGCGGATAATGTATGGCTTGTCTGCGTTTTTGATGCCCGTATCGATCACGGCTGCCATGACAAGCGGGACCAGCAGTTCAAAAGAGGCTTCCAGCAGCTTGAAAAGCGGTCCAAGCACGCACTCTTTTGTATATTCCTTCATATAGCGGAGAAGTTTTTTCACAAATATCGCGCTCCTTGCGTCTCTCACCCTGTAATATATCCTATTTTATCAATACTTTACCTGCTGCGCAACCGTTTTGCACCTTTAGACCTTGCTTTTTTTCTCCGATTTTGCTATGATATTTTTGTCAAGGCCCCGTGACTGACGGAACAGGTGGAGCACCACCGGGAAACGGAAACAGCCTGAAATGCCGGCCGTCTGGGCAGTACAACTGCCGCGGCACGGCCTTTTTTGTTTTCCGGAGAGCGCGGCTTTACTACTTGAAAGGGGAAAAGGGAATGAAGCATTTGAAAACCTTTGTGGGCGGGATCCTGGCTGGGGTCAGCATTGCGCTGGGAGGAACGGTCTATCTTTCGCTGGAAAGCAGGGCGCTGGGCGCGCTGTTTTTTACGGTGGGTCTTTTTACCGTGTGTACCTTCGGATTTCACCTGTTTACGGGAAAGGTCTGCTATGTGTTTGAGCGTGACCACTCCTATGCCGCCAGCCTGCCTCTGATCTGGCTTGGAAATTTTGCCGGCACATGGCTGACGGCGGAGCTGGAACGCCTGACCCGCATCGGACCGGTTTTGGCAGAGCGGGCCCAAACGCTCTGTGCTGCAAAGCTGGAAGACGGCCCTCTCAGCCTTTTCATTCTGGGAGTCTTCTGCAATATCCTGATCTTTATCGCCGTGGACGGCTTTCAGAAAAATCCTCATGAGCTGGGAAAATACCTGGCCCTGTTTTTCGGCGTAACCGTCTTTATCCTCTGCGGTTTCGAGCACTGCGTGGCTGACATGTACTATTTTTCCATAGCTCGGGTTTGGAGCCCGAAAGCTTTCGGATATCTGCTGCTCATCACTCTGGGAAACGCCGTGGGCGGCGTCCTCCTGCCCCTGCTGCGAAGCTGGCTAAACAGAGAAAAGGCCTAACGGCGCTACGCTTCCGATAACGCGCTGTTTGCTTTTTTCTAAAAAGCCCTGTATACTTGAAAGGCAATTTGAAAGAGAGAAAGGAGTGGTACAAATGGTTCTGGTAAGTAGAGCGGGAAAATTCTATTTCAGAGTCGGTTCCGATGAGCTCCGTACAAGCCCCATGGACGCGGAATAAGCGCGTGATCCATTTGTGCGGAGCGATTCTCGTGGATCGCGCAAACATCATTCCCGTTCCTATCCGGGCTTGTTTTTGAAAAAGCACAAAACTTCAAAAAGGAGCCTATGCGCTATGATAGAAATCGGAATAAATCAAATTGTCAAAAATTTTGGATTTAAAAAAATACTCAACGGCATGTGCCTGGAGATCATGACAGGCGAGCGGGTCGCCCTGGTGGGCCGCAGCGGCACGGGGAAATCCACCGTTTTAAAACTCATCGTCGGAGAAGAAACTCCGGATTCCGGGGAAATCAGTATCCGCCGGGGAGCAGCAATCGGTCTTCTGGAACAGATACCCCGCCTGCGGGAACCGGGAAAACCGTGGAACAGGTGCTGCTGGAGCCCTTTGCAGATGTACTGGAAGCGGAACGGGAACTGCGCTCTCTGGAAGCAAAGCTGGCTGCCTCAGAGGGTGACTGCGCCCCTGCGCTGGAACAGTACGCCCGGGCTCAGGAGCGCTATACCGCCCTGGGCGGTTACGACATGGAAGAATTGACCTCCAAGGTCATCGGGGGCTTTCGTCTATCGGGACTGCTTTCCCGGGAATACAACATTCTCAGCGGCGGCCAGAAAACCGTGGTGAACCTGGCGGCGGCAGTGCTGCGGCAGCCGGATATCCTGCTGCTGGACGAGCCCACCAACCATCTGGACGTGAAGACTCTGGAATGGTTTGAAAGCTTTCTCAGCAGATACCGGGGCACAGTGCTGCTGGTGTCTCACGACCGCTGGTTCCTGGACCGGGTAGCTACCCGCACATTGGTGCTGGAAAACGGGACATGCACTTCCTTCGCAGGGAACTATTCCTTCAGCGTCAAGGAGCAGGAGCGGCTGATGCTGCTGGAATTTGAGCAGTACAAAAACCAGCAGAAAAAGATCGACGCCATGAAGGCCGCCATCAAGCGGTTTCGGGAGTGGGGCGCCCAGGGAGACAACAAAAAATTCTTTCGAAAAGCCAAAGAGCTGGAAAAGCGGCTGGATAAAATGGAAGCTTTGGAGCGTCCACAGCTGGAAAAACCCGTTATCCCCATTCATTTCAGCGGGACCCGCACCGGCGCGGAGGTGCTGCG
Organism: uncultured Acutalibacter sp.; assembly: GCA_964642055.1. GTDB lineage: Bacteria > Bacillota > Clostridia > Oscillospirales > Acutalibacteraceae > Acutalibacter. Next base: position 12,007 of record CAZXLM010000022.1, on the reverse strand, counting down.
GCTGGAAAACTTTTCCCTGGGCTTTTCAGCGGATACCGTACTGCTGGAACAGGCAGAGCTGCTGCTTCGGGAAAAGGATAAGCTCTGCCTAATGGGCGACAACGGCACGGGAAAAACCAGTCTGCTGCGAGCCGTTCTGGAGGAAAACACCCGGTATTCCGGGAAGATCATGCTGAACCCCGGCGTGCAGCCGGGCTATATCCCCCAGGAAATATGGTTCCCTGCGGAGACAGACAGCGTGCTGGAAGCCTTTCGCCGGGAATGTCCGGTCACAGAGGGTCAGGCCAGAAACGTGTTGGCCAGGTATTTCTTCACAGGGGCCAATGTTCAAAAGCGGTGTTCCAGCCTGTCCGGCGGGGAAAAGGTGCTGCTGAAGCTGGCCATTTTATTGCAGCGGCAGATCAATTTCCTCATTCTGGACGAACCCACTAACCACATCGACATTGAAACCCGGGAAATGCTGGAGGACGCTCTGCGGGAATACGCCGGCACTCTGCTGTTTGTCTCCCATGACCGCTATTTTATAGAAAAAACAGCCTCCCGCATCGCTGTACTGCAAGACCGGCGGATCGAAAGCTTCGACGGCAGTTATGAAGCGTACCGCGCCTGGCAGGCTTCGCGGGAAACCTAAAACCTGTTTTTGCCATTTTTAAAGAATATTTTATCCTACGCACCTGCGGTTCGCAAAAGGCTCACCGCAGGTGTTTTTTATGTTTTTACGGTACTTTCACAAATGTTCTTGCGCTTCGCCGGACGTTTTGTTATACTGAGGGCAAAGCTACAGAGAGGAGCTGTTCTCATGAAAATTATTCCCAAGCTCAACGGACCTGTTACTTTAGGGGAAGGCGTCTGCCGCGTCTCCCTGCCCCTGACCTACGGCGGGAACTGTCCCTTTGCCGCCCAATTCCCGTTGGAAGGATCTGAAAACGCCATACTGACCTTTGAAACGGACACCTCCGTTCCTGCCGAAGGCTACCGGCTCACAGTGGGTCCGGAAAGGATCGTCATCGCCGCCTGGGACGAAAACGGCGCTTATTACGGTGCGCAGACCCTGTTCCAGCTGCTCCGCGAGGAAGGAAACGCCCTGCTCTGCGGCGCGTATGAGGACGCTCCCAAATACCGTTATCGGGGGTTCATGCTGGACGTAAGCCGCCATTTCTTCCCGGTGGAGGAAGTGAAAAAACTGCTGGACCAGATGGCGAAGCTGAAGCTCAACACCTTCCACTGGCACTTGAGCGACGACCAGGGCTTCCGCATCGAAAGTAAAAAGTTCCCCAAGCTCAACGAGATCGGCTCCTGGCGCATGGAAGACGGCAAAAAAGTCGGCGGCTTTTACACCCAGGAGGAAATCAGAGACGTGGTGGCTTACGCCGGAGAGCGGTATATCCAGGTGATCCCCGAGATCGATCTGCCCGGCCACACCACCGCCATCACTGCGGCCTATCCCGAGCTCAGCTGCTCCGGTGAACCCACCGAAGTGGAGACCGGGGCGGGCATCTTCCCCCGGATACTCTGCGGCGGCAGCGAAAAGGTATATGAGTTCCTGACGGCTCTGCTGGACGAGATATGCCCCCTGTTCCCTTCGGAGTTTTTCCACATCGGCGGGGACGAGGCTCCCAAGTCCGAGTGGGAGAAATGCCCAAAATGCCAAGCGGAAATAAAGAAAAACGGCCTTGAAAACGAGGAGGAACTGCAGGCGCTGTTCACTGCCCGGCTGGCGGATATTCTGGAAAAACATGGCAAGGCCGTCATTGGCTGGAATGAAATTCTGGCTTCCGGAAAGATGAAGGACACCGCCGTGGCCCAGTACTGGACCGACCAGGGCGCGGACTATTCCGCCCGAGAGATCCCCAAGGGGAGAAAGTTTATTTTCTCCAATACCTCCTCCTTCTATTTCGACTATGACCACACGCTGATCGCCATGGAGGGCACCTATGCATACGAGCCCCACATTCCCGGCGGCGAAGCCATCTCCACAGGACAGGTCTTGGGTCTGGAGGCTCCCCTGTGGACGGAGCGCGTGGAAACCTGCGAACGGCTGGAGACCATGGTGTTCCCCCGCATAGCAGCCTTGGCGGAAAACGCCTGGACGAAAGGGAAGGACTACCAGGACTTTTTACAGCGCGTGAAGGCCGTAGAGCCTGTCTGGAAAGAAGCCGGTATCGCTTTCCTTCCTGTGGAGCAGGCCAATTCCCGGGAACCGGCGGCCGCAGCTCAGGCGATTTTAGCCCAGCTTCGCGCCTGGTTCTATAAGGAGGGAGATGAAAAGGTCCGGCAGACGCTGGCCGCGGCCAATGCAGACTTCCTTGCGGGCATCCTCTCCCCTGTCTACACCCGGGAGGAGCTGCAGAAAGTCGTAGAAGAACTGAAGAAACTCAAGGTATGAAACGAATCCTTTTGATCTCCACCGGAGGCACCATCGCTTCCCTGAAAACCGACAGCGGTCTGGCGCCGGGACTTTCTGCGGAGGAGCTGCTTCTCCATGTCCCGGACGTTCACTCCCTGTGCGAAGCAGGCGCTGTACAGGCTTTAAATCTCGACAGCACCAACATTGCCCCGGAGCACTGGCTGCTGCTGGCAAAGCTCATCGAAGAGCAGTATGAGGCTTACGACGGCTTTGTTATCTGCCATGGCACAGATACCCTGGCCTATACGGCGGCGGCCCTTTCCTATCTGATCCGCGGCACAAGGAAGCCTATCGTATTGACGGGGGCGCAGAAGCCCATTGACCAGGAGGATACGGACGCGCGGAAAAATCTGCTGGACAGCTTCCGGTACGCCTGCTCGGGAGACAGCGGCGTTTGTATCGTTTTCGGCGGGCACGTGATCGCGGGCACCCGGGCCAGGAAGGCACGGACCAAGAGCTACAACGCCTTTACCAGCATCAATTTTCCGGACCTGGCGGATATCCGGGACCGGAAGATCGTCCGCTTTATTCCCTGTGTTGAAACCGGAAAGCCGGTATTCACCCACTGTCTCAACACCCGGGTCGCGCTTTTAAAGCTGATCCCGGGCCTGCCCGCTGCGGCATTCTCCGCCGTAGGCGGCTCCTGCGATGGGCTCATCATCGAAAGCTATGGGGTAGGCGGCATTCCCGACGTCTATCTTGATGCGCTGGACCAGCTGGTCCAGGCTGGGAAAACCATCGTTATGGCCACCCAGGTGCCGCAGGAGGGCAGCGATCTGTCCGTTTACCAGGTGGGACACCGCATTAAGGAGCGCTATCAGCTTCTGGAGCCCTATGATATGACGCTGGAATCCACCGTCACCAAACTGATGTGGGTGCTGGGGCAGTCCTCCGGCCGGGAAGAGATACGCCGATTGTTTTATACGCCTGTCAATTACGACATACTGTTTTAGAAATTCTATTCAGAAAAGCATAAAAAGCCGGACGCGCCTACAGCGCGTCCGGTTTTTCCGGTTTTAAATCATTCGGACAGGGCCCTGGTGAGCCAAGCGTCCGCAATATCCAGCGCCAGATACAGACCGTTTTTCTCGCTGGTCTTTACGATCTGCTTTCTGGTGCGTATCTCAGGATCCGTATACATCAGCTGGACCGTTACCTTGTCGGCCACGTCCAAGTCGCCCACCTTTTTCTTGGTCTTGACGTCGATCTTGATGACATACTTATCCTTCATACTGCCGTAATAGATGGTGTCGCCGGAGCGCACCAGCGGTTTCCCCTTATAGGTGGGGAAACTGGCCTTTTCCTCCGGCTTTCCCTTCGGCGCCTTTTGCTCGCTCAAAAAATCACCGCGCTTTCTTCAAGAAATTTGAACCCCCTGCCGGGAACCTCATTCGCCCAGATAGGAACGGACCATGGCCTTCAGCAGCTCGTCCCGATCGATCCGGCGGACCAGACTGCGGGCGTTGTTGTGGGTGGTAATATAAGTGGGGTCTTCGCTCAGCAGATATCCCACGATCTGACTGATGGGATTATATCCCTTCTCCTTGAGCGCATCGTACACTGTGAGCAAAATGCGCTTCATGTCCGCTTCCCGAACCTCCTCTGCAGAGAAGGTAATGGTTTTTTTGCTGGAAATATCCTCCGGCATGTGGAACACCTACCTTTCATCAGAATATTCTCAATATCCTTTCTAAATCATACAGGATATTGGAACGGATTGCAAGTTTTTTCTTTGGCCGCTCTCAGGAACGGAGCACCGCCCCGGCGGCGTTCACTCCCGCGACGATCTGATCCACCACGGGCTGCACCTCTTCTTTTGTCAGGGTCTTTTCCCGGGAGGAGAAGGCAAAACGCAGCGTCAGGCTCTTTTTTCCGTTCTGAGAGAAGGAATCGATAAGGCTTACGCCGGTCAGCAGGGAACGGTCCACTTTTTCCCAAGCGGGGACCAGATCGGCATATTTCATGCCCTCCGGCAGCAGGATAGACAAATCGATATCGATGCCCGGGAATTTTGAGGGTTCCCGGTATTCCATGTTCCCGGCGGGAAGGGCGGCGAAACCGTCCATATCCAGCTGGGCGCACACCACGGCGGCTTTCCGGTCCAGCTTTTCCAGTACGGAGGGGTGCAGCGCACACAGCCACCCAAGGGCTTTTTCACCGCAGGCTATCTTCGCCGTGTTCCGGGGATGCTGCCAGCTGTGAGCGGGAACCGTATTTTCCAGTGCAAACTCCGTCTGCCTGATCTCCCGGCCCAGGGTCTTTACCATATCCAGCAGCTGGAAGTACAGCTCTTTCTCTCCTTTGGTACGGCTGTAAAGCGCAATGCCCAGCACCTTTTTTTCCAGGCACTCGCCGCTTTCCTTCAGTCCCTCGCAGACCCGTCCGATCTCAAAGATCCCGAACTCAGGGGCAAAGCTTCTGTTCTCCTGCACAAAAGAAAGCAGCGTGGGACCTATATTGGTCCGCAGTGTTTCCAGGTCCGGTGACTGGGGGCTTAAGAGCTTCACATTTCCCTCCAGCCCGATCCCAAGCTCCCGGCACTTTTTGGCATCGAACCAGATATAGGAATGCACCTCGTGGAGCCGGTAACGCTGTACAAGAATATCTTTGGCAAAATTATCGCATTTATTTGCGGCGCTCTTTTTCCGGGGATACAGGGGGCTCAGGGTGGTGGAAATATTGAAGTTGTCGTAACCGTAAATGCGGGTGATCTCCTCAATGATGTCCGCCTTGATGGTCACGTCCTTCGTGGCGCGCCAAGAGGGGACCTCCACCCGGAACAGGCTGCCATCGTACTCGGCAGTAAAGCCCAGGCTGCGCAGAGTGGAAAGCACTTGCTCGTCGGAAATTTCGATGCCGGTGTAGCGGTCCACATAGCGCTTGTCAAAGCTTAAGGACACCTCAGGGTACCGCTTTACATACACGTCCGTCAGCCGGGAGGCCACCTGCGCCTGAGGGTCGACCTCCAACAGGAGCTTCAAAAAGCGCCCGATGGCCGGAACCGTCATTTCCGGGTCCAGTGTCTTCTCATACCGCATGGAAGCATCCGTGCGCAGTCCCAGCCGGACGGAAGACCGCCGAACGCTGACCGCGTCGAAATTGGCGGATTCCAGCAGCAGGCTGTCGGTATCGTCCTCAATCTCGGAGGCGAGGCCCCCCATAATGCCCGCCACAGCCACAGGCTCGCCCTTAGAGCAGATCATCAGGGTGTTTTCGTCCACCGTTCGCTCCATGCCGTCCAGGGTCTGAAAGGCAAAGGGCTTATCAAACCGCTTGACCTCGATGCTGTCCACCTTGGCGCAGTCGAAAGCGTGCATGGGCTGCCCCGTTTCCAGCATGAGGTAGTTCGTCAGGTCGGCCAGCAGGTTGATGGCCCGGCTCCCGCAGTAGAACAGGCGGATCCGCATATTAACAGGACTTACTTTTTTGGTGATGTTCCGCACCTTCAGTCCGGTGTAGCGGAAACACAGCTCTTTATCCTCCACCTGAATATCGATGGGGTCAAGCCCGTCAAAACGGGAAAGCTCCACCGTTTCCAGGGGTTTCAGCTCCCGTCCGGTCAAGGCCGCAAATTCCCGGGCAATGCCATAATGCCCCCACAAGTCAGGGCGGTTCGTCAGGGATTTATTATCCACCTCAAATACGGTATCTCGAATGTCGAAAAGTTCCGTCATGTCTTTGCCCACAGAAGTATCTTCCGGCAGTTCCCAAAGGCCGGAATGGTCGGCGGAAATTCCCAGTTCCTTTTCAGAGCAGCACATGCCGTGAGATTCATACCCTGCGATCTTCGCGCAGCGAATCTCCATACCGCCCACAGCTCCTCCTTCCTTCACAAAGGGAACGATCAGGCCCTCGCGCACGTTGGGGGCACCGCAGACCACATCATAGATTCCATCGCCGCCGTCTACCTTCAAAAGGTGAAGCTTTTCGGAATCGGGGTGCTTTTCAACGGACAGGATCCGGCCCGCTACCACGTTCCGCAGGCCCTCGCCCATATGGAAGACCTCCTCTACCTCGGCGGTAGAAAGGGTAAAACGATGGATCAGGTTTTCCAGGTCCAGTCCGGAAAGATCGACAAAGTCGCCGATCCAGTTCATGGAAATAAGCATTTTCTTTTCCTCCCTTTTCCTTTATTCATGCTGGAACTGTGACAGGGCCCGGAGATTCCCGCTGTTCAGGTCCCGGATATCCTTGACGCCGTATTTCATCATCACAAGGCGGGTCAAGCCCAGCCCAAAGGCAAAGCCTGTATATTCCTCCGGGTCCACCCCGCCCTCTTTCAGAACATTGGGGTGAATCATGCCGCAGGGGCACAGCTCTACCCAGCCGGAATGATGACAGGTGGGGCAGCCATCTCCCCCGCAGATCAGGCAGTTGATATCCAGCTCGAAGCCGGGCTCCACGAAGGGGAAGAAGCCAGGACGCAGGCGCACCTTTACGTCTCTTTCAAAGACCTCGGAAAGCATCGTTTTCATAAAGTAGATCAGGTTGGAAATGGAGATGTTTTTGTCCACCATGATGCCCTCCATCTGAAAGAAGGTGGTTTCATGGCTGGCGTCGGTGGCTTCGTTGCGGAAGCATCTGCCCGGGAAAATGGCCCGCACGGGCGCGCCGTATTTTTTCAAAATAAAATTCTGCGCGGCAGAGGTGTGCGTTTTCAAAAGCTGGCCGTTGTCGAGGTAATAGGTATCCTGCATATCGCGGGCAGGGTGATCCTTTGGAATATTCACAGCCTCAAAGCACTCGTAATCGCTGACGATCTCCTTAAAATCCTCTACCGCGAAGCCCATGGAGGTAAAAATCTCTTCCAACTGCCGCTGCACAATGGTGATGGGATGATAAGACCCTTCCGGCTCCGCCGTCGGCAGCGTCACATCGTACTGCTCCGCAGAAGCGATGAGCAGCTCCTGCTCGGCGGCTTTTAGCTTTTCCACATGCCTGGCGATGTTTTCCTCCGCCTGCTTTTTCAGCTGATTGACGCGCTGGCCCATTTCCTTTTTCTGCTCGCCGCTCACGTCCTTCAGGCCTTTTAAAAGCTCTGTGACAGAACCCTTCTTGCCCAGATAGGCCACTCGCAGCTTTTCCACGGCCTCGCTGTCCTTTGCCGCCGAAAGCTCTCGTTCAAAGCTTTCCCGCAGTGATTCGATTTTTTCTTTCATCTCAGATCCTTCTTCCTTTCTGTTTCTGTCTGAGGACAAAAAACTTCGCCCCCTGATCCCCGGGGCGAAGTGTAAACTACGCGGTACCACCCAAGTTCAGCGGAAAGCCCGAAGACCTGCCGCCCTTCATTTCGGCCTGTAACGCGGCCCGCCGTCGGAGCCTACTTTCAGTCGTTCAGCCCCGCCGCTCCGAAAGGAACTTCGTCCCGTCCGCTTCGTGTCCGCGCTTTCAGCCGGTGGCGCGGATTCTCTGGCCGTGCGGAATGCCGGCAGGCGCCGGTTTTCCGGGATTACTTTCTTTCTTCTCAGCGTTTCGGCTTATTTTATCACAAAAAAATCACGTTTTCAAGAGAAGGCTCCCAAAATTCAAAAAAGTTTCATTGAATCGCTTGTCCGTTTATGCTATAATAGCCGCAGGGCGGCTATTATAGAGATTTAAATTTGTCCCGGCCAGTTCTTCGCTTCGCTCAGACGGCCGATGGACACATTATACCAACACGCTTTCAGCGCTTATGGTATAATAGCCGCAGGACGGCTATTATAGAGATTTAAATTTGTCCCGGCCAGTTCTTCGCTTCGCTCAGACGGCCGATGGACACATTATACCAACACGCTTTCAGCGCTTATGGTATAATAGCCGCAGGACGGCTATTATAGAGATTTAAATTTGTCCCGGCCAGTTCTTCGCTTCGCTCAGACGGCCGATGGACACATTATACCAACACGCTTTCAGCGCTTATGGTATAATGATCGCAAAGCGATTATCACAGTAGGCATGTTCCGCACCTGGCATAATGGTCGTGTTGTAATTACAGATTTTTTCCAGCGAAAGGAAGGATAACAATGGGCGACGTATTTATTGAGCGCATGGTAAAGAAAAAATTTGAGGGCAGGGATATCCTGATTCTGGTAGGGATCTTGGCTGCGATCGTCCTTTTATCCACAGTGGGCTTTGTACTGGGCTTTCTAATGCTGGGCATTCCCACCCTGTCCCTGCTGGTTACGGCAGGCGCCATATTCGGCGGTTATAAACTGATCAGCATGCGGCTGCTGGAATATGAATACAGCCTGACAAACGGCTTTGTCACCGTGGATAAGATCATGAACCGTCAAAGCCGCAAACGCATGACTTCTTTTGAGTGTGACACCTGCGAGGATATCGGCGTGTACACCGAAAGCGAGGCAAGGCTTAAAAACCGGTCCTTTGACGCGCGGATATTTGCCACTCGTTCCGCCAGCCGCCAGGGTTCCTGGTATATGATCGTCCGGAGCCAGAAGACGGGGAAAACTTTGGTGGTCTTTGACCCTGACGAGGAATTTCAGGAATCGCTCAAAAGATTTATCCCTCGTTCGTTGAAATTTGAAAAATTCGGCAGGACCTGAGGCAGTCCGCCATACAAAAAAGGGACCCGCAGCGGGTCCCTTTTTAAATTTCCTATGATCCGTACTGTTTTCGGATTTATTTCCGGACGTCTCCCTTGATCAACGGGGAAAGCCTTTTGTACAGCAGGAAGGTCAGCAGGGTATCCAGCAGGCCTTTGACCAGTGTAAAGGGAAGATTGAATACAAAAAGCGCCTGGGGCAGCGTGGAGACACTGGGCAGAATGGCCCGGTACATGTCCATGACCATCTCCGTAGACATACCATAAAATACATTGTAGGCTGGGTAACTGATAAAATAGTTGATGGGAACGCTCAAAATGGCCATGATTGCCGAACCCGCGAAAGCTCCTGCCACCGCGCCCCGAAACGTCCTGTGCTTTTTATAGATGAGCCCTGCCGGAAGCACGAAAGCCGCGCCCAAAAGGAAATTGCACAACTCTCCCGCTCCGCCGGTAGAGGTGGTAAATACATTCACCAGGTTTTTCAGAAAGCATACCGCCACACCGCTGACGGGGCCCATGCTGAAAGCCGCGATCAGGGCGGGAAGCTCGGAGAAATCCATCTTCAAAAACGGCGGCACAAGGGGAATGCTGAAGCTCAAAAACATCAGTACCGCAGCCACTGCCGCCATAATGGCGGTTACCGTCATTTTCCTGGGATTCAGAAATTTTGTCTTTTGCATAAAACCAGTCCTTTCGGAAAATTTAAGCTGCAAAAAATCTCCGAAAACAAAAAATCCCGAACACGCGCAGAGCGGTTCGGGAAACCGGCGGAAAAGCCCTCTCCGTGGAGAAAAGCGCCGCCGCAATATCTTCTTCCATCCGGACTGTACCGTCGGTACCGGAATTTCACCGGTTCGGCGGCGGACCTCTGTCCGCCGTTCGCAGACTGTGAAGACGTGAAGGCCCTGCCTTCCCCGTCTTTTACTGCCGGTCAGGAATTACACCTTGCCCCGAAGACCATTTGCTGGTATTATTTTAGCAGGACATGGGAGACCTGTCAAGGCCGCTCCCGATATTTCCCAGAGGGGAGTCATAGCCATGAAGCTGTTTTGCAAAGAGGAAATGCAGCGTCTGGAAAAGGCCGCGGAACGTTCCGGCGTTTCGCTTTCCACGCTGATGGAAAATGCCGGGGCCGCCCTGGCCAGGGAGGCGGCCGGCCGCTGCCGACCCATTCAGGGAAAATGGGCCGTGCTGCTCTGCGGCAGCGGAAATAACGGTGGAGACGGCTTCGTCTGCGCCCGCTATTTGTCGGAGCTGGGCGCAAAATGCACCGTCGTGCTGGTCCAGGGGGAACCGAAAACAGAGCTTGCGAAAGCGGCCTTTCTCGCCATGCCGGACACGGTGGAGCGGCTCGACACAGAATTTCAAAGAGAAAAATCGGAATACGCTGTGGGCCGCGCAGGGCTGATCCTGGACTGCGTATTCGGCTTCGGCTTTCGCGGCAGGCTTTCCGGGGACAGCTTGGAATTGATCGCTTTGGCAAACCGCCGGGACTGCCTGAAGCTCGCGGCGGATCTACCCAGCGGCGCAGAGTGCGACACGGGCCGGGTAAGCCCCGACGCCTTTCGGGCAGACGTAACAGTGAGCTTTACCGCCGCGAAGCCTGCCAGCTGCTCCTATCCCGCCAAAGAATACTGCGGAGAAACGGTGGTGCGGCAGGTGGGCGTGCCCCCCGTGCTGCTGGAGGCAACGGAAACCAGGCTGTTTGAAACCGAGGGCGGTTTCCCGGCGGCGTTTTTAAAGAATCCGGATCCGCAAAGCAACAAGGGCGACCTTGGCCGGCTTCTGCTGGTCTGTGGCAGCTATGGCATGGCGGGGGCCTGCATCATGGCGGCCCGCGGAGCTCTGCGCTGCGGGGTCGGGCTGCTGCGCGTGGCAGCAGATAAAAGCATATATCCCATTCTGGCCCAGGCCCTGCCGGAGGCGGTCTTTCTCGTTCTAGACTGGGAAAATCGGAGGACAGAAAGCGAAGAACGGCTCTGCGCCGCTTTGGAGAACTCCACGGCCTGTCTCATGGGCTGCGGGCTGGGTGAGTTGTCGGAGATCCTCTGTCCCATCGTTTTTTCCAGCTGTACGATCCCGCTGCTGGCAGACGCCGATGCGCTGAATTTCTGCGCCCGCCACCCCGGCGTGCTGGAAGAAACGGAGGCCCCTTTGATCCTGACTCCGCACCCCGGGGAAATGGCCCGTCTATGCGGAGATTCCATTCCGGAGATCCAGGCGGACAGGCTGGGGGCAGCCCTGGAAAAGGCCCGGGAGACCGGCGCTGTGACGGTACTTAAGGGTGCGGCCACGGTGATCGCCGCTCCGGACGGGCGGTGTGCCATAAATCCCACCGGAAATCCGGGCATGGCAAAGGGCGGCAGCGGCGATGTGCTGGCGGGAATGATAGCTTCCTTCACGGCTCAAGGCGTTCCCTCCTTCGAGGCCGCCGTAACCGGCGCTTATCTTCACGGCCTGGCGGGAGATATCTGCGCACGAAAGCTGGGAGAGCGGGCCATGCTTCCCACGGACCTTATCGCGGCGCTTCCCGAGGCTCTGAGAAGCTGTTGAAACGTGTCGATTTTTGCGCTTTACAAAAGGATTGTACATCGTTCGGATTATATGGTATACTCTGCTCGTATCAATTCGACAAACCGGGAGTTGTGAAATTCATATGGGCTTTATTTCGTTTAATGAAAAATATTACATGAAAGCGGTGCAACGGCTTGAAAGCAGGCCGCTTTCTTCGGCTGATGTTTATGAAGCTAAGCAGTTACTGAAGATCCTTGATGACCTTGCGGACGAAGGATACCTGGAGCTGAATGATTATCTGGAAAGCAAGTATTCCTGTCTTTCTCGGCTGCGCAGGGTAATAAAGAGCACCGGTGGGGAACCGTTTCAGGTCGATCAAAGCAGACTGCCGGAAACAACGTACGGCGGCACAGAATACGAGCTCGTGTCGGTGATGGAGAAGATACAAAAAGAGGCGGCTTTTCAGGAAATTTGCTCCAAAAACAAATTTTTAGCGGACATTCGGGATTACTGCGGCTGGATAGGCTATGAGGAAGAAACCG
>CAZXLM010000021.1:0-36599 GCA_964642055.1 uncultured Acutalibacter sp. | reverse complement strand
CCAGCCGATGGGATACAGCACGTTATAGCCCTGCATGCGCCGCTTTCTGGCCACGGTATCCAGCGCCGTATAGGGCCGGGGGTGTCCTACATGCAGTCCCTGCCCGGAGGGGTAGGGAAATTCGATCAGGGCAAAATACTTGGGCTTATTCGAGCCATTTTCCGCATGGAAAACTCCCGCTTCCTCCCACTTCTTCTGCCATTTCCGTTCAACGCTTTTGTGGTCATACTTCATTTTCGTTCATCCTTTCTCATAGGGTTCAGCCCCGCATGGGGTACGGGCGACAAAAAGCCCCGGACGCTCACAAAGCATCCGGGGCGAAAATCCGAAGATTACGCGACACCACCCGTGGTTTCGGAACACACTCGCATGAGTCCCCTCAAGACCTCTAACAAGGTCAGACGTATAACGCCGCCACACGTCCCAAACCTACTAAGCACAGCCTACGGCAGCGCCTTTGGGTCGGGAGACTCAGGGACCAGTATATGCAACCCGCCGCCCGCCTGTTCGCACCACCCCAGGCTCTCTGAAAAGCGACCGCAGCGCTTTCTTCCCGTCACAGTCTCTCGCTATTTTTTTCGATTATACATGACCGGATAGAGTTTGTCAAGTTATAAACTGAAGGGGGCTTGCGCCTGTCACTCCTTCTGCCAGCCGACCTTGATGCCGTCCGCCCACAGGCGGTCCAAATCGTAGAAATCCCGGGCCTCCTGGGTGAACACGTGGATCACCACGCTGCCGTAATCCAGCAGCACCCAGGAATTGGAACGATAACCCTCCACTCTGGCAGGGGAAACCCCCTCCGCCTTCAGCTTTTCCTCCAATTCGTCCGAAAGGGAGCGCACATGGGTGGAGCTCGTGCCGCTGGCAATGACAAAGTAGTCTGCCAGGCTGGAAATTTCTTCAATCTTAATGACGTTGATCTGATCAGCTTTTTTGTTGTCTAAAATCTCCGCCGCTTTTTTTGCGAGTGCCAATGCTTCCATAGGCTTTCCTTTCACTGTTCCTTTCTTTCCTCCAGAAGCCTTGCGGCTTCCAGCCACAGGGCTTCGTTGTATGCTTCTATCGACCGGGGCTCCATCGTGAGCCTTTGCTCCATGCGTTCCGTCACGGTAAAGGTAATGCCCTCGACGATGACAGCTTCCAGGCTTTTCTCCGCAAGCTGCCGCAGCTCCTCCACGCCGGGATAATCCCGGTCCGTCGAAATATAATCTGCCACAAACAGCACCTTTTCAAACACCGTCATATGGGATTTTCCCCCGGTGTGGCAGGCGATGGCATCGATAATTTCCCGTTCCTTCACGCCCAGCACATGCTCGCAGTACGCCGCGCCGGACACCGCGTGCCACAGCTTTGTGTTGCGGCGCTCGGCTTCCGTGAGGATTATACCAAACTTTTCTATGATTTTCAACTGTTCCTCGGGCGGGGTATCCTTCATCACATCGTGCAGGATACCGGCAAGTCTTGCCTTTTCCACGTCCGCGCCGTAGCGCTGCGCCAGCTTGGCCGCGCAGTCCGCCACGCACTGGCTATGCAGAAAGCGCTTCTCTGTCAGATGCTTTTTCACTTCCGCTTCGTATTCCCTGTAAGTCATAAGCTTTCCTTCCCGTAAAGGCCGTGAGATTTGATATATTCCTCCACCGCCGGAGGGACCAGCCCCTTTAAAGATTCCCCGTTTCCTGCCCGCTCCCGTATCTCCGTGGAAGATACCGCCAGATAGGGGATATCCTCCACAAAGCACCGGGCGGAAAATTTCTCTTCGAGCTCCGCCTTTTTCAACAGCAGCTTTTGAAGGCCCCTTTCGCTTCTGGGAGACGCGCACAGGGCCGCATGGGCCATAATGATTTCCGGGCGGTACCAGGAATCCACCGTGAGGAACATATCCTCTCCCATCAAAAGGTACAGCTCATCCTGGGGACACAGCCGTTTTAGGGCTTCCAGCGTATCGGCGGTATAGCTTTTTCCCCCCCGTCGGAGCTCTATCTCCGAAAGCTCCACCGGGGCTTCCTCGATCTCCCCCACGGCCAGAGCACACATGGCAAGTCGGTCCTTCCCGTCCGCCAGAGCGGGAGCGGTTTTGTGCGGGGGCGTACCGGTGGGAATGAGCAGCACCCGCTGAAGCCCCAGCCGCCGGATAAACTCCCTTAAAATATGGATATGCCCCACATGAATGGGATTAAATGTCCCGCCATAAACGCCGGTTTTCAATAGGACGCCCCCTTTTAGTTGTTAGATATTAGTCGTTAGCCGCAACCCCTCCGTCATTTGCTTTGCAGACGCCACCTGTCTCGCTTGCCAGCTTGGGTGATGTGTGCAGGTGGCACACGCCCATCACCGGCCGGAGCGGCAGCGGAGAACGGCGCTGAACGGTTGCTGTGCCCCGGCGGGGCACGTCCAGCAATGTCTGAGGCGGCAGCCGAGTTCTCCACAGGAGACCAGCGCCCCTTTCAGGGGAGGCTGTTTCTTGATCTTAGGCTCCCTTTGCGGCAAGGGGAACCAAAAACGCACTCTAAGCTTTCATTTATCCGCTGACGTCCCGAAGGACCTGTTTCACAGCTTCTTCCAGGCTCATTTCCGTTCCAAAAACCCTTTCCCGAATATTCGGGAGGAGATCCTTTTCCACCCACCAGCGGCGCATATCAGCTTCACCGAACTCGTCCCGATTGGGCTTTGTGGCATGCCGGCGCAAAGTCTCTTCAAAGGGCAGGTCGTAATAGTAGGCCAAAATATTCGCGCCATATTCCTCTACGGCGGTTTCAAAAAGGCTTTGATACGCTTCTGAGGGCAAAATCCCCTCCAGAATAGTGACCTCTGAATGCTGTCTGCCATATTTCAGCAGCTCGATCATCAGCGGCTCCGATTTCTCAACGCCCTCTCTGCCCCAGGTGTGCAGGATCTCCATGCGCACCATATCGTGGGAGATCCGCATGGTATTGGGGCCGAGTTTTTCCTGTAAAAGCTTAGAAAGGGCGGTCTTTCCGCTGCCGGAATTTCCCCGAAGAATGATGAGTTTCGCCATACTGCTTTCTCCTGTTTTTTCACTCATCTCGGCAGCACGATCTTCGGGTCCTTTTTCTTCCGGCGGTACAGCACAAATTTTGAACCAATAACCTGCACTACGTCGCTTTCCGTTTTCTCCGCCAGCTCCTCCGCCGCTTCCCGGGAGGAAATGGGAGAAGAATCCGGCAGCACCCGTCCTTTGATAAGCTCCCGCTTTGTCAGGGCGTCGTCCGCCTGCTTTACGATCTCCGGCCCCATACCGGACTTTCCTACCATCAGAATGGTGTCTTCTTTTACCGCTAAAGAGCGCAGATACGCCCGCTGTTTACTGGTCAACATGATTTTACCTCACAAATTGAAATGAATTGCTTTCTTTTGGGATTTCAAAACCCCAAAGCCGCCAAAAGTTTACATCATATTTTTGCTTCTCCGCTTGTAGCACACGATTTCCGGGTCAGAGCCGTTACAGCCGTACTCGCAGACCAGCAGGTAATTTTCGTCGGCGGTCAGCCCGTAACAGCGGTCTCCCTTTTTCTTTTCCAGCTGACTTCCCAGGTAAATGCGCTGATCGTCCCACAGCTTCGCCTTCTGGCCGCCGGGCAGGGTGTATTCCAAATTGATGTAATGGCCAGGAAGGGCGGTCAGGTCTGTGACCTTCGGCATGTCCTCGATTCCAAGGGTGTTAAATTCCCGAATCAGCTGCTCCTTCATGCCGCAGGGACCGTCAAAATAGTGACAGCCTTCACAGCCGCTTTTCCCGGCATGGGCAGTGGCGCAGGCAGCGATCACGCATTTCCCATCCCCGCCGATCTTCTCACAGCCCGGGCAGTTTTCCTTTTCGGTGCATTCGCCGCAGTTCAATCCACAGATGGCTTCCATCGTTCTTTCCCCTTCACAGTTTCTTTTGGTAGACATAACTTTTAAATCTACTGTCCGTACCATACTTCTTGAACTCGCTTTGTTTTTGGACGGTAAACCCATTGTTTTCCAGCAGCTTGCAGGACCCGGCGTTTTCCACGGCAACTTCCGCCGTAACGCTTTCCACCCCCAGCTCCCTGAGCCAATCCGTCAAAAGTTCCACGATTTCTGTGCCGTACCCCTGCCTCCAGCGGCTTTTACGCACACAGTAGCCGATATCATAGCATTTCCCCGTCCGGCTGGGAAAGGCGCAGCAAGTGCCCACAGCCTCTCCTGTATCCCGGCGCTCCGCTATGAGGTAATAGCCGTCCTTGTTGTCCTCCATAGCGTCCAGCGCCCTTTGATAGGCTTCGTCCACATGCTCCGCCGTGGGGTCGCTCAAATATTTCCCGTTTTCGGGGTCAAACCACATTTCCGTGCAAAACTCCAAATCGGTTTTCTTATAGCTGCGCAGGACAAGGTTCTCCCCCGCGATTTCTTTTTCCAGCTTCACTTTCCTGTCACCCTCCCGGCGTTAGGTCCCCGTCATGCAGGATCCGTTATCCCTTTTTCTGATAAGCCGCCCCGAAATGGATCGGCGGGGCTGTTACGGAAAGGTAGACAAACTCCGTGTCGCCGTCGTTCAAAAGCCCGTGGGTTTCCTTCTCTGCAAACCGCACCACATCACCGGCCTGAAACTCCTTTTCTGTTCCCTCCCGAAGTAAAAGCCTGCCGCGGCCCTTCAACGCGTACCACACCTGCTCTGAAGCCTCATGCGTATGCCTTGGCTGGCTCACGCCCGGCTCTATATGAACTTCTGTAATCGTCACTCTTTCACTGGACGAATTGTCAGGGTTCAGCAGCTGCCTGGACACAACACCCGGATTTGACATGCTTCGGATGCTTTCTTTTTCGATGAATTCCATGCTCTGCCGCTCCCTCTCAGGCTTTCCCAATAGCCAGGTACTCCCTAAGCTTCTTCTCAAACTCCTGAAAGGCAAAGCCCCGGTGGCTGCGGGCGTCCTTTTCCTCATTGCTTATCTCGCCGAAGGTTTTCCCGTTCTGCTCAAAAATGGAGTCGTACCCAAAACCGTTTTCCCCACGGGACTCAAAAGCAATGGTGCCGAAGCATTTTCCCTCCGCTTCTATCTTATCGCCATTTGGGAACACGGCGCAGACGGCACTGACAAAATGGGCCCCCCGCTTTTCTTCCGGCACGCCCTTTAGCTTTTCCAGTACGGTGAGCCTGCGCTTTCCCGGCTCCGCGAACCGGGCGGAGTAAATGCCCGGCGCGCCGTCCAGAAAATCTACGCACAGGCCTGAATCGTCCGCCACAGCGGGCAGGCCGGTTTCCTCACAGGCGGCCCGGGCCTTGATCAGAGCGTTTTCAGCAAAGGTGCTTCCCGTTTCCTCCGGCTCGGAAAGCTCCGCCATGACCGCTTCAATGCCCATGGGCTCCAAAATACGCCTGAACTCCACGATTTTCCCCTTGTTATGAGTGGCTATCACAAATTTCATTTTCATGTTTCTTTCCCTCTTTATCGGTTTTCTACAGTGAGCAAAAGATTTCTCACCAGGCGCTGGCTGTCCCGGTCCAGTTCCCTGTCGTCCCGCCAGTTATACAGCTCGGGGAGCAGATCGGAAACGCTTTCATCGCTATCCAGCCGCTTCAATATTTCGTCTGCAAAGCCCCGGAACCTCTTTTCCTTTTCCTCGGGACTCTCCCCTGGCTTCTCCTCTGCCGGAGCGGCCTCGGCTTCCACTTTTTCCTGGGAAGGGACCGGGGAAGCGTCTTTTTCTTCCGGGGCCGCTGGTCCTTCTTCTCTTTCGCCCAGGTCAAACAGGGCGTCTGCGAAAGCGGCGGCGTCAAAGGGTTGAAGATCGTCTACCTGCTCTCCCACGCCAATGAATTTTACAGAAAGGCCCAGATCCTTTTTGATGGGCAGTACCACGCCGCCTTTCGGCGTACCGTCCAATTTTGTGAGCACAATGCCGGTTATCCCCGCGGCGCTCTGAAATTCCCGGGCCTGGTTCACGGCATTCTGGCCGGTGGCGGCGTCCAGCACCAGCAAGGTCTCCCGGTCGCAGCCGGGCAGTTCCCGGTCGATGACTCTGGATATTTTGGAAAGCTCGTCCATGAGATTTTTCTTGTTGTGCAGCCGTCCGGCGGTATCGCAGATGATCACGTCGCAGTCTCGCGCTTTGGCGGCGGAGATGGTATCGAACACCACAGCGGCGGGATCCGCCCCTTCCCCGTGCTTAATAATGGGCGCCTCCGCCCGCTGGGCCCAAACCTCAAGCTGCTCAATGGCGGCAGCCCGGAAGGTGTCGGCTGCCCCCAAGATCACCGACTTTCCTTCTGCTTTCAGCCGGGCGGCCAGCTTGCCGATGGTGGTGGTTTTTCCCACGCCGTTGACCCCGATCACCAAAATCACAGAGGGCTTCGTGGAAAGGTGCAGGGTATCGTCCCCCGCCAAAAGCCCCGTGACGATCTCCTTAAGCTCTCCCAGGATCAGGGAAGGGTCGGTGATGCCTTTTTCCTTTACCCGCTGCCGAAGCTTATCGGTGATGAAAACCGAGGTATCCACCCCTACGTCTCCCATGACCAGCAGTTCCTCCAGCCCCTCAAACAGCTCCTCATCGATCTTCGTAAAGGAGTTCACCATCTGGGTAATCTGGGCGCTCACGCTGTCCCGGGTCTTTTTCAGGCCGTCCCGGATTTTTTCAAAAAAGCCCATGCTTTCACGTTCCTTTCCTGTGCTTTAAGATTCAAAATCTTATTTTGAAATGAAATTCAGAAACCAGGTTTTTAGTTTTGCAAGATGAGAATTGCAAAGCTGACAACCCCGGCTGCTGGGGCAAGAACCGCCACCGTGCGGCGCGTTTTTTGTTCGTCGTTTCTGCACAGCCTGTACAGCCACCTGCACAGCAGCACGCCTAAGAAACCGCCTATGCCGTTTAAAATCACATCGTCGATATCGCCGATTCCCAACATAAAAGCAAATTGTACCGCTTCCACCGCCGCGCTTACTGCCACAACCAGCAAAACGTTTCTCCAAATCTCCTTTTTAGGATTTAACAGAGTGCAATACACGCCTAAGGGAATGAAAATCACGATATTTCCCAGCAGATTACTGGGGGCAAGCCCTTGCAGAAAAGCGGCGTCTTCAGTTCCCGACACCAGGTCGCTCCCGGTCAAATAGCTGATAATCCCACGCAGGGGAACCAGATTAAAAGAACGGTAATAATAGCGCCGGTAGAAAAGGATAAGAACAAGGAGCAGCACATAAAACGCAAGCACTGCATAGAGCAGCAGGTCAACGGCCAGCTTTTTCCTTTTTATCTGCAATGCGGGCTCTCC
This sequence comes from uncultured Acutalibacter sp., assembly GCA_964642055.1. GTDB lineage: Bacteria > Bacillota > Clostridia > Oscillospirales > Acutalibacteraceae > Acutalibacter. Next base: position 29,341 of record CAZXLM010000021.1, on the reverse strand, counting down.
TTCCTCTGTTTTCGCTTTTGTCACAAATATTTAGATAAACTATAGTTTTGCAGTTACTTGGGAACCTCCCCTGAAAGGGGTGAGCATGCCCCAGTGGGGCATTGCCGCGAACCGACCGAGCCGGCAGGCGAGACAGGTGGCATGGCGAAGCCGTGACTGAGGGGTTTCAAGGCTAGGGAAAAACTTGCTATAACCCCTCCACCATGCTATCGCATGGTCCCCCTCCCCTTTCAGGGGAGGCAAGAGTTTCTACCTTTCTGTTGGTGCTGCAAACTCCAATTTATCTGTTCTTTCTCCAGAATCCCGAATCTGATCAACCGCTTACGTCCCAAACTCCGCCGCTTCTTCGGTTTTCAAAGCCAGCAGCTTGGAAATGCCCTCGTCCTGCATGGTCACGCCGTAGAGCATGTCGCTGCCCTCCATGGTGCCCCGGCGGTGGGTGATGGTGATAAACTGGGAATTGCGGCTCATACGGCGTAAGTATTGGGAAAAACGGTTGACATTCACATCGTCCAGAGCCGCTTCTATCTCGTCCAGCACACAGAAGGGCGGGGGATTGACCCTCATGATGGCAAAGTAGATGGAAATAGCCACCAGGGCTTTCTCGCCGCCGGAAAGGGACTCGATGTGCGTGACTATCTTCCCGGGCGGGTGGACTTTTATCTCAATGCCGGACTGGAGCACATCCTCCGGGTCCGTAAAGGAAAGTTCTGCCGCGCCGCCGCCGAACAGTTCCCGGAAAATCGCGCCGAAATGGGTGTTGATCTGGGCAAAGCGCTCCGTAAACTGCTCCCGCATATGTTTCGTCAGGTCGCCGATGAGAGAGAGAAGCTCCGCTTTCGACTTTTCCACATCGCCGATCTGGGTCTTCAAAAACTCATAACGCTCCGAGACTTCTTTGTATTCCACCACGGCCCCCACGTTCACAGCGCCCAGGGCTTTGATTTTATTTTTCAGTTCGCTCAATCTGCGCTGGGCGGCCGGCAGATCGTCTATTTTAACGCCCACCTCTTCGGCCTCTCGTCTGGTCAGCTCGTAATCTTCCCACAGGCGGGAAATGATGCCGTCGTATTCCTTCTGGAGGTTGTCGGAACGTTCCTGCAATCTTGCCAGCTCGTGGCCGATGTTTTCCCGTTCCAGCCCGGCCTCCCGCTCTCTGGCCCGCAAGTCCGCCGCTTCCTTTTCCAAAGCGGTGCGCTTTTCCGCAATGGTCCCGATGCTCTGCCTTTTTTCCTCGGCCTGCCTGCGAGCTTCCTCCGCCCGCTTCCGGCAGTCTTCGATCTGCTCTTTGAGCTCCGCGGTCCGCTTTTCCAGGGCCGCCATTTCGTCCCGCAGCTTTTCCGCCGTCCCGGCAGAATCCAGCTTCCGGGCTTTCAGGTCCTCCACAGCAGCCAGCAGGGTCTCTTTATCCTTTTGAGCAGAAAACTCGCTGAGACGAATTTCCTGAATGGTGTTGGAAATGTCCTCACACCGGGCCATCTGCTCCTCCCGGCTGCCAGAAAGTTTTCTGCTTTCCTCCTCCGCCCGGGCTTCCTCCTGTTCCAGCGCTGCGATCCGCTCCTGAGCCTCTTTTTCCTGGGCTTCGAGCTCCTGAATGCGGCGGTCGGAATCGCTTTTCTCCTTTTCCAGCCCCTGGGTCTCCTGCCGGACCGCTTCCAGCTCCCGGCTGACCCGGGCGCATTCTGCAACGATCTTGATCCGTTCCTCCTGTAAGGAAGCAAGCTCTCCTTTCGCGGCTTCCAGCTCCGCTTCGCTGGAAGAAAGCTCCGTCTGCCGTTCCTTCCAGGCGGTCTGGGCAGCATCGGCCTTCTTTTGCAGGGTCGCCGCCTTTTCCCGGATTTTCTGAATTTCCGAGGCCCGGCTGAGCAGTCCGGAATTTTTGGCGCGGGAACCGCCGGTCAGAGAGCCGCCGGCATTCACCACCTGACCGTCCAGGCTGACGATGCGGAACCGGTACTTCGTCCGTTTGGCAATAGCCACGGCGCTGTCTAAATCTTCCGCCACGGCTACCCGGCCCAGAAGGGAATCCCGTATTCCTCCGTATTTTGCTTCACAGCCGCACAGCTCGGAGGCCACCCCCACAAAGCCGGGCATTTCTTCCATTTCCCGCTTCTCCAGCACTGTACCGCGAATGGTATCCACAGGCAGGAAAGTGGCTCGGCCCAGCTCCCGCTGCTTTAAAAGGCTGATAGCGTTTTTGGCGTCCTGTTCCGTCTCCACCACCACATTCTGCATGGCAGCGCCCAGGGCGGTTTCCAGCGCCACAGCGTATTCCCCCGGCACTTTCAAAAGCCGGGAAACAGGCCCGCATACGCCGGACAGCATACCCCTGCCCGCTTCTTTCATAACGGCTTTCACACTTTGGGCGAAGCCCTCCAGGTTCCGTTCCAGGTCTTCCAGGATCTTGGCCCTGCGAAGCTGCTCGCCCACGTCCAGCGTCAGTTTATCCAGCTCCTCTTTGGCGGACTGCGCCTTTTTCTTTCTGGATTCCAGCCGAAGCTCATAGCCTTTGACCGCGTTTTCCCCAGCTCCGATAGCGTTTTCCGTATCGGAAAGCATGGCGCGCAGTTCTTCGCCTTCGGCCGCGGAGGCCTTTTCCTTCTCTCTGGCCTGCCGCGCGCTTTCTTCCACAGCCCCGGCCCGCAGGCGTATTTCCGCCATGGAAGACTGAGCCGAGGAAAGCCGAATGCGTTCTTCAGACAGAGAGGCGTTCCGCTGGGCGGACTCCACCGCGGCCTGCTCTATCTTCCGGGTAGCCTCGTCCGCTCCCTGCCGCAGCTCTTCCAGACGCTCTGTAAAGGAGATCAGCTTTTCGCGGCTCTCTTCGATCTTGGCCGCTTTTTCTTCTATTTCCTGCTCTTTTGCGGCGATTTCCCGGTCGGTGGCTTCGTCGGACTGTTTGGCGGCGCCCAGCTGTTCTTCCAGACGTTCCCCGTCCCTGCGGTCATGCTCGATCTCGTTTTTGAGCACCTCGATCTCGCCCTCGGTCCGAACGGCCTGCTCATCGAGAGCGGCAGCCTCGTTCCTCACCTGCTCCATCATACCGGTGCAGTCGTTGGTTTCCCGGAAATTTTCCTCGATCCGGGCGGTGACCTTTTCGATCTCCCCCTCAATTTCCTCACGCTGCGCCTGAGCCAAATCGATCTTTTCCTCGTGTTCCCGCAGGATCTTCCCGGATCGGTCCAGGGTCTCCAGCCAAATGCCGATCTCCAGACCTTTTTTCTCCCCGTCGTAGGCAATAAATTTTTCCGCCTTTTCCGCCTGGATGCGCAGGGGGCCCACCCGGTCTTCCAGCTCGGACAGAATATCCCGCAGCCGGACCAGGTTATCCTCCGCCTTTTGCAACCTGCGCTCCGACTCCTCCTTGCGGTAGCGGTAGCGGGAAATGCCCGCCGCTTCCTCGAAAATTTCCCGGCGGTCCTCGGACCGGGCGGCCACAATGCTGTCGATCTTGCCCTGGCCGATCATGGAATAGCCGTCCCGTCCCAGGCCCGTATCCATAAACATTTCGTTGATATCTTTCAGACGCACGGCGGCCCGGTTGATCTGATATTCACTTTCGCCCGAGCGGTAATACCGCCGGGTAACGGCCACCGTATCGCTGTCAAAGGGAAGCCGCCTGTCGGCGTTGTCGATGGTCAGCGTGACCTCCGCATAGCCCATGGCCTTTCGCTGGGGCGTGCCGCCGAAGATCACGTCTTCCATTTTGGAGCACCGGAGCGCCCGGACAGACTGCTCTCCCAGCACCCAGCGGATCGCGTCGCTGATATTGCTTTTCCCGCTGCCGTTTGGACCCACCACCGAAGTGACCCCCTGCTCGAAGGTCAGGACGGTCTTGTCCGGGAAGGTTTTAAAGCCTTGCAGCTCCAATGATTTCAGTATCATGTTCTGCTCCTCCGCCTAAAATCTCTTATCCATGTTCCAGCATCCAGTATCTAATATCCAGAATCCGGCATCTAGTACCCCATCAGCTCCAAGGCTTCCCGGGCTGCCTGCTGCTCCGCTTCCTTTTTACTGCGGCCGCCGCCCCTGCCGATCACATTGCTGTTGAGGTGGACCTCCACCACAAAGTGCTTGTCGTGGTCCGGTCCGCTTTCCTTGACGACAGCGTATTCCAGCCGTTCCTCCGGGTTTTGCTGAATGATCTCCTGAAGGGTGGTCTTGTAATCCTTAAATGGCTTTGCGCTCTGGGATTTTGCCGCCGGCGCGATAAAGCGGAGGATCAACCGCTTGGCCTCCTCCAGACTGCCGCTGTCAAGATACACGGCGGCCACGGTGGACTCAAACACGTCCGCCAAAATACTGGGCCGGTCCCGGCCGCCGGAATTCATTTCCCCGTGGCTCAGCCGCAGGAAGCTTCCCACCTGAAGGGCTTTGGAAAAACCGCAGAGGGAGCGTTCGCAGACCAGCGCGGCCCTGTTTTTGGTAAGCTGCCCCTCCGGCAGGCTGGGAAAATTCTGAAACAGGTATTCCGCCGCCACAAAACCCAGCACGGAATCCCCCAGAAATTCCAGACGCTCGTAGCTTCTGCACTTGTGCTCATTGGCATAGGAGGAATGGGTCAGCGCCGTTTCCAGCAGCTTTTTATTCCGAAACTCATAGCCGATGAGCTTTTCATATTCTTCCAATGGTCTCATAGTTTCTCCTCCGCCCCGGTCCTCAATCGTCTCCCCGGCTCTTCAACGTCTTTTCGATCTCTTCCACAAAGCCGGACTGCGTATAATCCCGGGTCAGCCGCAGGGCGTTTTTCACCGTAGCAGCCTTTGCGCTGCCGTGTATTTTGAACACCGGCTTTTCCGCGCCCATGATAGGCGCGCCGCCGTATTCGTTGTAATCCATCTGCTTTTTAAGCCCCTTCAGATCGCCGTATACAACGGAAGCCGCCAGCTTGTTTTTGAGGCTTTTGGAAAAGATGCCCTTTACCTTGCCCATCACCATCAGCGCCACACCCTCGTACATTTTGAGCAGCATATTGCCGGTAAAGCCGTCCGTCACCACCACGTCGCAGGCGTCATAGGGAATATCCCGGGCCTCCACATTGCCCACAAAATTGATGGAGCCGCAGGCGGAAAGCAGCGCGTAAGCCTCCCGGCGGAGGTCGTCACCCTTGTGGGACTCCTGTCCCACGTTGGCAAGCCCCACTCTGGGCTGTTTTACGCCCATGACCTTTTCCATGTACGCGGAGCCCATCAGGCCGAACTGAAGCAGCATCTCCGGACGGCAGTCCACATTTGCGCCGCCGTCATTGAGCATGAAAAAGCCAGTCTCCTTGGGCAGAATAGGCGCGAAGGAAACCCGCCTGACCCGCCGGATCCGCTTGACGATGGCAGTGGCTCCTACGACCAGGGCCCCGCTGTTCCCGGCGCTTGCAAATGCGTCCCCTCTGCCTTCGGCCAGGGCGCGCAGGCCCACAGCCATAGAGCTGCCGCTCTTTTCACGGATCACGCTGGTGGGATCGTCCTCCATGGTCAGCACATCTCCGCATTCCAGAATTTCCATGGCGGAAAGCTTCTCGGAAATACCCAGTTCTCTGGCGGCGGCCTCCAGTTTGGCCCGGTCGCCGGTCAGCAGAATATCGACTCCCAGCTCGTCCATGGCCTGAATACAGCCCAACAGAATTTCTTTCGGGGCGTTGTCCCCGCCGAACGCGTCAACAATGATCTTCAATTCCCGCACGCTCCTTCCATTTTTCCAAATCGATCAGCGCCCTTTGGGAAAGGGCCATGTACCGTTCCCGCTTGTCCCGTATCTTTTCAGGCAGAGGCGGCAGTACGCCGAAATTTGCTCCCATGGGCTGAAAATCCTTCCCGGCATATCCCGCGGCGTAATGGCTCAAGGCCCCCATCATAGTGGTCTCCGGCAGGATAAAGGAGGCTTTTTCCAGCACTGCGGCGGCCACGTTGATCCCGGCCAAAATGCCGGAGGCGGCGGATTCCATATACCCTTCCACGCCGGTGATCTGCCCGGCGAAGAACAGGTCTCTGCGGCCCCGGAAGGAAAAATCCGCGTTTAAGACTTGGGGAGAATTGAGGAATGTGTTGCGATGCATCACGCCGTAGCGCACAAATTCCGCATCGGCAAGCCCCGGGATCATGCCGAACACCCGCTTCTGCTCCCCAAATTTCAGATTGGTCTGAAACCCCACCAGGTTATACAGAGTGTTCCCCCGGTTTTCTGTTCTAAGCTGCAAAACCGCCCAGGGGCGGCGGCCGGTCTTCGGGTCGATGAGGCCAACAGGCTTCATGGGGCCGAACCGCAGGGCGTCGCGGCCCCGGGAAGCCAGCACCTCAACGGGCATACAGCCCTCGTATACCTGCGGCTTTTCCGCGTCAAAGCTGTGTACGGGGGCCCGCTGAGCACTGGTCAGCGCCTCCACGAAGCGCTCGTACTCGTCTTTGTTCATAGGGCAGTTTACATAATCGTCATCGCCCCTGCCGTAGCGGGAAGCCAGAAAGCAGTGATTCATATCCAGGCTTTCTCTGGTGACGATGGGCGCGGCGGCGTCGAAGAAGCTCAAGCTTCCGCCGCACAGCCCCCGGATCTTTTCGGAAAGCGCCTGTGAAGTCAGGGGCCCGGTGGCAATTACGGCAGGGCCCTCCGGGATTTCCGTAACTTCCTCTCGACGGACTTCGATCAGCGGGTGATTTTCTATAGCCGCGGTGGCAAGGGCGGAAAATTCCTCTCTGTCTACGGCCAAAGCCCCGCCGGCGGGAACCCTGGATCTTTCCGCACAGTCCGTCAGCAGGGAACCCAGCCGCCGCATTTCCGCCTTCAAAAGCCCCGCCGCGCTGTCGATCCTCGCGGCCTTCAAGGAATTGGAACAGATCAACTCGGCGAAGCCGGCGCTTTTGTGGGCGGGAGAAAACTTTTTCGGCTTCATCTCGTACAGGGTCACGGGAATACCCCGGCCCGCGATCTGCCAGGCCGCCTCGCAGCCCGCCAGGCCCGCGCCCAGCACCTGTATCCGTTCCGCCATAAGCACTCCCCTCGCTTCAAGTCTCCATTATTCGGCGTCCTCCGGCTTCTTTCCTTGGAACGTACAGCCGGGCGTCACACAGTAAAGGGCCTTGTCTCTGGTCCGCTTTTGCAGCAGCGTTTTGCCGCAGACAGGGCATTTTTCCTTTGCTGGCGGATCCCAGGAAACGAAATCGCACCGGGGATACTCGCTGCAGCCGTAAAACACCCTGCCGCGCTTGGATTTCCTCTGAATGATCTTCCCGCCGCACTTGGGGCATTCCGCGCCGGTGTCGTTTATGATCTTCTTCACGTTCTTGCATTCCGGATAGCCGGAGCAGGCCATGAACTTGCCGTATCTGCCGACTTTGATCACCATAGGCCTGCCGCACTTTTCGCAGATCTCGTCTGTCTCGTCCTCCTTGAGGTGTATCTTGACGCCGTCCATTTCCTTTTTGGCCTTCTGCACGGTTTTATCAAACCCGTCGTAGAAGCGGTGCAGAGTATCCACCCATTGGTCCTCGCCCCGCTGAACAGCGTCCAGCTCGTCCTCCACCTTGGCGGTGAACTTCACATTGACAATATCGGGGAAATGCTCTTTCATCAGCTTGGTAATGACCTCTCCCAGCTCCGTGGGCCGGAAGGCCTTTCCCTCTCTGGCCACATATTCCCGGGAAGTAATGGTGGAAATGGTGGCTGCGTAAGTGGAGGGACGGCCGATGCCGTTTTCCTCCAGGGTCTTGATGAGGGAAGCCTCCGTGTACCGGGGCGGCGGCTGCGTAAAGTGCTGGTTGCCCTTCAGGTCCTTCACCTTCAGCTTCATGCCCTCCTCCAGGGCAGGCAGGTCCTTACCGGCCTTTTCCTCTTCGTCTGCGCTTTCCTCATACAGGGCGGTAAATCCTTCAAAGGCCACGTTGAAACCGGAAGCCCTGAACAGATATTTCCCGGCCGTGATGGTGGCCTGGGTGGTATTCAAAACACAGTTAGCCATCTGGCAGGCGATAAAGCGCTCCCAGATCAGCTTATAGAGCTTGTACTGATCCCCTGTCAGGGAGCCCTTCACCATCTCTGGCGTAACGGAAACGGAAGCGGGGCGGATCGCCTCGTGCCCGTCCTGGGCGTTGGCGCGGGACTTAAAATGCCGGGGCTTCGCGGGGAGATATTTTTTCCCCCAGCGGCCCTCGATATACTCGGAAGCGGCCTGAATGGCGTCTTCGGAAATTCGCAGGGAATCGGTTCGCATATAGGTGATAAGGCCCATAGAGCCCTGGCCCTGCACCTCGACGCCTTCGTAAAGCTCCTGAGCGGCCTTCATGGTACGCCTGGCCTGGAAACCCAGCTTCCGGGAAGCCTCCTGCTGCAAGGTGGAGGTGATAAACGGCGGGGCGGGAGAGCGGTTTTTCTTCCCTTTTTTCACTGTGCTCACCAGAAAGTCTTCCTTTTCCAGATCTGCGAACAGCCGGTCCGATTCCTCTTTGGAGGAAATGCGGATCTCCCCGTTTTCATCTCCGTAAAAGGCGGCTGCAAACACGGCCTTTGAAGGGGGCGCCGTAAGCTTTGCATCGATGCTCCAATACTCCTGGGGCACAAAGGCCTTGATCTCCTCCTCCCGATCTACGATCATGCGCACGGCCACGGACTGCACCCTGCCCGCTGACAGTCCCCGGCGGACGGTCTTTGCCAGGAAGGGGCTGAGGGTGTAACCCACCAGCCGGTCCAGAATGCGCCGGGCCTGCTGGGCGTTGACAAGGTCCAGATCGATGGCCCGGGGGTGGGCCATGCCGTCTTCGATACCGGTGCGGGTGATCTCATTGAAGGTCACCCGATCCCGGGCGTTTTCGTCCAGATCCAGAATATAGGCCAGATGCCAGGAAATGGCCTCTCCCTCCCGATCCGGGTCGGTGGCAAGCAAAACGCCGTCAGACTCGGCGGCCGCCTCCTTCAGCTCTTTGACCAGCTTTTCCTTTCCCTTGATGATGGTATATTTCGGCTTGAAATCGTCCTTCACGTCCACGCTGAGCCGGGCCTGGGGCAGATCGCGCACATGGCCCATGGACGCGATCACCTTGTAGCCGCTGCCCAGATATTTTTGAATGGTCTTTGCTTTGGACGGAGACTCCACTATCACTAATTTCGACATTCTCAGGTTCTTCCTTTCTTTCGCGGAACGCGAAGCCGTGTTTCCACGAGAGCTGTAAACGGTATCATCTTACAATATTTGCCGGAAAATATAATTCTCTAAAAGAAATTAACTCTTCATGCGCTGCGGATATACCGCTTGCCCGGCAGGGATTCGGCCAGTCCCTCCAGCTCCAGCTCCGTCAGGAGCCCCAGCAAAACGGAAGCGGGAAGCCCCGTAGCCTCCGCGAGGCTGGCCACGGACATGGGGTCCCGTCCAAGGGCTTTCCACACCTGAAGAGCCTGCGGGGAGACCCGTTTACCCACATCGTCCAGAACAGGCGCCCGCCCTGAGCCTTCGACGGCCGCCACCCTTTGCGGCGCCTGCGCACTCTGAAAGGACAGCTCGCTGAAAAGCTCCGGAAACCTGGGCCCCGGCCTTGCGGGAGGCCTTTCCCCGTACTCTGTCAGGATATCCTCCCCACAGGCCACCACCTTTGCCCCGTCCTCGATCAGATCGCGGCTTCCGGCAAATTCTGAGGAATCCTCCGGGCCGGGATAGACGAATACGTCCCGGTTCTGATCGGCAGCGTGGGAAGCATAGATCATGGTGCCGCTTCTCCGGGCGGCCTGGATCAGCAGGATACCTCGGCTCAGGCCGGTAACAAGACGGTTGCGCACCGGAAAATCGCCTCGCTCAGGACGGTTGAGGGAAAAGTGCTCCGACACCAGCGCCCCGCCGTGGGAGAAGATCATTGCCCGAAGCTTGGCGTTTTTGGCGATATAAGTGCTGTCAAGAGAAACTGGCAGAACGCTGACCGGCACGGAACCGGGAATACCCAGAGCACCGGTAAGAGCCGCGGCATCTATGCCCACAGCGCCGCCGGACACCACGCACGTGCCTCCGGCGGCCAGCTGATAGCCTATTTTCCTGGCCGCGTCCAAACAGAAGGGCTTTGCGTCCCGGGAACCGGCTATGCCGATGGAAAGCGTACGGTCTAAGTCCGGCAGTTTTCCTTTTATATACAATGCCGCAGGAGGATCGGAAATATTCTTCAAAAGCTCCGGGTACCCCTCACAATCCGGCGTCAGCACCGTCCAGCCCACCTTTTGGGCGTACTCCAGCCGGGCCTCCGCCTGGGAAACGGAAAAGTCTCGAAGCGCTGCGGCCTCCCGGTCTGTCAGATCCCGCCGGGAATTCCAGAGCTTTGGCCCGCCCTGACAAAATTCCTGCACCCCGCCCGCATACTGGGAAGCGAGTCTCGCAGGCTTTCTGCTGCCCGGCCCGAAAGCCTGCTGCAGCCAAACCCAATAGGCGCGCCTATCCATTTCCGGCACTTCCCTTCTCGCTTCCGGATCCTTCCGCAGCGTTCCGCTGCATTTCCCACAAAAGAATAGTGGCGGCGGCGGAAGCATTCAGGGATTCCGCCCTGCCTCCCATGGGAATGGTGATCCGGTCGTGGCACAGAGCCACGGCCTTCTCCGTCAGTCCACCGCCCTCGTTGCCCACGAAAACCGCGTGCAGGCCCTGGGAAAAATCGATTCCCGTTACAGGCAGTGCGGCGCTGTCCGGCACGGCGGCATGAAGCCGGTATCCATATCGGAGAAGCAGCTTTTGAAGCGCTTCCGGGGAGCTTTCCAGGCTCAGGGACAGCCGGAACACGGCTCCCATGGAAGCCCGCAGGACTTTGGGGGACAGGGGATCGCAGTGTTCTCCCAAAAGAAAGACTTGGGAAAGCCCCAAAGCCTCAGCGGTTCGCAAGACGGTCCCAAGGTTGCCGGGATCCTGTAAATTTTCCAGTACCAAACAGGAACGTTTGGGGGCAAAGCCAATGACGCCGCCGGAAAGGTTTCCCGGCCAGCCGCACACGCAGAACACCCCCTGAGGACTTCTGGTGTCGGAAAGGAGCTCCGCCACAGATTCCTCCACCAAGCAGTTTTCCCCGCAGACCCTGAGCACTGGTTCCAGATAAGCGGCGTATCGCTCCCGGGCGCGGGCAGTGTAAAAGCAGGCTTCAATGGATACCCCGGACAAAGCGGCGTCCCGGCACAGGCGGGCCCCCTCGCAGAGAAAGAGCCTCTCTTCCCGGCGCTTTGACGGGTCCCGGCCCAGGGCGGCCGCCCGGCGAATCAGGGGGTTCCGTCTGCTGGTGATCTTCTGAACGTCCATGGTCTTTCCTCCCGGTTTCAGGCGAAAAGGCTTTCCTTTTCGCGCACCTTAGAAAACGGAACGCCCAAGGCAGATGCCTCAGGCGTAGTTCCAGCTTATTAGAGGGCCGCTTTGGCCTTTTCCACCAGAGCGGTGAACGCGGCCGGATCGGCAATGGCGATCTCGGAAAGCATTTTCCGGTTCAGCGTTACGCCGGCCTTTTTCAGACCGTTCATAAAGGTGGAGTAGTTCATGCCGTTCATCTTGCAGGCGGCGGAAATTCTGGTGATCCACAGGCGGCGAAAATCGCGCTTGCGCTGCTTACGGCCAATGTACGCGTAATTGCCGGACTTCATAACGGCCTGTTTGGCCATTTTAAAGTGGCGGCTCTTGGAGCCCCAATAGCCCTTGGCAAGCTTTAAAACCTTTTTCCTTCTTTTGCGCGTCATCATGGCGCCTTTCACTCTAGCCATTTATTGTCATCCTTTCTCGTTTCCAAAAAGTAAAGTTTTTAAAGAGCCCCGCTTATTTATAGGGCATCATGCGCTTCACGGCGGCCGTGTTGGTCTTGTCGGTCACCGTGGTGCCCCGGGCGTGACGCTTGGTCTTCGGGGTCTTTCCGTGTCCGTTGCACAGATGGGTCATATAGGCATGGGCGCGGATCACTTTTCCATTCTTGGAAAGCTTGAAGCGCTTTTTAGCGCCGCTGTGTGTTTTCAGTTTCGGCATTTTGCAGTCCTCCTTGAATATTTTACATTATTTAACTGGCTTGGGCGCAAGGAACATCAGCATGGTGCGGCCTTCCAGCTTGGGAGGCTTTTCCACATTGGCAACCTCGCTCATCGCGTCGGCAAAGCGGCGCATGATCTCCTGCCCAAGTTCCGGGTGGCCCATTTCCCTTCCGCGAAAACGGATGGAAGCCTTCACCTTGTTCCCTTCGGAAATGAAACGGACAGCGTGATTCTTCTTCGTCTCAAAATCGTGGGTGTCAATATTGAGAGAAAGACGAACTTCCTTGATCTCAACGATCCGCTGGTTTTTCCGCTGCTCCTTCTCCCGCTTCGACTGCTCGAAACGGTACTTGCCGTAATCGATGATCTTGCACACCGGCGGCTTTGCCTGAGGCGCGATTTTTACCAGGTCGAGATTTCTCTGCTCCGCCTGCTCCAAGGCCTGCTTCAGGGGCATAATGCCCAGCTGCGTGCCGTCGGAGTCCACAACGCGGACCTCCTTATCCCGAATCTGTTCGTTGATTTGCAATTCCTTGCTGCTATCCTTGCTGCTAATCGGTAAGCACCTCCATCAGAATTTCCTCAAATCTCCGGCCAAAACAAAGGCGCCCGGAAAACCGCCGCAAAAAAGCGGACAGAAAACCTCTGTCCGCAATCAATCCGTAACATGGAGACCGCCGCGCCGTTTCAACGGGCCCTCCAAAGAGTTCCCGGCGACGGATCCCTGCCGCGATATTGACCTGTGGCGGACAGAACCGCACGGGTGTGAAAAAAGCTTTCCTGCTTCTGCGAAGCTGAAAAGCTTTCTCGAAGTTATAACTTTTTTCAAAAGTTATAACTTCCCCAAAACTTACAGCCTTCGTGAAGCTTAAAACTTCCTCAGCTTTGTTTTACCGTAGATGATTATACCCTCCAAAGAGGGAATTGTCAAGGACTTTTTTGCCGGGAGGACGCAGGAAAAGCTCAGCGGCTGTTTTCCCGGTCCAGTGCAGACCTTACGCTGTCGTAGCTTTTCCCGGAAGCCAGATTCAAATGAGTGGAATAGAAAATCAGCTCTCCCACCTTCATGCCGGTGATCTCCTCCATGGCGGCGGCATACAGCCGTATCTGAGGGGCATACAGGTTCCAGAGCTCCTCCGCGTCCTTCACCCGGTCTGTTTTAAAATCCACCACATGGAGCCTTCCATTCTCTGTAAAGGTGCAGTCCACAGCTCCCTGCAAAATGACGGTCTCGTCCTCTGTCCCGACCCGGTCCGGCTCCGCCAGGGACGCCGGGATCACCGCGGTAAACCGCCGCTCCCGCTCCACCTGGGGAGAAGAAAGCACCCGTTTCCCCAAAGGGCCCTCCAGGAAGGCTTTTACCCTTTGCAGGTCCACCGCCTCCGCCTGCTCCGGGGTCAGGTACGCTCCGTTCACCAAACGGCGCAGCTCCATTTGCGGGTCCCGGGCAGCCGCTTGAAAATCCGCAAACTCCATAAATTCGTGAAGAGCTGTGCCCCGCTCGGCGGGAGTCATACCCTTTTCGCCCATCCACGCAGGCCGGGAAAGAACGATCTCCCTGCCGCCCCGCTGCTCCGCTGCCAGCTTGGAGGCCGCCACCTTAGCGGGAATGCCCAAAGCGTTTTCAAAGGGATAGACATAGGCGATCTGCTTTTTCAGTTTTTCGTACAGCACCGGGTCAGGAGCCGCCCGCTCCTGCTGTTCCTCCATTGAAGCGTTTGCCTGCTCCGGCTGTTCATATTGGGCCAGAATGATCTTCCAAGGCGTGTAGTCCTCCCGGCAGACAGCCTGTGCATCGCAGCCCGCTTCTGCCCGCAGCTTTTCTCCGTCCGGATGGCACAGGGCGCAGAGCATGAGCCACTGAAGGGCGTTTTTCGCCCGGCGGACCACATAGGGAGAAATGCTCTGCCCGGTTATCTCCAAGGCCCGCTTTTCCAGGTCCCTTTCCACATGCTCCCCGGAGCCGATGAGCAAAAGCTTCTCCCGGGCCCGGGTCATGGCCACATACAGCACCCGAAGCTCCTCCGAGGCGGAGGAGCGGGCAGTTTCCAGAGCGATGGCCTCCCTGACAGTGGTGGTGAACCGGACGGAGCGCTTTGGATCCTTCAATTTCACGCCCAGCCCCAGCTCCGGGTGCAGCAGGACCTCCGCTCGCTGGTCGGAGACAAAATTCCTCCCGCAGCCGGCCACGATGCAGACGGGAAATTCCAACCCTTTTGACTTGTGAATACTCATGACGGACACCGCGTTCCGCCGGTCCGGCGGGGCCTCCGCCGCCTGCAGATCGGAATCGTTCCGGGCAAGGCGGTCCAGGAACCGGACAAAACCGGATATCCCGTGATAGCCGGAGCTTTCATACTCTCTCGCGTAGGCCTGCAGCAGCCGCAGATTCTGGATACGGTCCGCGCCGTTTTCCATGGCCAGCGCCATATCCGGGTACCCCGTCTTTTCGTAGAGAAACGTCAAAAACCCGTCTGAGGACATGGTGGCGGCGATATTCCGGTATTGCTCGATCTCCCGTATCACCCTGGCGCAGCGCTCCTCCGTTTTCGCCGCCCGGGTCAGGGACACATACACGGAAACAGTTCTGTCCCCTGCCCGGAGCCGGGCCGCATCGTCGGCGGAAAAACCGTAGACGGGGCTCATGAGCACAGCCAGAAGGGGAATGTCCTGATTGGGATTGTCAATGACCCGCAGGAAAGAGAGCATGACGGCAGTTTCGGCGGCGGCGAAAAATCCCCCTGTGATGGAGGCCCGGGCCGGTATCCCCTGCTTTTGCAGCTCCTGCGCGTAGGAATGGGCGTATTTATTGGCGCTGCGAAGCAGAATGCAAAAGTCCCCATAGTTCGCAGGCCGTTCCCGGCCCCGGTCCGTCACGGTAAAGCCGGAACCGATCATTGCCCGGATCCTGTTTCCGATCCACTGGGCCTCCGCTGTCTCGGCCGGGACCCCGGATGGGCGGGACAGGAAAACTACTTCCGTTTCGCAGCCGGGCTTTTCCGGATACTCCGCCCCGCAGACGAGCCGTTCCTCCCCGGTGTAGTCGATTCCCCCTGCCGCATGGGACATCAGGCGGGAAAAGACAAAATTCACTGTGTCCGTCACTTCAACGCGGGAACGGAAATTCTGATCCAGCGCCAGGTAGGCGGGATATCTGTTTGCCCGTCTGTCATATTTTTGAAACGAGGACCGGCGGGACAGGAAAATTTCCGGCATGGCCCGCCGGAAGCCGTAAATGCTCTGTTTTACGTCCCCCACCATAAAAAGGTTTTCCGAATTTCTTGACACCGCCCGGAACAGGGAATCCTGCACCTCGTTGATGTCCTGAAATTCGTCGATCATGATCTCATCGAACCGTCCGGAAACCTCCTTTGTCGTTTCGGTCCGTTCGCCCTCCGGCGTCAGAAACAGCTCGATGGCAAAATGCTCCAGGTCGCTGTAATCGAGAAAATTCCGCTCCCGCTTCTTTTTGCCATACCGGTCGGAAAAATCCAGCGTCAGGTTCATGAGCGCTTCCACCAGGGGGCCGGCGGCGCGCAGCTCCTCCCCGCACTGCTTTCTGGTACCGGACAGGTATTTTCCCAGGTCCTTTACCGCGTTCTTCACTTCCTTGCGAAGGGCGTCCAAGCGCTGGAAAAGTTCGTCCTTTTCATCAGACTTCACGCCCCCCTGCTTCTGCCAGGACAGGGCGGGCAGAAAAGCGAAGGCCCCGTCCCAGTCGCCTGCCTCCGCCAGCTTTGCAAGCCGTAAAAGCTGGGCGCGGTCCAACGGCAGAACTTCACGGAAGACCTCGCCGACCCTGCCGCCGTCCTGAGCGGCTTCCCGCAGCCCGGCCGCGCACAGATCCGCGCAGTGCTCCGCCGTTTCCCGAACATATTCCAGGATCACGTTTTCCCACAGGGAGGTATCTCCTTTGAAGTAGAGCTCCACTTTCTCCCGCAGCCATTTTTCCGGGAAGGGGTGGGACTGCATGAACCGGTACAGGCTCAGCGTCATTTCCATCAGCCTTCTGTCATCCCGCTCGCTGGCGAAAGCGTCTGCCAGCTCTGTGACCGTGCCCTTCTCAAAAGCGCTTGAGACCGCCTCGTTCAAAGCCTGGACGGTCAATTCCTCCTCCTGCTTGTCCGACATGATCTTAAAGTCCGGAGAGAGGTCCAGCAGATGGAAAAATTCCCGCACCATTTCGGCGCAGAAGCTGTCTACCGTGCCGATGTGGGCCTGGGAAAGTAGCAGGCTCTGCCGCCGCAGCAGGGAATTTCCCGGATCCTGCCGGAGCAGATCGGACAGGCGCTTCTCCAGCCTTGCCCGCATTTCCGCGGCGGCCGCCTTTGTAAAAGTGACGATGAGCAGCCTGTCAGCCGGGGTGGGATTCGTCCGGTCACACAGCCGTTCCACCGCCCGCTGCACCAGCACCGCCGTTTTCCCGGAGCCCGCCGCAGCCGCCACCAGCACTGTGCCCTCCCGGGCGGAAATGGCGCTCCACTGGCTTTCCGTCCAATTCATATCCGCCATTGCGCGATCATTCTCCTTTCCGTCCCGTCTGTCCGTTTTCCATCTTTTCTTTCATTTTTTCCAGCACTTCGGCGGGAGACGAATTGTCCCGCACAACGTCCTTTTCCCCGTATTCCCGGCCGCATACCGCCCCATAGGGGCAGAACCGGCAGGAATTTTCGTTGACCATGGCCGGAGAAGCCTCTACGCAGCCCCGCTTCAGTTCCCGGCCCATGGCGGCGATGAGCCGCCTGGAATAGTCCAGCACCTCAAGAAGAGACTGCTCGTCCAGCACGGAACTTGTCTTTTTCACAGTGCCGTCCCTGTTCAGAGAGGCGGGAATGAACTTTCCCTTGGCCCCGGCTTCCATGGCCCGAATGATCTCGTCCTTATTGAGCACCACGCCGCGCATGCGCAGCTTTTTGTCGGCTTCCTCCTGTATCTCCTGCTCGTCCGCACCACGGTCCGCGGTAACGGACGGCTCCGCCGCGGGCATGTACAGAATGCCCGCCGGGAACTCCTGCCCGTTTTCCACCAGCGCCGCCAGATACACCAGCATCTGCATATTCAGACCGTACAACACGTCCGCCAGCTTAAAATCTTTATTCCCCGTTTTGTAGTCGATCACTCTGACATAGGCCTGGCCGTCCTCCATCACGGCCACGTCCGCCCGGTCGATGGTGCCTCCCACAGTGATGACGCCGCCCTCGCCGTCCTCGATCCGCAGCGGCGGATATTCCCTGTCTTCCCCCAGACCAAGCTCGAAGTATTTAGGCCGGAAGCTGCTCTGGTCCAGCTCCCGCTGCACATGGCGGATCAGCTTGCAGGCGGACAGGGCCATTCTTTCCAGCCGGTATTTTTCCCGGCTGCTCAAAAGCTGGAAGCCGCCCATGCTTTCCTCCGCATAGTCGAGGATCAGCTGACGCACCCGTTCCAGCAGCGCTTCCTCCGGGCCTTTTCTCAGAGCCTCGGAGTCCTCCCGGAAGACGCGCTCAAAGAGATAATGCATCAGGGTGCCGTACTGCATGACGTCCACTTCGGCCGGGCGGCGCTCCTTGGCCCTTAATCCGTACCTGCAGAAGTATTTGAAAGGGCAGCTGTGAAAGGTCTCGATCTGGGTGGGCGAAAGGAACATGTTTTCCCCAAAAATCCGCCGGGCAAGCGCCGGATCCTCGATCCGGGCGGCTTTCTGACCCGCCGCCCGTTCCAGCGCGTCCATTCTGCCCCGGTATTCCCCGTCTTCCAAAAACAGTTTTTTCAGCGCCGCCGCTTCCCCCGTATTCTCCGTGAACCGGGCGGCCATACGAGAAAAGGCGGCCTCCCGGGAATTGGCAAAATATGCGTCGGGCAAATCGCGCAGAGGCTCCAGCTTCGGAAAAATCTCCTCCACGGCGGACACCAGCTCCCCCGGCTCCTTGTCCTCTCCCCCGGCGCTTCGCGGCCAGCAGAGATACAGCATTTCAGAGGGAGCGCAGGCCACGGAATAGGCCAGGTACCGCTCCTCCACGGTCTTCTGCTCCAAAGGGTCGCCCAGCGGCAGATCGAGGGCGATCAGCTCCCGGCGCTCCACATCGGAAAAAACGCCGGAGGACTTGGGAGCCAGCGGGAAATCCCCCTGGGAGGCGCCGATGAGAAACGCCGCCCTGGGGGAGGACTGACGCACCTGCTCCGCCGTACCGAAGATCACCTCGTCCACCGTTTGGGGAATTTCCGAAACGTCCTCTGCGGAGACCACCTCCCGCAGAAGGCTGTAAAACCGCTCTCTTGCTATCTTTTTCTCCCCCAGGATACTGTGAAGCTGATCCAGCAGCTCCATAAGCAGGTCCCACACCCGGAGCTGCCTGGCGGCAAGGCCGTCCTCCCCCGCCTGCTCCAAAGCGCGGCAGTACGCGGGAAGGGTCTTTTCCATGCCAAATTCCGACAGAAGGTCGTATACCGCCTGGGAAACCGCTGCTCCGGAAGCGTCCTGGGTAGCGGCGGCAAAGCGGATCAGAGGAAGGATCAGCCGCTTTCTCAACCCGTTCAGGCGGGAAAGCTCCGCTTTGTCCGCTTCCATCGTCTCCTGCCCGAACCCTCTTGGGTGCCGGACGAACTCCTCCTTCCAGCCGGAGCCTTCCAGCTTCCACAGGAAAGCGTAATTTTCAAGCGCGGAAATTTCCTCCGCAGTGAACCCGGAAATCCCGGTTTTCAGCATTTCCAGCAGGTCGCCGGTGGAAAATCCGGACTGGACTGCCTCGAAAGCTCCCAGCACGAACCGCATGACGGGCTCCGCGTCCACCCGGACGGGCTCCGACACAAAGCAGGGGATGTCCCGCTTTTTCAGGGCCACATCAAGGCAGCCGTAATAGTGCTCCGGGCTCCGGCAGATGATGGAAAAATCCCGGTAGCGCCAGCCCTTTTCCTCCGTCAGACGGCGAATGGTGGCGGCTACAAACTCCGCTTCCTCATAGGTATCCCGGGCTTCAAATATTTCGACGCCCTCGTGATCCGGCGAAGTAAGGCTTTCTTCCGCACAGAAAAGCTGGGCTTCCACCAGTTTCAGGTTTTCGTTTTTGAATCGGGGCGCGGAGGTCAGCAGCACGGGCGGAGCCACGGTCACACCGTTTTCCTCCGCCACCCGGCTCAGCCTGCCGCGGGTGCGCTCTACCAACGCGAAAAGCCCTGTTCCGCTCTGATCCCTTCCATCGGTGCAAAGAGCGATTTCCACCGTTTCGGCACGGCGCATGATCTGGGCCAGCACCGCCGTTTCCTGCACGGTGAAGCCTTCGAAGGAATCCACCGCCACCGTGGCGTCCCGGAAAAACTCACTGGTTTCCAGGGCCTCGGCAAGCCGGGTCAGATCGTCCCGGGAATCCAGATAAGAGGCCGTCACCAGCGCCTCAAAGGCGCCGTACAGCAGGGCGATCTCCGAAAGTTTCTTTCCCAGTCCCCTGCCGTTCAGCCTGGCTGCTGTCTCGGAAAGCTGCTCCGGCGTGATGCCGCACATTTTCATTTCGTTGACCGCCGTCAGCATCAGGTCCGTCACCCTGCCGTTTTTAGCGGCGTTCCGATAAATTTCCAGCTGATCCTCGCAGGCGGCCAGCGCGGAAGACATGAGAATGCGCCTGCCCCCGTCGCTCAGCCTCCTTCCCGCCGCGCCGCCTTCTTTGCGGAACACGGCCTCCGCCAGGCGGGTGAAGCTGTAGACTCCAACGGCATTGGCGCGCTCCGGACCGCAAAGCTCAAGCATGGCCTTCTCCGTCTCAAAGGAATACTGCTCCGGCACAAGCATTACAAGATCGGTTTCTCCGCCGCGGCTTTTCTCCGCCAGCATTCTTCGCAGATATTCGGTTTTCCCGCTTCCCGCCCGGCCCAGAATGAATCGCAGCAAAGCTTTTCCCCCATTTCCCCGTAAATGCACGTTATGAAAGCATTATATAATAAACCGCGGGAAAGCACAAGGAAAGACAAAAAAAGAGGGACCGGCAGTTGTCCGGTCCCTGCTGAAATTACCGCTGTCCGTTCAGCCATTTTCTCAGCTCTTCGTAGAGCTCCACCGCCTTGAATTTCACCCGGTATTTTTCGGGGTTTTCCACCACGTCCCGCTGGCTTTCCGGCAGGAGTTCAAAGGCGTCTCCACAGCCTTCCTCCGCCGCAGGTAGACACAGGGCGGGAAACACCACGCACCACCAGTTTTTTCCTTTCCCCTTTCCGATGGTCACACGGAGGGTCCTGTATTTCCCGGCAGGAAAGCTGAAATCTTCATAGTCGCGGGTGGGAAAATACTGATCCGTCATCTGCACCTTTGCCGTCTCTGAAAATCCATTTTCCAGGAGAACTCGGTCCGCCGCCTGCCGAATGGACTCCAAATGCACGCACAGCAAGGCGCTTGCTTCCTCCATGGTGCCCGCGTTTTCATACCATTTGGCGGCCTCCTGTAAAACCGCGTCCCTCACCTTCAGCTTCACCGCCTGGTCCCTGCTGGAATCCGAATTTGCCACCACATGGAGCCGCACCACGTTTTCCGGCAGCTCCGCGCAGGAAGCTGCAAAAGGAAACATAGTCACCGTTGCAGCCAATATAAATCCGCAGGTAAGGGCCCGCGCCAGTGTTCGTTTCGTTCGTTCTTCAATATTTCTCATATGTAGAGGACCTTCCTTTTTTAGTCTCGCAGAGAGTATGGGGCGGAATTGTCCGGAATATTCAGATTGACAACTATGGTATAATAATCGCAAAGCGATTATTAGGGAGTTTCGTTTGCCGGTCAAACAACGACCGGCATTCAGCTGGCGCTGAACCACGAAACGTCCCGGTTTGTTCGGTCACTACTTATGGTATAATAGCCGCAAAGCCGCGGTCGGGCCGTTCATTTGCGGGTCTGAGTGAAGCGGGATCCCGTTTGCCCACCGCAGGTGAGGTATAATAGCTTCAAAGCTGCGGTCGGGCCGTTCATTTGTGAGTTTCAGCAAGGCCGATTCTCGTGTGCCCACCGCAGGTGTGATGTAATAATCGCAAAGCTGTGGTCGGGTCGTTCATTTGCGAGTCTGAGCGAAGCGGGGCCCGTTTGCCCACCGCAGGTGTGGTATAATTATTTTTAGTTGTCTAAACATTTTTCTGAGGGAAAGGAACAGCCATGCTTGACATTCTTCTGGACGCGGTACTGGATACCCTGAAAGCCCTGCCTTTTCTGTTCGGAGCGTACCTGCTCATCGAGCTGCTGGAACACAGGGCCGGTGAGAAACTTACCTCCGCCCTTTCCGGGCTTGGACCCCTTGGCCCTCTGGGCGGCGCGGTGCTTGGCTGTGTGCCCCAATGTGGATTTTCCGTGGCCGCGGCGAACTTTTACGCCGGCCGGCTGATTTCCCCTGGCACCCTGCTGGCCGTCTTTCTTGCCACCAGCGACGAAGCCCTTCCCATTCTGCTGTCCCGCCCCCAGGCCATGCCGGATCTGCTGCGCCTGCTGGGAGTAAAGCTCATCGCCGCCGCGGTGTTCGGCCTGCTGACGGATCTGATATGCCGCCGGTTCCTGCGCCTTAAGCAGGGAGAGCCCTTTCACGACCTCTGCGAGGACTGCGACTGTGAGCATGAGGGCGTTTTCAAGGCAGCCCTGCACCACACGGTGAAAATCGCCCTTTTCCTGCTGCTTGTCAATCTGGCTCTGGGCTTTGCCATCTCCTTTGTGGGAGAGGAAGCCATCTCCCGGCTGCTCCTTTCCGGCAGCGTGCTCCAGCCCCTGCTGGCCGCTCTCATCGGCTTTATTCCAAACTGCGCCGCCTCCGTGGTCCTTACGGAGCTGTATCTGACGGGCTCTCTGTCCTTCGGCTCGGCGGTGGCCGGGCTGTGCACCGGGGCCGGACTGGGCCTGGCTGTGCTGTTCAAGGTAAACCGCCGTCCAAAGGAAAATTTTGCGCTCATGGGCGTTTTGTATGTCGCTGCAGTTATGACCGGCGTAATTTGCAGCCTGATCTTTCCCGTTTAAGGTCCGGTTTCGCAGAGTTTCCAAATTTTTTGAAAAGTTTGAATGGATTTTTCCTTTTCGCGCGTATTGGGTTTAGAAAGCCGGAAACGGCTGTCAAAAAATTGTGAAAGAGGGAATCTGTATGAAAAAAATTCTGGCGGGCCTGACAGCAGCCCTGCTGACCCTGTCGATCGGCACCACCGGCGCGCTGGCAGCGGGCCCGAGAGCCGGACAGGGCGGAGCTTTCATCGATGTAAACGGCGACGGCGTATGCGACAATTACGGCGCGTATTGCAAAGGCGGTATAGTCAACGCCGGCCGGGGCAGGTTTTTTATCGACGCGAACGGTGACGGCGTATGCGACAATCACGGTCAGCACTGTGGAAATGGAGCCGGCCAGGGCGGCGCTTTCGTCGACGCGGACGGTGACGGCATATGCGACAATTACGGTCAGCACTGTGGAAATGGAGCCGGTCAGGGCAGCGCTTTCGTCGACGCGGACGGTGACGGCATATGCGACAACTACGGCCGACACTGTGGGAACGGAGCCGGTCAGGGCAGCGCTTTCGTCGACGCGGACGGTGACGGCATATGCGACAACTACGGCCGGCACTGTGGGAACGGAGCCGGTCAGGGCAGAGGAAATGGCTGCCGGGGCGGCAGACACGGCAGATAAAATAAAGGGACAGGTTATGCGGAGCGAGCAGGAGGTAAACAGAGCCATCGAACGATATGCGGACATGGTCCGGCGGCTCTGTATGGTACATTTGAAAAACTACGCCGATACTGAGGACATATTTCAAACGGTCTTTTTGAAGTATGCCCTCAGACCTGCTTCCTTTGAAAGTGAGGAGCATGAAAAGGCTTGGTTGATCCGGGTCACCTGCAATGCCTGCAAGGACCTGCTGAAAAGCTTTTTTCACAGCCGCACCGTATCGCTGGACGAGATCGCAGAACAGCCGGAGGCCCTGCCGCCAGATCATCGGGACGTGCTGGACGCGGTGCTTTCCCTTCCTCAGAAATACAGGGAAGTGGTCTACCTCCACTATTTTGAGGATTATACCGCCCCGCAGATCGGCCGGATCCTGCATAAAAACGTAAACACCGTGTACACGCTCCTGACCCGTTCCAGGCAGCTGCTCCGGGAAAAGCTGGGAGGCGACGAATGATGGATACCAAACTGAAAGCGGCCTTCAGCCAGATACGGGCAGAAGAAGAACTGAAAGACAGCACCAGGGCTTTCCTCGCAGAAAAAACGCGGGGATATACCGGCAAGGCGAAAAAAAAGCGCCGGGGCTTTGCCCTGGCCGCATGCGCCGCCTGCCTTCTGCTTCTGCTGCTGGGAGGCAGCTGGTTCTATCTCACCCCAACCGCGACCATCAGCATCGATATCAATCCGTCCGTGGAACTGGGCGTGAACCGGTTCGACCGGGTGGTCTCCGTGACTGGCTTCAACGAGGACGGCCGAAAGCTGACAGAAACGCTTAAAATTCGATTCAAGAATTATGCCGACGCCGTGGAGCTGATCTTGAACAGCGATAAAATTGAGAACCTGCTGGCCCGCGGTGAACTGATGGAAATCACCGTCACGGGTCCTGACGAGGACCGCTCTGCTCAGATACTTTCAGGCGTTGAGACCTGCACGGCGGGAAGGGAAAACACCTGCTGCCACGCCGCCCAGCCGGAGGAAGTGGCATCCGCCCATGAGGCGGGGCTTTCCTGCGGAAAATACCGGGCGTTTTTAGAGGCACAAGAACTTGATCCGGACCTGCAGCCCGAAGCGGTGCAGGGCATGACAATGAAAGAAATCCGAGAATTGATCGCCCGCCTGTCGGCCGAAAGGGAAAGCTCGGAACAGAACGGAGGAAACAGCTCCCAGCTGCCGCAGACCGCAGCCGGGGCGCCTCAAAGTTCCAGCAGCTGCAACAACCAAGGGAACGGCAGCGGCCAGGGAAATGGCAATGGTCAGGGAAACGGCAGCGGCCAGGGGAATGGCAATGGCCAAGGGAATGGCCGGGGAAATGGAAACGGTCATGGAAAACACCGCTTCCACGACCAGAATTGAGTCCTGCACAAGGGGCTGTTGCATTCTGCAACAGCCCCTTGGAATAAGTCCATTTTATGCGTTCTGCAGCGATCTCAACCGCCGGCTCAAGCAGAAGGATCCCGCACTTCCTGCTCCCAGTTTTTCGCAAAAAGATACCTCTCAAAAAAGGGCCGCATGTCGCTGTCGCAAAGGGAAAGGAAACCGGCCGTATCCGCATTTCTGGTGTTCTGGTAGGTCTGGAACACCTTTTTCAGCAGGCCGAATACTCTTTCTGCACCGAACCGCTCCTGGGCGCGGAGGTACATCACAGTGGTCCTATAATAATGATTGACATACCGCTCCGGAGAATCGGGACCCGTATCCACGATGGAGGTCTTCCCGCCGGATTCCCTGATTTCCTTCAGGTACTCCTCCACTCGCTGCTCCGCATATGCTTCTCCATATAGCGCCCTGGCAGCGGAAAAGGCGGAAAATTCCGCTCCCCCTTCGTTGATCCAGTCGTTTGTCTGCACACTGGCGATACTCCACCAGCCATGGGCCAGCTCGTGAAAATCTCCCTGATACCGCTGCTCTTTTCTGCCCCAGTCCGCCGAAACGAAGCTGGCGTTTCCCCTTTTGTACCCCCAGCCGCCGCTGGGCCGAAAGACACTTACAAGCTCTACCTTATCCGCTTGGTTGGAAAGGCCGCCGAACTTTTCGGCAAAAAATCGATTCGCCCAAAGGATCTCCTTCGCCCGCCGTTCCATTTGCGGAAGCATATCGGCCGGGCAAAGGAAGCTGATCTTCGCCTGCTCTTCCTCGCAGGTGAACCGCTTTAAAATGGGGGAAGCGAAAACAGCAATGTCAAAATCCGGGGCGGCGGAAACGATCCGTCCGTCCGGCAGACAGCGGCCGTTAGAAGCGATCTCGTACCCCTCCGGCAGGCTGAGCTTTATCTCGAAATCAAACACGATGTCGGGATTTTCCGGCTTTGGATACCACCCGGAATAGCTGGCGAGTTCTACCTCGTCCCTGCTGATCTGGTTCACCCCCGCGATCGCTCCCGGAAGATACCCTTCATATTCAAATTCGACCTCCCTGTTTTCCGTGTGAAAGAAAACCGGCCTTGAAACCTGGTCAAAAGGCGGGTGAGGCATTCCCTTCTCCATGACAAAGGGGATTTTCCTTCCCCCGCTTTCGGCCCGCAGCAAAGTAAAGCTCTCGTTCAAATAGAAGCAGCCGCCCTCGGCTGCTTCTATTTTTCCTAAAACATGCAGAAAATGCCTCGCCGGTTCCAAAGTCAATTCCATAGTGTATTTCATATGGTTCCTCTCCTTTTCATTCCTGCTGTTACCTGCCCTTCCGAGGCCTCTATCCCACTCTCTTTTTGATTTCGGGGAAATAGGCGCGAAACGCGGAGGGGAGGGCGTATTCCTGCCAAAGTTCTTCCCCGGCGGTCCAGACAAACTCAGGGCTTAATTGGGCCGTTTCCCCGGCCCAGCCGGTCATGCGCCACTCGATATGGGTAAAAATATGCCTGGAATCGGGAAGCTTTTCAAGATCGGAAAGCTCTGCCCCCCACTTGAACAAGGCTTCTCTCGCTTCCTCCCGGCTCAGATTTCCCGGAAGGTTGGGCAGCTCCCACAGTCCGGCCAAAAGGCCCTTTTCCGGGCGGCGGCGCAAGGCCAGCTTTCCCCCGCTGGTCAGCAGGAAAACTGTGCGTTCCTCCGCTTTTCTGGGCTTTTTCGCCGCCTTTACCGGCAGTTCTTCCTCTATGCTCAGAGCGCGGGCCCGGCAGACGGACTGCAAGGGACAGTCCGCGCATTTAGGCGTTCCGCCCGGCAGGCAGACCAAAGCCCCAAGCTCCATCAAAGACTGGTTGAAGTCCCCCGCCCGGTCCTTTGGAATGATCTGGGCAATTTCCCCCGACCAGGTCTTTTTCACGGCGGGATCCAGAATATCGTCCCGGCGGGCCAGCAGCCGGGCCATGACCCGCAGCACATTCCCGTCCACCGCCGGAACAGGCAGCCCGAAGGCGATGGAAGCGATGGCCCCGGCGGTATAATCCCCAACGCCCGGCAGAGAACGAAGCTCTTCAAAGGAAGCCGGAATGCTGCCGCCAAAGCGGCTCATCACCTCTTTGGCCCCTTTTTGCAGATTCCGCACCCGGTTGTAGTAGCCCAGACCCTCCCAGAGCTTTAAAAGCCGGTCCTCCTGGGCGGCGGCCAGGTCGGCTACGGTGGGAAGCGCCGCCAGGAACCGCTGATAATAAGGCTTCACAGCTTCCACTCGTGTCTGCTGAAGCATGATCTCTGAGACCCAGACCCGATAGGGCGTAGGATCCTCCCGCCAGGGCAGCGCCCTGGCGCAGCCGTCGTACCATTGAAGCAGCAACGAGGGGACTGCCTGCAGCGTTTCCCTATCTGTCATGATCCTTCCCCCCAGCAGTCCGCGATGGGTCTTGCCAGAAACACCTGTCCGTGGCTTTTAAGGATGGCAGCGCAGTTTTCCGCCTTTTCCTCCCCGTCAAAAACGCCATATACGGCGGAGCCGCTGCCCGTCATCATGGAACCAAAGGCTCCCATGGAAAGCATGATCTTTTCGATGCGCTTCACCTGCATCAGCCGCATGGTTTCATCAAAGCGGTTGGAGAGCCGCCGGCCGATCTGCCGCAGGTCCCCGGCGTTCAGGGCCTCCAGCATTTTTGGGGTAGCCTGGACCCGGGAAAGGGGAAAACGGTCTACCCGCGCGTAAGCCCTGGGGGTGCTCATGCCCGCCGGAGGCTTGCAAAGCACCAAAAAGCAGGGGGGCATGGGAGACACAGGCTCCACGATCTCCCCCACTCCCGTACAGCGGCAGGTCCCTCCGTGGACGCAGAAGGGCACGTCGGCCCCCACCCGGGAACCGAGCTCTATCAGTTTCGAAAACCCCAGCCCGGTTTCAAACAGCCGGTCGAGGCCCCACAGTACGGCAGCGGCGTCGGCGCTGCCGCCTCCAAGCCCCGCTCTGGTAGGAATGGACTTGTTCAGCCCGACCTCCACGCCCTTCCCGGCCAAGCCGCAGTATTCCAGGAAGAGAGCCGCAGCTCGATACGCCGTGTTTTTGGTATCCACCGGAAGATATTCCTTATCGCACCGCAGGCGCAGACCGGGTTCTTCTTTCCGAAGAAGCTCCACTTCATCGTACAGCGAAACACTTTGCATGATCGTATCCAGCGTGTGGAAGCCGTCCTCCCGTTTCCCGGTGATATCCAGCGTCAAATTGATTTTCGCGTATGCTTTTATTTTCATAATGCTTAACCTTTTCTTTTCGTTCCTGTAGGGGCATGGCTCAAAACCGGAATACGCCCAGCCTGCGCACGTCGATCACATGCCGGGGGCACATTTCGTGACAGCAGGAGCAGCGGATACAGCTTTTATAGTCGATCACCGCTTTCCCGCCCTTTACCGCAATGGTGTGCTGCGGGCAGCTTTCCGCGCATTTCCCACAGCCCACGCAGCCCTTTCTGTCAATGCGGGGATAGGGGGTGGCAAGCTTTTTCGCCATTGGCCGCAAAAATCCGGGGAGCCGGTCGATAAAATCCGTGCTGGAAGCCTTCGCTCTTTGAAAATCGGAAACCCTCACAGCACCGGGCGTGCTTTCCAAAAGCTCGATCTCGTCCGGTGTTTTCGGCCCAAGGCCCCGTTCCGCTCCCAGCCGGAGCATGACTATTTCATAAGGGTCGAATCCCACTGCTGCAGCGGCGCAGATATCCGCCGCGTAGGGGTTTTCGGAGGCAGCGATCATCTCCAGATCTCGGCGGCTGCCGCCGGTGGGGCCGTTTCCTTCCATGGCCCAGACGCCGTCCAGAAAGGAAAGATCTGGCTTCAGAAACCCGCAGAGGTCCACCAGCATTTGGGAGAAATCCTCCTTTTCCGGGAAGCGGCAGTGCAGCTCCGGTTTTTGCAGGCCCGGAACTGCGCCGAACATGTTTTTCACCGCACCGGAAAAGCCCAGCATGCTGTGGGTCTTCAGCTTTGCCAGGTCGATGAGATACTCGCAGTTCAAAAAAGGTTCCACAACGGAGAGGCGGCGGCACAGAATGCCCTCCGGCAGGGAGACCTCCCGGCTTTTGCAGTCCGTATACAGGGAAAAACCGTTTTCCTCCGCCATTTCCGTATAGCCACAGGCCCTGAAATGCGCTTTCATAACAGCGGGCGTATAAGGCCCGCCGGGGCTTTCAGCAATAAGCACCTGCGCTCCGGCCCGCTTTACGCATTTTCCTACGGCCGCCGTAAAAGCAGGGTGGGTGATCGCCGCTTCCTCCGGTTTGGAACGCAGCACCAGGTTGGGCTTGAGCACGGCAGTCATGCCGGGCTTCAGCTTATCGTAGATCCCAAGCTCCCGGAAGATCCGGTCTATCAACGGCTCCAATTCCTCCGCCCGGTAACTCCGGCACCGGGCAAGATACGCTTTCACAGCTCCTGCAGGAACGCTTCCATTCGTTCCAGCGCCTCGGTGATGTGCTTCACGGAATAACAGTAGGAAATGCGGAGAAAGCCCTCGCCGCAGGCGCCAAAAGCGCTTCCCGGCACCACCGCCACCCGGTGGGAATAGATCAGCCGCTCGCTGAATGCATCGGAGGAAAGGCCCGTAGACTTGATGGAGGGGAACACATAAAACGCTCCCTCGGGCTCAAAGCAGGGCAGGCCCATTTTATTCAGGCCGTCCACGATCAGGCGGCGGCGCATATCGTATTGGGAGCGCATATATTCCATGTCGTCGTCCCCGTTTTTCATAGCTTCGATGGCGGCGTACTGACTGGTGGTGGGCGCGCTCATAATGGCGAACTGATGCAGCTTTGTCATCATGCCGATAATTTCCTTTGGGCCCGCCGCATAGCCCAGCCGCCAGCCCGTCATGGAATGGGACTTGGAAAAACCGTTGACCAGCACAGTCCTCTCCCACATGCCGGGCAGGGAAGCGAAGGAAACATGTTTTTCCTTTCCGTAGGTGAGAGAGGCGTATATCTCGTCGGTGAGCACCAGCAGGTTGTGGCGCTCCACCACCCGGGCCACGGCCTCCAGATCGGAACGGCGCATGACCGCCCCGGTGGGATTGTTGGGATAGGGCAGGATCAGCAGCTTGGTTTTAGACGTGATCTTTTCTTCCAGTTCTTCCTCTGTGAGCCGGAAGCCGTTTTCCGGTTTCGTCTCGATGATGACCGGAACACCCCCGGCCATTTCCGTAATGGGCACATAGCACACAAAGCTGGGCTCAGGGATCAGCACCTCGTCGCCAGGGCTTACCAGGCAGCGGACGCACAGGTCGATGGCCTCGCTTCCTCCCACCGTCACCAGCACTTCACTTTCCGGCGCGTAGGACACCTGATAGTGGCGTTCCAGAAATCTGGCGATCTCCTCCCGCAGCTGGGCAAAGCCCCGGTTGGGCGTATA
>CAZXLM010000020.1:0-36650 GCA_964642055.1 uncultured Acutalibacter sp. | reverse complement strand
ACGCCACCTGCACCACTGCCCACGACCTGGGGGCCAGGGCCATCATCACGGTGACGAAGTCCGGAGGCACGGCCCGGCAGCTTTCCAAGTTCCGGCCGCGGTATCCCATTGTGGGCTGCACGATCGAAGAGCATGTCAGCCGGCAGCTGAACCTCTCCTGGGGCGTCTCCCCGCTGGTGATTGCCGAGGAAAAGGATACCGACACCTTGTTCGACCATGCTGTGGACGCGGCGGAGCAGGCGGGCATTGTAAAAAGCGGCGATTTGGTGGTCATCACCGCCGGTATGCCCCTGGGGGTGTCCGGAACCACCAATATGATGAAGGTCCATGTAGTGGGGCATGTGCTGCTGACAGGCCAGGGAGTTACGGAAAAATCCGTTTCCGCCCGGCTGTGCGTTGTGAAAACCCCCGGGGATTTGAAAAATTTCCGGGACGGGGATATCCTGGCAGTTGCCGAAACGGACAATTCCATGGTGGACTACCTGCGCCGGGCTTCCGGCATTATTGCTGAGCAGAAGGGACAGAACACCCACGCCGCCATTTCCGGACTTGCTATGGATAAGCCGGTTATCACCGGGGCGGAGCACGCCACCGATATTCTGAAAAACGGCGCGGTGGTCACGCTGGATGCCGCCACCGGCAGAGTCAGCGCGTGCTGAGTTAGTTGTGAGTAGTTGTTTTCTTGGAAATAAATGCTAACAGTTATTAGCAGAAAAATGTTATGGTTGCATGAAAGGAAAACTAGTGTTAAAATAAATAAGTGATAAACCGTTGCCGCTGTACAGAAACGCGTGTTGCGGTTTGTCTTTTTCTCAAAAGGCATTAAAAAAGGAGGCGTGTATGTATGAAAACCTGGAAGCGTTTGTTGAGCTTGCTGTTGTCCTGTTGTTTGCTGGCAGGGAGCGTGTCTGTGACGGCCGGAGCGGCAGAAGCCGCTTCTTCAGGAACCTGTGGCGAAGGTGTGACCTGGAGCTACGATGCGGATACCAGGACCCTGGCTATTTCAGGAACGGGGGCTATGGAAGACTATCCTGATGAAACTCAAATCTTGGACAAAAGACCCTGGAAATCATTTCGACAGGATATTCAGACAGTTACTGTGGGCCCGGGAGTTACCGCCATTGGCGACTTTGCGTTTTACGGGCTTGGAAATTTTACCTCTTTCACTCTTTCAGACAGTATAGAAAAAATTGGGTGTTCTGCGTTTTCTTACTGCAAATCTCTTTTGTCTGTGAATCTGCCCGACAGTGTTAAAGAGATAGAAAACGGAGCGTTTTCGCATTGTGATAATTTGAATTCCGTAGCCCTTCCGGAGGGCCTTTCAGTGATCAGCCAAAGTATGTTTGAGTGCTGTGAACGCTTGACCTCCATAACAATTCCCAAAGGCGTTACCGCAATCTATCCCCGGGCGTTCACCTGCACCGCTTTAAATACCGTAACGATTCCGGATACTGTTACGGAGATCGGAGAGTATGCGTTCAGCGATTGCGGATTCTTGGCTTCTGTTTCCCTGCCCGTCAGTGTCGTTACACTGAAAGGAGGAGCGTTTTCCCATTGCGGCCTGACCTCTGTTACTCTTCCCGAGGAGATTACGTCCATTGCGGAATATGCGTTTTCAGAATGCTCTAACCTGACCACGGTTTCTCTTCCCGACAGTCTTACGGAAATCGGGAACTGGGCTTTTGCAAGCTGCGATAAGCTATTCTTGGTAACAATTCCCAAAAGTGTTTCCAAGATAGGCGATGGCGCGTTTTACGGCTGCTCCAGCCTGACTTCTATAACAATCCCTGATAGCGTTACTTTGCTTGCGGACAATGTATTCCAGGAATGCAGCAGCTTGACCTCTGTCTCGATTCCTGCCGGTGTTACGGAAATCGGTATACAGGCATTTTACGGGTGCAGCAACTTGGCATCAGTTTCTGTTCCGGATGGCATAAAAAAGATGGGATATGAGGCATTTGCCGGTTGCCGCAGCCTTGTTTCCTGTACCATTCCAGACAGTGTTGTGGAATTTGGCAATGGCATGTTTTCCGGCTGTGATAAATTGACCTCCGTGATTCTGGGAAATCGTATTGAGACGATTGAAGGCAACACATTTGCGGGCTGCACGAGCCTTACCTCCCTTACTATCCCGCCCAGTGTTTCAGAAATACACCCCTTTGCTTTTTCCTGGGCTAATCCTGCGGAAATTCCGCCCAAAGATTTGACCATTTATGGCGCATTGGGCAGCTGTGCGGAGACTTATGCCAGGGAGCATAAGCTTCGTTTTGTGGCGAAGGCTTTTCCCACGACAGAATTTCCCGCCGGGTTTGTAGATGTGCCTGCGGGAGAATACTATGTCAACGCCGTGCAGTGGGCGGTGGAGCATGGGATCACTGCCGGGACAGACGATACCCATTTCAGCCCCAGCGCTTCCTGCACCCGGGCCCAGGCGGTCACGTTCCTGTGGCGCGCGGCGGGAGAGCCGGAACCCCAGGGCGCTGCCGCCGGATTTACCGACGTAAAGGCTGGGGCATACTATGAAAAGGCCGTGCAGTGGGCGGTGGAGCATGGGATCACTGCGGGTACAGACGATACCCATTTCAGCCCCGGCGCTTCCTGCACCCGGGCCCAGGCGGTCACCTTCCTGTGGCGTGCGGCGGGGGAGCCGACCCCTCAGGGCGCTGCCACCGGATTTACCGACGTAAAGACTGGGGCATACTATGAAAAGGCCGTCCGCTGGGCTGTGGAGCAGGGAATCACCGCCGGTACCAGCGCAGCTACCTTCAGCCCGGAAAGCAAATGCACTCGCGCTCAGATTGTCAGCTTCTTGTACCGTTATGAAAAGAAACGGTAAAAATTCTACATGCTGCATATTGAGAAAAGGCTTTCTCCCCTTGGGAGAAAGCCTTTTCCTTACATCAAAAACTGCCTTTCTACGCCTGTTTATCCCCTCCGCCGCGGCTGCACCGCGCCGCCTCTCCCAAAGATAAGAGAGGCTGAAGGACGGCGGCTTTGCCGCTCAGGACGCCTTGCAGGAGCAGAGCGCTGCTTCTGCTCTTTGGGTATCCAGCCGGCGGCCGGTGCCTGAACGATGACATCAAAGCGCCCAGCTCGCTCAAATGGCCGCGCTGTTTGTTATCGGTCTGCTGTGTCTTTCTTCCGGCTGCGCTTTCTTTCCGCCGAGCGGTTGAGCTGTTTCCGGGTTCGGAAATTGTCCTTTCCCTCCGCAAAGATGGCTTCCTTCTGCAGTTTCCGGTAGCTTTTCCAGCGCTCCGGGGAAAGCTCGCCCCGCCTGAGGGCTTCCTGAACGGCGCAGCCCGGCTCGCTTTCGTGGCGGCAGTCGGAGAACCGGCACCGCCCCAGCAGCCGCTCCACATCGGGAAAAGCGCCGCCCAGGCCGTCTGTTATGTCCCACATTCCCAGGGTGCGCATTCCCGGGGTATCGATGACCAGCGCGCCGCAGGGCAGGCGGAGCAGCTGCCGGTGGGTGGTGGTATGACGTCCCCGCGCGTCCGATTCCCGGACCGTCCCGGTCTTCATCAATTCTTCCCCGGCCAGGGCGTTTAAAAGGCTGGATTTTCCCATGCCGGACGAACCGAGAAGAACCAGAGTCTCGCCCGGCAGCAGATAGGGGGAAAGGGCGGCTAGTCCCTGCCTTGTTTTGGCGCTGACGGTCAAGACCTCCACGCCTGGCGCGGCGGACTGTGCCGCCAGGATCTGTGGGGTGTGGTCGCCGGGCAGGTCGGCTTTTGTCAGCACTACCACCGGTTTTGCACCGCTTTGCCATGCCTGCGCCAGATATCGCTCCAGACGGGCTGGATTGAAATTGTCGTTGAGTGACTGCACCACGAACACCGTGTCAAAATTGGCTGCCACCGCCTGTTCTACCGGACGTCCCGCGCCCGGTTCGATCCGGGAGAAAAAGGTGCGCCGGGGAAGGGTGCGTAAAATCACACTGTCTCCCTTTGGATTGTATTGGATCTCCACAAAATCTCCCACTGTGGGGAAGCTTTCGGAACCGCCGTTAAAATAGCTTCCGGCTTTCAGTCTGCCATAACATTCGTTCTCTTTATAGCTGAGTCCGTACCGTTCCCTGTGAACGGCGATTACCCGGGCGGTGGAGTTTTCCTGGGAAAGCTCCGCTCTGCCGGGACAGCATTCTTTTTGATTTGTCATCTGTTTCCTCCATGCTCTGTTGAAAATTCCATGCCTGCTGTTTTTGTAAAATTGTCATGGCACATCTCTCCTTTCTGAAAAATGGGCGTAAAAATACCGTGGCAAGCAGCCCTTATGGGCTGTGCTCACCACGGTTTTCCGTCGTTTATTTGTCTGTGAGCCGCGCTCGAAAGGTCGCTTCCAACGGCGGGAACTCCCGCCCATATATTAAATTTTCGCACCCGCTTGATTCGTTTTCATAACACACCCACTCCTTTCGGGGGATTTTCTACAGTTTAGCATGTTTTGAGAAAAAACGCAAGGATCGAAATTTCCGGCTGGGAGCTGACAGATCAAGCGCTCGTTTCAGAGAGCCCTGCCGCTTCGATCGCTGGTGGACGCATTCTGCCGGGACACAGAACCTGAGCCGGCAGGCGAGACATTAAAAAGTCAGCTTTCTACGCCTGTTTATCCTCTCCGCCGCAGTTGCACCGCAAAAAATAAGGGGCTGAAGAGCGGCGGTTTTGCTGCTCAGGACGCCTTGCAGAAGCAGAGCTCCGCTTGGCTCTGCTGGGTATCCAGCCGGTAGCCTGTGCCCCGGACAGTGACGATCAAAGCGCCCAGCCTGCCCAAATGGGCACGCAGATTTTTCACATGGGTGTCCACCGTGCGGGTAACGCCTGCCGTTTCATACCCCCACACTTCCTTGAGCAGCTGTTCCCTGGTCAGAGCCACGTCCGGGTGCTCCATGAAAAACAGAAGGAGCTTCCGCTCCATAAAGGGTACGGCGATTTCTATGCCGTCCACCTTCAAACCGTTCCTTGTGCAGGACAACAGGGAACCGTTCCAGTAAATTCTGGGCATTTTGTAAAACCTCCCTTTTCCTTTCCGAAAAAATTTCTTATTTCACCTTACACCATAAAGGTTACTTTAAGTCAATATGTTTTTGCCGGTCAGCAAAATTTTTTCTGCGCTTTTGCCGTTTCCGATTTAGAAAACGGTTTTTCGAAAAAGAGGTTGACAGGAAGCGAAAAAGGGCCTATAATGTTAGTGACCTAACAGTAAGCAAACGAACATTATCGAAAGGAGGCCGATCATATGGATTGCAGCGGTGAGGTCGGATTTCAGATCCGCACGCTGTCCCACCTGATCAAGCGCCAGGTGGATCAGATCGCTTTTCAGGGTCAGGAAAAACCGCCTACCGGCACTCATGGCTGGGTGATGGGCTATCTATACGACAATCGGGACCGGGACGTATTCCAGAGGGACCTGCAGGAGCGGTTTTCTATCCGCCGCTCCACCGTGACAGGCATTTTGCAGCTGATGGAGAAAAACGGTCTGATCGTCCGCACCTCTGTGGACGAAGACGCCCGCCTGAAAAAAATCACCCTTACGCCAAAGGCGGTGGAAATGCACGAACAGGTCCAAAGGGGGATTTCGTCTGTGGAAAACAAAATTTCCGCCGGGCTGACGGCAGAGGAAAAGGCGATTTTTATGCGGCTGTGCGAGAAAATACGGGCAAATCTGGAATAGAAGCCCGGAGCAGTCGGCTTTTTAATGCCTGTAGTATGTTTATTTTGAAGGGAAGGATATGCCTGTGATAAAAAAGCTGGCCGGAAGTATCCGGCAATACAAAAAGGATTCGATCCTGACGCCCATCTTTATGCTGGGAGAGGTGCTGATGGAGGTCCTGATCCCCCTGATGATGGCAAATCTGATCGACTTTGGCATCGAGGCCGGGGATATGGCCTATATCTGGAAAATCGGCCTGTTCCTGGTGCTGTCCTCCGTTGTGTCCCTGGCTTTTGGAGCTCTTTCCGGCCGCAGCGCGGCCCGGGCCTCTGCAGGCTTTGCCTCCAATCTCCGGAAGGACATGTACTACAATGTGCAGAAATTTTCATTTTCCAACATCGATAAATTTTCCGCTTCCAGCATTGTCACCCGCCTGACGACAGACGTGACCAATGTGCAGAACGCCTATCAGATGTTGATCCGCACCGCAGTACGCGCGCCGCTGATGCTGGTATTCTCTCTGGCCATGGCCTTCAGCATGAACGCCTCTTTGTCCCTGATCTTTCTTGCGGCGATACCCATTCTGGCGATTGGCTTGGGCGTTATTTCCATGAAGGCGCACCCGGTTTTCCAGCGTATGATGAAGCGGTACGACAGGCTCAACACCGTGGTGGAGGAAAACCTGCGCGGCATTCGGGTGGTAAAGGCCTTTGTCCGGGAGGATCACGAGGAGGGAAAATTCAAGGACGCGTCTGAGCAGATCCGGAAGGATTCCTCCCGGGCTGAAAAGATCCTGGCTTTCAACGCTCCTCTGATGCAGTTTTCCATGTACGCCTGCATTTTACTGATCTCCTGGCTCGGGGCAAAACTCATTGTGGGCGGCAGCATGAGCACAGGCCAGCTGATGAGCCTGATCTCCTACGCTTCCCAGATCTTGATGAGCCTGATGATGCTTTCCATGATCTTCGTCATGGTGGTCATGTCCCGGGCTTCCATGCAGCGCATTGTGGAAATATTGGACGAAACTACCGACATCACAGACGGGGCCAGGAACCTAAAAGAGGTAAAGGACGGCTCCGTTCGCTTTGAAAATGTGGAATTTCAGTATAAAAAGGGCGGAAAGCCCTGCCTTTCAGAGATCGATCTTTCCATTGAGCCGGGCCAGACCGTGGGCATTTTGGGCGGTACGGGCAGCGGCAAAAGCAGCCTTGTGCAGCTGATCCCCCGGCTGTACGACGTAAGCCGGGGCCGGGTCCTGGTAGGCGGCGAGGACGTTCGAGACTACAATGTGCAGGCGCTTCGGGAAGACGTGGCCATGGTCCTGCAGAAGAACGTCCTGTTTTCCGGCACCGTCAAGGACAATCTCCGATGGGGCAATGAAAACGCCACAGACGAGGAGCTGATCCACGCCTGTAAGCTCAGTCAGGCGGATTCCTTTATCCGGGAATTCCCGGACGGCTATGACACCCGCATCGAGCAGGGCGGCACTAACGTGTCCGGCGGCCAGAAGCAGCGGCTCTGTATTGCCAGGGCCCTGCTGAAAAAGCCCAAGATCTTGATCTTGGACGATTCTACCAGCGCGGTGGATACCCATACCGACGCCATGATCCGCCAAGCGTTCCGGGAAGAGATCCCCGGAACTACAAAGATCATCATCGCCCAGCGGGTCGCCTCCGTACAGGACGCGGACCAGATCGTGGTGCTGGACAACGGCAGGGTGTCGGACGTGGGCAACCACGAGGAATTGATGAGGACCAGCGCGATCTACCGCGAAGTTTACGAGTCTCAGCAGAAGGGAGAGAGCAGCGATGCCAAGGCCTAATCCGGGAGCCGCCTTTGCCGGCGGCAAAAAAGCAAAAAACCAGGGCAAAACGATCCGGCGCCTTTTGAGATACATGGGCAGCTATAAGCTGCGGTTTGTCATTGTGCTGCTGTGTATCATCGCCAGCGCACTGGTGGGCGTGGCCGGTTCCATGTTTCTGGAAACGCTGATCGACGGTTACATCACGCCTCTTGTTCAGCAGGCCGCAGACGGGGCCGTCCCCGTCTTTGACGGACTTTTGAAAGCCATTCTGATGATGGGACTGATCTATCTTATAGGAATTGGCGCCACGTTCCTGTATAATTGGCTGATGGTAACTGTATCCCAGGGCGTTTTGAAAAATATTCGGGACGATATGTTTTCACACATGCAGGCGCTGCCGATCCGGTATTTTGATACCCACACCCACGGCGACACCATGAGCCGCTACACAAACGATACGGATACCCTGCGCCAGCTGATTTCTCAGAGTATCCCACAGATGTTTTCCTCTGTTATCACGGTAGTGTCCGTATTCTGCGCCATGCTTGCCACCAGCCTTCCGCTGACGGCGCTGGTGGTGGTCACGGTGGCGGTCATGCTGTTCATCACTAAAAAAATCGGCGGCCAGAGCGGAAAATTCTTTGTGCGGCAGCAGCGCTCCCTGGGCGCGGTAAATGGGTACATCGAGGAAATGGTCACAGGGCAGAAAGTCGTCAAGGTGTTCTGCCATGAGGAGAAGGCCAAAGAAGATTTTGACAAGCTCAACGAAACCCTTCAGGGGGAAGCTGCCGCGGCAAACACCTTTGCCAATATTATGGGCCCCATTTCCAATAACCTGGGACATCTGCAATATGCCCTGATCGCCATTCTCGGCGGGGCGCTGGCCATTGGCGGCGTAGGCGGCCTGACGCTGGGCGGCATTGCGGCGTTTTTGCAGCTGAGCCGCAGCTTTACGCAGCCTATCAGCCAGATCTTCCAACAGTTCAATACCGTCATTATGGCTCTGGCAGGCGCGGAGCGGGTCTTTGACCTGATGGACGAAGAACCGGAGCAGGACGGGGGCTACGTTACGCTGGTCAACGCCCGGGAAGAAAATGGGACCCTTGTGGAAAGCGAAAATCGCACCGGCATGTGGGCGTGGAAGCACCCCCACGGCGATGGGACTGTCACCTACACGAAGCTTGCGGGCAAGGTGGAGCTTTTCGACGTGGATTTCGGCTACACGCCGGAAAAGCTGGTGCTGCATAACATCGACCTGGACGCCGAGCCAGGGCAGAAGGTGGCCTTTGTGGGCGCTACCGGCGCGGGGAAAACGACCATTACCAATCTGATCAATCGGTTTTACGATATTGCGGACGGCAAGATACGCTATGACGGCATCAATATCAACAAGATCAAAAAGCCGGACCTCCGCCGGTCTTTGGGCATCGTTTTGCAGGACACCAACCTGTTTACGGGCACTGTGCGGGACAATATCCGCTACGGTAAGCTGGACGCCGGCGATGCGGAGATCGAGGCGGCGGCAAGATTAGCCAATGCCGACGGCTTTATCCGCCGGCTGCCCGAGGGCTACGACACGGTGCTCTCCGGCGACGGGGGCAGCCTGTCTCAGGGCCAGAGGCAGCTCTTGAGCATTGCCAGGGCTGCGGTGGCTGACCCGCCGGTCATGATCCTGGACGAGGCCACGTCTTCTATCGACACCCGTACCGAATTGCTTGTGCAGCGGGGCATGGACGGCCTGATGCAGGGCCGCACGGTGTTTGTCATCGCCCACCGGCTATCTACGGTCCAGAATTCCGACTGCATTATGGTGCTGGAATTGGGCCGCATCATCGAAAGCGGCACCCATGAGCAGCTCATTGCCCAAAAGGGAAAATATTACCAGCTCTATACCGGCGCTTTTGAACTGGAATAAGGAATAAAAACGAAAGGCTCCTCCGTCTGCGGGGGAGCCTTTTTCTAATCTCTGCGGGGGACTGATTCTGATGCAGCTTGAAGAATCTTTTTGCAGCATATGCCTTGTTCAAAGGAAAAGCCGCGATTCCAGTTTTTGATCCTTGTATGTGTATGATCAGGATATCCCATTTTGATGCTATAGGAATGCAAAGTTTAGAGCAAGTTTCCCCGCTGGGCAGTACGGGCAAGCAGGAACACAGCATCGGCTCGGGTAACGCATTCCCTGCTGCTTTGGAAGGGCTCCGGACGGCCCGCCCACAGCTGGCGCTGGCCGAAATACGCGACAGCCTCCAATGCCCAGGGGCTTACATCGATATAGTCGATGTACCTGTCAGGGCTGCCCAAATCGACGCCGTATTTTTGCAGAAAACGGTAGAGGAAGGTCTCCATCTCCTGGAACGTCACATACCCGTCAGGGTTGAAGCGGCCCGGGCTCACGCCGTAGGCAAGCTGATTTTCAGCGGCCCAGTTGACGTTTTTCCCGTACCAGCTGCCAGGACGCACATCTTTGAAAATCTGTTTTCCGCTGGGAACCAGCTCGGACTCGTTCAAAATGCCGGATTGCACGCCAAGGCGCAGCATCATCGCCACAAATTCCGCCCGGGTCAGCCTGCGGCCGGGGTAAAGACGGGCGCCATCGCCAAAAATGACTTTGTTCTGGATCAGAGTCTGAAACTCGTCATAGCACCAGCTGTAAGCACCCTCACCCACCAGCTCCCGGCCGTCCTGAAAGCTTTCCACAGAATTGCGGTTTGCTGCCAGGGTCGTAGGGGATATAAGCATGACTACAGCTAAACATACTGCCAAAAATCTTTTGATTTTCAATTTGAAAACCACCCTTCAAAAAATACATTTCGGTTTCTTCACTCACCACAGTAACCGCTGACTGTGTCCCTTGCAGGCAAAAGCATGGCTGATCATTCCACGTTTTTGTGAGCTTGGGCTTGACAAGCGTTGGCAATCCGCTTGTCATATCACAAATGCTTGCCGTGCATTTATGAACGGAGTCAGTGCTGGTTTTTAAAAGACTCGGCGCCTTAATGGTAGAAAGCAGACGGACAAATCAAATCAGTTCCTGGATATATAGATTATGTCTGCTTTGCCGGAACATTTTATACTGACTGTACTAATTTATTTATAGATTTACAAATTAAAGCATACACACTAATTATATTTAATATTATAACACAGGTTTTTCAACTTTCAAGACGCTTCTCGCATTTTTCGAAAAATATAGAGATGTTTTAACTTTATCCGGAGTCTTGCTTACTGAAATTATCAGAACGATACAGCTTCTCTCAAAAGCGTCTGAAAAGTAGCAGAAGAAAATGCGTCCCAATCTGGGACACATAAAAAGACCCGCCTCACGCGCGTAATGCTGTACGTGTGAGGCGGGTTTTATTACCTGCTTCTCAAAGCCGCAAAAAAGCATTTCCCGGAAGGGAAAGGCTCTGGCCGTGCAATAAATTGAAAATGGGTACGGTTCAGTCTGTTCCGCCCAGACTGGCGATGGCGCTCTTGATGGCGGTTTTGACCTTTTCATCGCTTTCCCGTTCCAGATAGTACCGCAGATGGGCGCTGGCGTGGGGGTTTTTCATCTCGCCCAAAGCGGCAGCTGCGGCGCACCGGATATCCGGGTCTTCGTCAATGAGCATGGAGGGTACCATGGCGTTGAAGGAATCGTCTTTACCAACTTTTCCCATACCGGCAATGGCGGCCAGCCGGACCTCTTTGTCCTTGTCGGCGGACAGCTTTACCAGCGGCGACTCCTTTCCCTTTTCAATGCATTTTTGGATTTTGTCCAGCTTACTCATGTTTCATTCCATTCCTTTCCATAGTGAGAGCAGGCTACCCAAAGCTTTTGTTAGCATGCTAACAGATAGCATAGCAAGGCCGCATGTCAAAACTGTTGTAAAATTATGAACTGTTTGTGAACAATTGAGCGTTTTTTACAAAGATTGAAAAAGTTTCTGGGAATTATAGGGAAACGGACAGCTTTCACGTGGGGCAGGGCCGCGGCGTAGGAATCGCTTTCCGTTTGATAAATTCTACCTGCCCTCTTTTTTTCAGCCGGCTTTTATGCTAAACTATATAATATGATTCGGCAGAGCTTTACTTTTATTGATTCGGGCCGGCGTTTTGGTTTTAAAACCGAAAGGCAGTGCCCCAAATACAGGAGGAATGCAACATGGCGGAACTTTTATCGATGGGCGAGCTTCTGATCGATTTTACTCCCATGGGCGCTACAGAGGACGGCAGGCTGCTGTTTGCGAGGAATCCAGGGGGCGCTCCGGCCAACGTGGCAGTGCAGGCCCTGCGGGCCGGTACGACCGCAGGCTTTCTTGGCCGGGTGGGAAAGGACATGTTCGGCGATTTTTTGGCAGATACCCTGAAAAAGTGCGGCGTGGATACGGCCGGTCTTTCTCAGGACCCTCAGTATGCCACCAGCCTTGCGTTTGTGCAGCTCAGCGAAACCGGCGACCGGGATTTCAGTTTCTACCGGGACCCCGGAGCTGACACCCGTCTTTCCTATGAGGAAACCGACCTGTCTCTTATAGAAAACTGCAAACTGCTCTGCTTCGGCTCTCTGCTGCTGACCGCTGAGCCCTCCCGTTCTGCGGTGGCGAAGCTGGTGGATTTCGCCCGAAGCCAAGGAAAGATCACCGCATATGATCCCAACTGGCGGCCGCCGCTGTGGAAGAATAGGAACGAGGGTGTGGCCGGTATGCGCAGCCTGGTCGGAAAAGCCGACATTATGAAAGTCTCCGACGAAGAGCTTGCGCTGATTACGGAACAGGCAGACATGGAAGCGGGGGCGAAAGCTTTGCTGGGCCAGGGGGTTTCCCTGGTGGTGGTCACTCTTGGTCCCAAGGGCTGCGCGGCATTTACGAAGGGCTTTTCTTTCCGGAAAAACACCTATGACACCAAAGTCCGGGATACCACAGGTTCCGGAGACAGCTTTTTCGGCTCTCTGCTGGCAAAGATCGTCCAGTCCGGAAAAAAGCCGGCGGAGCTCAGCGAAGCGGAACTTTCGGAGTTTGTGGACTTTGCCAACGCCGCAGGCGCGGTGTGCGCCACCCGGACCGGAGCTATTCCAGCCCTGCCGGATACAGCGGCGATCGAGGAATGTCGTAAAACCGTCCCGCTGCTGAAGCTGTAAGCCCATGCTGCGAAAAAAAGCCGAAGGATCTGGAAAGTTTTTCCCTGACCTTCGGCTTTCGGTTTTTCTATTGGAAAGATGTTTCGTTGTCCTGTTTTTCCAGAAGATAGAGCCCTGTCTTTTTCCCGGAAACCAGGATATTGTATTCTTTTTGTAAAGAGAGCTGCGGAAAACCTGCGGCTGCCCGGTGAAGCTCTTCTTTTTTCGCGGTGAGCACCACAAGCCTGCCGCCGGGCTTCAACACATACTCCAGTTGTTCCAGCGTTTTCCGATAAAACGTTTCCAGATCCATGCCCACGTCCTCAAAAAATCCCCAGGGCGGATCGGTGATGACCGCGTCCACGCTGGCGGCGGGGAGAACCGTTCCCAGTGCCAGAACGTCCTGCTTTTTCACAACGATGCTTTCTCCCCTGCGGGAAAGCTTTTCCTTGGTCCGCGCA
This sequence comes from uncultured Acutalibacter sp., assembly GCA_964642055.1. Lineage (GTDB taxonomy): Bacteria > Bacillota > Clostridia > Oscillospirales > Acutalibacteraceae > Acutalibacter. The sequence goes on along the minus strand of CAZXLM010000020.1, from coordinate 23,641 downwards.
AGGGCTTTTTCATTTTTGTCAAAGGCGTAAACTTTAAAAAATGGAAACCGCTTGCACCGCTGCACAGGGATAGCCCCGTAACCGCAGAAAGGATCCAGGACCGTATCTGTGTATTTGGGGCGGGTGAGCCAGCACATCATGTAAGCAAGCTCCGGGTGAAGCTCGCCGGGATCCAGCGCCTTGTCATAGGCAGTGTGCCGGGAAAGGCGCTTTAAAAAATAGCAGGTTCCCTCGCTTCGGGAAAGAAGCCAGAATTCTGTATCGGGACGGCTCCTGTCTATCCGGAGACCGGTTTCTTTGGAAATTTTCCGTTCCAGCCTTTCCCGTAAAGCGGGATTTACGGAAACCAGCTGATTCTGCCGGGAAGTCATCAGCCGGAAGCTGCGAATCTTGGGGGAGTTATCCCGGGCAGCCGCCCAGTCCGGCTGGGAGGCCGCCAATTCTGCCAGATACCGATCTAGAACATCGCCTTCGCTTCTCAGCTCCGTCCTGTGAAGGACTCGGAAAAGATTGTTAAAGCAGAACAGGTTCAGATCGCTGTAGGGAATCGCGGTCTCAAACTCCGCGGCGCCGTCGGGCAGCGCGCAAAGCTCTAAGTCTTTCGCTCTGCCGCGCAGTATGTTCTCTACGATCTCTCCCGTGCCGGAAATGAAGGTCCCAAGAAAGCGGTTCATAAAATCCCCCCTTTGCGTTTCATCTTACAGCCAAACCGGAAAAAAGACAAGGAAAAAAACGAGATCCTCACGGAGGCCTATCCCTTCGGCAGCTGCGAAAAGGGGAAACAGCTTGACATTTGTCGGTTCTTGTGATATAGGAAATAGTGAAAAACCTAAAGGCAGCTTTCCATTTTCGCGCCTTGTAGAAAGGAAGATCACAGGAAGTATGTCAAATGAGGGAAATATGCTGATCGCCCAGTCCGGAGGGCCTACGGCGGCAGTGAATGCATCTCTTTCCGGCGCGCTGAAGCGGGCCATGAAGCAGCCGGAGATCGGAGAGATTTTCGGGGCGAAAAACGGCATTGAAGGGGTCCTGCGGGAAAATTTTGTGAGCCTGCGGCCGCTGCTTATGTCAGAAGAAGATTTCGTCCGCCTCAAGCGGACGCCTGCCATGGCGCTGGGCTCCTGCCGAAAGCGGCTTTCTCAGAAACCCGACGGGGAGTACGAAAAGATCCTGGATATTTTCCACAGATGGGGGATCCGTTATTTCTTTTATATCGGCGGCAACGATTCCATGGATACGGTCAAAAAGCTCTCCATCTATTTTCAGGAACTTCACGAGGATATCCGGGTGGTGGGGATCCCCAAGACCATCGACAACGACCTTACCTGCACGGACCATTCGCCGGGCTTTGGTTCGGCGGCCCGATACATTGCCACCTCTCTGGCCGAGATCGCCTGTGACAGCGAAATTTACGCACAGCCTTCTCTGACCGTGGTGGAGATCATGGGCAGAAACGCCGGCTGGCTCACCGCCGCCTCCGTTCTGGCCCGCAGGCCCGGATGCACGGCGCCGCACATTATCTGCATGCCGGAGGTGCCCTTTGAAAACGGAAAGTTCCTCCGGCGGGTGGAGGAACTGCGAAGGGAAAACGACCATCTGATCATCGCCGTGTCGGAGGGGATCCACTACGCGGACGGCACCTATGTGGCGGCCAGCGAAAAAAAAGACGCCTTCGGGCACAAGCAGCTTTCCGGCGCGGCCCAGCAGCTGGGAAACCTGCTGCTTCAGAAATTCGGCTGCAAGGTGCGCACTATTGAGCTGAATATCCTTCAGCGCTCAGCGTCTCATCTCTGCTCAGAAACAGACATCGACGAGGCCTGCCGGATCGGTGCGGAGGCGATTTCCTTCGGGATAGCGGGGAAAACAGGGGTCATGGCGGTTTTTGAGAGGGTGTCGAACCACCCCTATCTGGTCCGCTACGCCTGCGCGGATATCAAACAGGTGGCAAACGCGGAAAAGATCGTGCCTGTCCAGTGGATCGATGCGGAGGCTATGGACGTGACAGACGAGCTCAGGGAATATCTGGAGCCGCTGATTGCGAACTACAGCCAGAAGGAAAACGGCATTCCGATCTATTTCAGCATTCGCGGGGAAGAAGGGCGGAAGTAAAAGATCCTGCTGCAAAAATGTATCATTTTGCAGCAGGATCTTTTTTAGATACAGTATGGGGAAAAAGATAAACGCAGAATAAATTTTACTGCTTTGGTTCGCCGGCGTTTTCGCTTCCACCGTTCTTTTTTGGCAGCAGCTTTTCCGCCACATGTTTTGTAAAAAACGTGATGAATGGGCCGAGCCCCAGAGCGCAGACCAGGGTGCCGACGCCCAGAAGGCCGCCCAGGCAGAAGGCAACAATGGTGCAGAGAGAGTCAGTGATGATCCGGCACCAAAAATAGGGGAGCGGCGTTCTGTGTGAAAAAATGATGGAAAGAGAATCATAGGGCGAAATACCCATATCGGCAGTCTGATACAGGGCGCAGGAGAAGCTCAGCACCAGCACGCCCACCGTCATGACCGCCAGCTTCACAGGCAGGCTGCCCGGAGTACCGAAAAGCGCAGTGATCTGCCGCTCGAAAAAGGAAGCGACTGGTCCTATCAGGAACCAGTTGATCAGGGTGCCGATTCCTACCAGCTTTCTTTCCAGCCCGAACTCCACTGCGAAAAAGAGACCGTTTATAACGATCAGCACAATGGAAAAGTCAACGCCGATCTTGCTGCCGATAGCGATCATCAGCGCCGTGCAGGGGTCGTTTCCAGTCAGGGAGACCTTAAAAAGCCCAATGCCAATGGCCATAATGATGTTAGAAAACAACATTACAAGCAGTCGGCGCCAGTTGTATCTATCCTGAAAAAATGCTTTCATCTCTTATTTGTTCCTTTCCCAAAACGAAGTGGTCTTGCAGGCTGTCTTTTCACTTTAGGCGGATATAATACTGGGGAGGGCTGTTACTGTCCTTGCGCTCCTTTTTGATCTCAAACATGTCTAGGGAATCCAGAAAGGGCGTGAGTTTTGTAAAACCGTAATTGCGCACGTCGAAATCTGGGTAGCGCTTGCCCAGAATATTTCCGACCTTGCCGATAAAGATCCAGTTGTCTTCATCGGAATTTTCCCGGACGATGGTCCGCAGCGCCCGACAGAGGGTGTGCAGATTGGTCTGCGGCTCCTGCGCCCGAAGGTTTTCCTGCTTTGAGTCTTCCCGGTTTTTCCCCAAAGCGGCGTTCTTTTTCACGGCGGGCTTTTTCTCCCGCTGGTTCCTTTTTATGGCTTCAGTCCTGGGCTCGTCCTCCGGCTCGTCCTCGTCGGCGGCGGAAAGGATATCCAGATATTTAAATTTATTGCAGGCGGCGATAAAGGAGTTGGGGGTCTTGCTTTCTCCCATGCCGATGACCGTCATGCCGGATTCCCGCAGCCGGGCGGCAAGGCGTGTAAAATCACTGTCTGAGGACACCAGGCAGAAGCCGTCCACCTGCCCGGAGTACAGGATATCCATGGCGTCGATGATCATGGCGGAGTCTGTAGAGTTTTTTCCGGTGGTGTAGCTGTACTGCTGAATGGGCAGCACCGAATTGTCAAGAAGGGTGCTTTTCCAGGACACCAGGGCGGGGTTGGTCCAGTCCCCGTAGATGCGTTTGTAAGTGGAAACGCCGTCCTTGGAAATTTCATCGAGAATGATCTTGATATACTTTACGGACACGTTGTCAGCGTCGATCAACACGGCGAATCTTGAATCGCTTGGCATAAAGCAGGTTTCCTTTCCGTGATTTTTCCTTGAGATCCAAAGCGTGGGGACCCCCCTGGAATTCTTGCACAATTATACTATATCTCCCGGAGGATAGCAAGATTTCATATTGCACGCCACAAATTCAAAAAAATTTCGCCCTTTAAACGGATTTTTTCACAAAGCGGCTTGCGTCCGGGCTCGGGAAATGGTAAAGTTGAGGTATCGGGAAGGAGTTGACCTGCTATGTGGAGCCACAAGAAAATTGGTTTTTTGGGCTTTGGCAACATGGCTCAGGCCATGGCAAAAGGTTTTTTGCGGAGCGGGGCGGTTTCCCCAGCGCAGATATACGCCTGCGCCGCCCACTGGGACAAGCTGGAAAAGACTGCGGAGGCGATGGGAGTTGTTCCATGCCGAAGCGCCTTGGAGGCGGTGGAGAACAGCGGCATTCTGATCGCCGCCGTGAAGCCCTACCTCATGGAAGAAGTCCTTTCGCCGCTGCGGAAGGTTCTGAAAGGGAAGGTGCTGATCTCCGTAGCTTCGGGCTGGAGCTTTGAGCGCCTTAACGCACTGATGGGGCAGGAAGTCCATTGCCTCAGCATCATGCCCAATACCCCCGTGTCGGTGTGCCAGGGTGTGACATTGGTGGAAAACACTCACTCGCTGACAGAGGTCGAATACGGAGAGGCCAAGGCGTTTCTCGGCCTTTTGGGCACGGTGGAGGCGCTGCCCTCCGCCCAGATGGACGCCGCCGGAAAGCTCAGTGGCTGCGGCCCGGCCTTTGCCGCCATGTTTCTAGAGGCACTGGGAGATGCCGGCGTATTTCACGGACTGCCAAGGCAGCTCGCCTACAGGCTGGCTGCCCAAATGCTGGCCGGGACGGGGAAGCTTCAGCTTGAAACAGGCGAACACCCCGGCGTGATGAAGGACGCGGTATGCTCCCCCGGCGGCACGACCATAGCGGGCGTGGAACAGCTGGAACGGGACGGCTTCCGGGCCGCCGTGATCAACGCCATCGATGCGGCAGCGAAGCGATAGCGCCTTTTGCCGGGCAGAAGAAGTGTGGAAACGGTGGAAGACCGCAGTCCGATCATACATACAAGAAAATGGGGGATCATTATGCTGAAAAATTGGAACCGTCCGGAAAAACCGGGGGCAGAAGAACTGAAGGCCAGACTGAAGGCTGCCCAGGAGAGATTGCAGCTCCAGCAGATGAAGCTGATGGAGAAAAAGCTGCCGGTGCTGGTGCTCATCGAAGGCTGGGGCGCGGCTGGAAAAGGCAGCGCGATTGGCCAGATTATCAAAAACATTGACCCCCGGTTTTTTAAGGTGTTCTCCATGAACGACCCTACGCCGGAGGAGCGGCGCAAGCCCTTTTTGTGCCGCTTTTTTGAAAAGATCCCGGAGGCGGGAAAATTCACCTTCCTGGATTCCGGCTGGATGGACGAGATCACAAAGGCCCGGCTTCACGGAGAGCTGGACAACGACGGCTATGCCAGCCGGGTGGAGAGCGTAAAACGATTTGAGAGGCAGCTGACGGATAACGGCTATCTGGTGCTGAAATTCTTCTTCCATATCATGGAAAAGGAGCAGGAGGCCCGCATTTCCCGGCTGCTGGAAAACAAGGATACAGCTTGGCGGGTCAGCCGCAGGGACGTGTGGCAGAACCGTCATTATGACAGATGCCTGGACGTATTTGACCGGTATTTAGACGATACCAGCACCCCCAGCGCGCCCTGGTATCTCATCGATTCCCAGTCGAAGAAATTCGCGGAGCTGCAGGTGCTGGAGATCCTCAGCATGGGCATCGAGACCGCCATGCACAATGACAGCCTTGCTGTGCCTCTGCTGCAAAACACATTCCCGCTGAAAAAGATGCCGCGCCTGAAGGAAATTCCCCTCAATAAAACGATTTCCGACAAGGACTACAAGGAGCAGCTGCAAAGCCTGCAGAAGAAGCTGGGACAGCTTCATTACCGGCTGTACAGAAAGCGGGTGCCCGTCATCATCGTTTACGAGGGCTGGGACGCCGCGGGAAAGGGCGGAAATATCAAGCGTATTACCGGCGCGCTGGACCCCAGAGGGTACGAGGTACACCCCATCGCCAGCCCGGAGCCCCACGAGAAAGCCCGGCATTATCTGTGGCGTTTCTGGACCCGGCTGCCTAAGGACGGGCACATTGCCATTTTCGACCGGAGCTGGTACGGCAGGGTCATGGTGGAACGCCTGGAGGGCTTCTGCTCAGAAAACGACTGGCAGCGGGCCTATTACGAAATGAACGAGTTTGAACAGGAGCTTCATAACTGGGGTGCGGTGATCCTGAAATTCTGGGTGCAGATCGACAAGGATACCCAGCTGGCCCGCTTTACCGAACGGCAGAACACACCCTCTAAGCAGTGGAAAATCACCGATGAGGACTGGCGGAACCGGGAAAAATGGGACGCCTATGAAACGGCGGTGGATGAGATGCTGCAAAAGACCAGTACGACCTATGCGCCTTGGCATATTCTGGAATCTGTGGATAAAAAGTACGCCCGGATCAAGGCGCTGAAGACCGTCATCGACGCGCTGGAAAAGGCGTTGTAAAATTTGATCAGGAACGAAACAGCCGTCTCTCAGCCGCGCTTTGCGCGACCGGGAAACGGCTGTTTTTGAAACCGGGGATTGTCCGGCGTTTTGACTTACTCTTTGTGCCGACAGTTTTCACCGCAGCTGTGCTCCTCGCCGCAGCTGTGTTCTTTTCCATGATGGCTGCACAGCACGTTGGGGTCAAAGGACAGCTTTCCGGAAGCAAAGTTCCGGGCAGCCTGGTCCGCGCTACCGGATACGCCGCCGAACAGTTGGATTCCCGCCTGTTCCAGGGCAGTGCGGGCTCCGCCGCCAATGCCGCCGCAGATCAAGGCCTTCACGCCCAGCTCCTTTAAAAAACCCGCCAGCGCGCCGTGGCCGCTGCCGTTGGTGTCTACGACCCGGCCCTCGCTTACTTCCCCGTTTTCCACTTCGTACACCTTAAACTGCTCCGTATGCCCAAAATGCTGAAATACTTGCCCGTTTTCGTATGTTATCGCAATTTTCATGTGTGGTTTCCTTTCCTGATAGTTTCCACCCAAAGCCGCTCCGCCACGCATGGCGGAAAATTGCCGCTAAGGCGCTTTCTCTCCCCCAAAAACAGCTTGAGAGCACGGCTTTCTTCCAGAAATATAACACCAAACCATAGAAATGTCAAATGGCCGGAATCAGGAATGGGGCTGATGAGAAGGCGATCTCCCCAAGCCTCGGAAGCAGACGCCTGTGACGCTTCGAAAAACAGGCGCGGACCGCACGGTAGAAACATAGAAAAACCTGCGGTGAGCGACTTGCTCACCGCAGGTTTGGTGCAGGTAACAGGAGTTGAACCTGCAAGGAGTTGCCCCCATATGGACCTGAACCATACGCGTCTGCCAATTCCGCCATACCTGCATATTATGCTCCGTAAATTTTACACGGCCGAAGCATCCGAGGCGGGCAACTAAGCTGATCCGCAAGCGTTCTTCCTTGAACGCTCAGTCATTATAACACCGGCGGGGCGGATTGTCAACTGAAATTTGAAAAAATGTAATGGCAAAATTGCGTCCTGACCTTCCTTTTCCAGATCAGATATCTTTCATAATCCCGTAATTCTTTTTCGCTTCTTCTTTGTCAGACGTTCCAAGCGCTTTTGCTGTATATAGGCAGAATCGACATCGGACAGACCCAGAAGATAATCCGATGAAAGGCGGTAGAGCTTGCAGATAGAGATCGGTATTTCGTGGCTGGGAGAGCTTTTTCCTATTTCCAGGCTCGTGCGGTCGGTGGAGATATGCCTAATCCTGCCGCCAGGGACGCCTGTGCATCGCTATAATCCTTTCTGACTTCGTACAACCTCCCGCCTATCACATTTATCGCCTCACAAGTGAAGCATATCGATTCTTATTATCTTTCAGGAAAACAAACAGGAGTCTTGTCATATTTACCCGGTAGTGATATAATTATTATCAAAAATTCCGGCATATACTCGAATTTATATCATAAAAGGAAAGCTCTGAAAAATTTTCGTTAAAACTTTAAAAATTTTTGCCTGAACATAAAACCATTTTGAGAATGCGCTTGTCAGTATAGTGAAATCAACTTCATCGGCAAAGCGGTGGAAAATGATTTCAAGACTTTGGTGAAAGGAAGTGCAGAGGATACATCTGTGTTGTTGCCCGGGATATATAGATCGGGCAACCGAAGAAAAAAGCGATGAAAAACGAATTTTCTGTTATCAAATGGTTTTTAGCCCTGCTTTTTAAGGAACGTACAGAGATGACGATTGAAGAATCGGGAAAAAAGAGAATCTATCAGAAAATTTTTCAGAAAAAAGAAGGAATGAGAAAATGAATTATAAACCTGCCGTGGAAGCAGCCTTAAAGGGGGATGACAGCGGTTTTTCCTTCCTGTATGAAGTCACCTACCGGAATATGTACTATGTGGCTTTGAAATATCTAAAGAATGAGGACGCCGCGCAGGACGTGCTTCAAGACGCTTATCTCAAGGCCTGGAAATCCCTTGACACCTTGAAGGACCCCGACAATTTCCCGGCCTGGCTGGGAAGGATCGTGGCAAACACAGCGAAAAACCAGCTTGTGAAAAAGAACCCTATTCTGTTTTCCGAAACGGAACAGGAAAATGAAGAAGGCGACTCATTCGTTTACGAAATCGAGGACGACAGCGGACAGTACCAGCCGGAGCTGAAATATTCCGCGGAAGAGACGCAAACGCTGGTCCGGGAAATGATAGACAGCTTATCAGATGAACAGCGCATGTGCGTGATCATGTACTATTTAGAAGAGCAGAGCGTGCGGGATATTGCAGAGGCCCTGGAGATTTCCGAAAACACTGTAAAATCCAGGCTGTTTTACAGTAGAAAGGCATTGAAGGGGAAGGCGGAGGAGCTTCAGAAACGGGGCTACGACTTGTACGGCGTTTCTCCGATCTTCCTGCTGCTGCGCCTGCTGGAAACGGAACAGTCCTCCTCGGCGGTCACTGCCGCGGCGGATACGGTGGGACGGGCTTTGTCAAATACGGTAATAAAGCACGGGCCAGCGCAGGCCACAGCCTCTTTGGAAGGTTCGGCAGGAGCGGGTGGCGCCGCACAGGCCGCCGGCGCCGGAAGTGCAGGCAGCGCGGGTGGAGCTGCGCAGGCTGTCAGCGCTGGGAGTGCAGCCTCGAAAACAGCAATGGCATTTCTACATACCGCAGTCGGAAAAGCTGTGGCGGGAATTACCGCCGTAGCCATCATAGGGGGAAGCACCGCGGCAGTGGCTCTCCACCCCTGGAGTCCCTCGCCGGAACCGGTTGCCGTTTCGGCGCCGGTGGTTTCCAGCGAAGTGCCGGTAGAGCCGGAAAGCACGCCCACTCCCACACCGGCGCCGACAGAAGCCCCCACCCCAACGCCCGCCTCGGCTCCCAGGGAGCTTCGGGACGAGGAATACTCGCAGCTGATTTCAGGAAATCTGACCAGGGAAGATTTGCAATACCTTTTGGCGCAGGGCCCGCAGACGATTCCGGAAGGCGGATTTGCCGAACTTACCGAGCAGGACCAGTTAATGGTATTGATCCCGCTGCTGGAGGGAAACGAGGGAGAATCCGGCTACCATGCCATCAGGAATTACGGATCCACCGAGAATGGGCAGATGCTGTTTTCGGCGGAAGACGTAAGGCGTATCCTTTCCGCGCTGCCTTCCGGGGAAAAGCTTCTGGATGCACTTAGCTTTTCAGAGGACGGGCAGTATGTAGAAACCTCGCTGCCGAGCACCCAAACTACGATCTACGCGACGATCAATTCCACGGAATATAACGAAAGCCAAAAAGAGATCCGGGTGCATTATACTTACGATTACCATAAGACAGACATGCCGCAGCTCGGCAATGACTATGTGCAGGACAAGATCGCTACCTTGACCCCGGATGAAACCGGCCGGTATCGGATCACAAAGATCGAGGATGACGCCGGGGGACAGTCCGTTGCCGAGGCGTATGAAGGAGTGCTGAGCGAGATTGCCGCACTCCCCCCAACCTTTGCCTTCACTGAAATGCAGGGAATGGAGCAGTTTGTCACGGGAGAATATCAGTACTGCCTATACGATATGGACGGAGACGGGCTTCAGGAGCTGATCGTCGGCGCGGTATTTATGCAGGACCATGGCGTTCTGCCCTATAAATCCTGTCATGTGTACACCTGTGTGGAAGCAGAGAACGGATACATCGCTCAGCCGGTGGAGGGACGCTTCTACGCGCTGCAGTTGTATATCCCTTCTTCAGGCTCAGGCCTCTACCGCTATGAGATGACGCGGATGAGCGGAGAGGAATCTATTTACCGTGTCACCATGCAGGACGGCGTGATCCAATCGGACATGGAGCCGGAACAAACCTTTTATCGGGAGGATGAGGATTCCAAGGCGTTTTCCGCGTCCAACTGGAGAATGGAGTGGAGCGATATTTCCGATACGGAGCTTCTCAAAAACACCGAATTTACCGCTGTGCAGTAAAGGCTTTTCTTTGACCGGGATAACGCCGCCTTCGGAGCATCCGGAGCAGCGCTTTTTGAGGGATCATACAATTCAAAATTCAGGAGGGTACGAAAATGGAAACAAGAGAAACATTGATTGCGGGTCTGCGGCGCACGGTTTACCTATTGCAGACAACGGAGAACCTGGAAAACGAGCGCAACAAGGTCCGCACTCAATACATGAGTCCTTTGATGATGTTTCCGTTCTGGAAGACAAAGAAAATGGTTCTGATCGCGCTGGGGTTCGGATATCTGATATGGGGAGCACTTCTGAACCCCCTTTTCATGTCTCTTTTCGGTAGCGGCAAACTTTATCTTTCCGCTCTGATCATAGGGATCGGGCTTGGCTTTCTGCCGGCCCGGCTGATCAGAAAGAAGGCGGAACAGTCTATTGCTCAAAAAAATCAGTTCAGGGCTTCCCAAAACGCACAAATAGAAGCGCATAACCAGGCGACTATGGCGGCGGAGCAGGCTGTGATCGATCAGATCCAGCAAGTGCGCTCCCAGTACGAGCAGGAGATCTCCCCCTGGTACCCCAGCGATTACTGTTACCTGGAGGCTGCAAATTTTTTCCTGTCCGCTTTGCAGAATTACAGAGCTGATACCCTCAAAGAAGTGGTCAATCTGTATGAAGATACACTATACAAAAATCGCATAGAACAGAGCCAGCTGCGGATGGAGCAGAGCCAGCAGGAGCTTGTCCGGCAGCAAAAGATCGGCAACATTCTGGCAGTGGGTAACCTGGTGATGCAGGCGGGCATTCAGGGCGCGGTCAATCGGAACACCCAGGCGGTAAACAGCGCGGCAAGCCAAAACGCACAGGCCATCAGCAATGCCGCAAATCAGGCCTCACAGGCAATCAACAGAAATACAAACGCGGTAAAAGACGCCTATCAATTTCTCAGGAAAAAGCTGTAAGCCCTTTGGCGAAACGCAGCTTTTCATACAAAAAATAAAATAAAAAAGGGAGTAAAGGGTATGCCATTTTTTAACGAACTCGGAAAGAAAATCACACAGGTCAGCCAAAATGCCATTCAAAAGACGAAGGACGTAACGGATACGGTAAAGCTGAATTCCGCTATTTCCGAGGAGGAAAGGAACATCGAAAGGCGCTACAGTGAAATTGGGAAGCTGTACGCGTCGCTGCACGCGGCGGATTATGAAAAGGCCTTTGAGCCGATGATGCGCTCCATTCGGGAATCGGAAGAGCGGATTGCCGGGCATCGGAGGCAGGTACAGGATATCAAAGGCTTTGTCCCCTGCCCGAACTGCGGGGTGGAGGTCCCTGCCGACGCGGCTTTCTGCAATGGCTGCGGCGCTCCCATGCCGAAGCGGCCGGCGGTTTCGGAAAGCGTTGACCCAAATATGACAAAATGCCCCAACTGCGGCGCGCTGGTTTCAAAGGAAATGCGGTTCTGCACCTCCTGCGGGAACCCGCTGCCGGAAAAGACAGAGCAGGAGCCGGAAGTTTCACAGGAACAGCCGGTTGAAGAGTCCGTGAAAAAGTGCTCGCACTGTGGTGCAGAGTGTCCTGAGGGAACCGTTTTCTGCATGAACTGCGGGGAAAAGATTTCTGAGTAATCACAAAGAGGAGGATAACATCAATGTATTGTGGAAAATGTGGAGCTGAAATTCCAGAAACAGCCGCCTTTTGTCCTAACTGCGGAGCGGGTGTGAACCCTGCGCCGCAGCCGAAGCAGGAAAGCGCTTCAAACGCTGTTCCCAAGGTCTCCGTGCGGATGCCTGTCCCGGCAGCGAAAGCGCCTGTGACAGAAGCTTCCATCAAGAAGTTTTATATTCTTGTGGCGGTGCTTTCCGTTCTGGAACTTATTTTATGGTTTACTGATACGATCAGCACTGGGGCCTTCGGCTTATCCCAGGGCTTTTCCCTGCACGGCATTGTGGCGGACGGAGACATCAGCATGGTGTGGGAGGTACTTCTTGTTTTTGCTCCTCTTGCCGCCGCAGCGGTTTTTTCCCTGCTGCCTGTGCTGCAAAACAGCTTGGGAAAGCGCAGAAGAATGATATTGCCGATCCTTGCCTCAGCTTGGAATCTGTTCCTTTTTGTGGGGACAATGATAAGTGCTTCTTCGGAAGCGGGCAACTATTACGGCCTGGCTTCTGTCAATATGACCTTTTTCGGCATACTGGATCTTCTTGCCGGCATTGCCGCCATTGTTCTGTCTTTTATGGTAGCGTCCAAAAGCAAGGCGCTCAGCGGAAAATGAGATGGATCGACACGATATTTTGCAATAAGGGAAGGAGAACCTATCATGTTTTGTTCGAAATGCGGCACAAAGCTGGAAGATACTGCGCAGCAGTGCCCGAACTGCGGCGCTCCGGTGGTAAAGGCTGCTTCTCAGCCGAAAGTCAATGGCCCGGAGAATGGGGCTGAAAGGGCAAAGGACGGCGGGGCAAAACCCTTAAAAAAGAAGCTGATCCCAATCGGGATCGCCGTAGCGGCGGTGATCGTGGCGGCTGTAACGATCCTGCTGTGCCAGCCGAAAAAGATCGATCTGGAGCATCTGGTCACCGCCAGCTTCAACGGATACAACACCGTGGGAAGGGTCAGCATTAACTGGGACACAGAGAAGTTCGACGCGGAACTGGGAAAAGCGCTGGGGAAGAAAAACCCCTCTCTTGAGGCCGCCGCGGCATATTCCGCCGTTTGGCAGACGGTTTCTATTTCAACGGAAAACAACGGAGGACTTTCCAACGGCGACGAGGTCGTTGTAAAGATAGAATACGATAACGAAGCTGTAAAGAAATACGGAATTTTGTTTACGGGCAGTGAAGCCAAATTCACGGTGGAGGGATTGAAGGATCTGCTGGAAATCGACCCGTTCGAGGAGCTTTCCGTTTCATTCTCCGGGATATCGCCAAAAGGCACGATAGATTACCAATACACCGGCGATACCACCTATGTGAACCCGCAAAGCTTCCGCTTTGACAAAATGCAAAATCTGAAGAACGGGGACGTTGTCACAGCCTCTCTGAACTACAGCGAGACAGACGTCATTAACAGCGGGTGCAAATTCACGGAAACCTCCAAGACCTATACCGTGGAGGGGCTGGACGAATATGTGGATTCCTATGATAAGCTGCCAAAGGAATTCCTGGACCACGCAAAGCGGGAAAGCGAAGATGTGATCGCCGCGTATGTCGCCGGAAAATATGACTCAAAAAGTGTTCTGAGCCCTGTTTCCTATGCAGGATATGTTTTTAATACGGTAAAAGACGCCAGTACCATAGAGGGAAACGATGGGCTTTATAACAGGCTGTACCTGATTTATCAGGGCACGGTTTCCCACAATGAGGGTGCTTTTCTGGAAACCACGGTATATCTGCCGATTCGTTTTCGCAATATCATGTCCTGCAAAGGAGAAGTCAGCTGCGAAGATAAGGCAGCTATCATAGGGGATTCCGACTTGTCAAACACTTCCAGAAACGATTTCCACTCTTACACTACAAAGGGATATATCGTTCCCCTCACAGCCTATACCGACCTTGTGACCGCCTGTGCGGACAGGTATACCAGCGAAGCGGGGGACGGCTTTGAAAAGTATGGCGAATACACTCCCATTGAAAAGCTTTCGGATATCAAGGCGGAAAACCTGAAAACCCTGACAGACCAGGCGCAGACCATGGTACAGTCTTACCTCGCCGGGAGCCACCCCAAATTTACAGTATCCGGCTTGGCTCTGACGGGAGAGTACCTGCTTACCGCCAAATCTCAGGGCGGCGATTTCCAGGAGAACAACCGGCTGATCGTGGTGTACAGCGCCACGATCTCCAGTGACAGCCAGGAAGATTTCCAGCCCTGCACAGTTTACTTCCCGGTGCGGTTTGAAGGGCTGATCAATCTGCCCGGCGATGAATTCATGTATTTGGCGAGAAGCGGCGTTTTGGGCGACAGCGGATTTGAGTATGAGGAATACTTTATGAACCATCATTCGAGCGGCTATACCGACGGGGCCAGAATGTTCAGCGATCTGGTTACCGCCAACAGGGTCAATTACAATTACGAGGTAAGCGATGGGCTGAAGGATTTTGGCCAATAAGCAAAAATAAATATCGTACCGGCGGAGCCGGTAGAATATAACAGCCCTAAAGGCGGGATACAAACTGCCTTTAGGGCTGTTTCTTATTCCTTTCCCGGATCTTCGGTATTTCGCCGGTTTTCGGCGCAGCCTGCTTTTGCAAGCTGCGCGCGGCAGGCGGTTTTTATCAGCGAAAAAAATTTGAAAAAAATCCCAAAATGGTAAAACCAAACTCTTTCATGACCTGTCAGTATAGTGAAAGCCGCAAAAAGCGCGGCGAAATATACTTTGAGAAAGAGAGGATCTACATGAAAAAGAAAGTCATATCCCTGCTGCTGGCACTTTGTGTTCTGTGCGGCTGCCTGCCGGTAGCGGCAAGTGCGGCGGAATCCGGCAAGCTCAGCGACACCATTTCCTGGCGTTACGACAAGGGTACGCAGACGCTGTACCTTTCGGGAACGGGCGCTACGCCGGACTACTATACCCGTGAGGGCGATCCGCCTTTTCCCGAAAAAAGCATGGGCGGATCTGTGAGGCACATCGTGGTAGAAGAAGGCATCACCACTCTCGGCTGCGGCCTTTTCGACACGAATTTCCACTATGTGGAAAGCATTACTTTGCCGGAGGGGCTGACCACCCTCAAGCTATCTTCGATCAGCACAAAGCTGTATGTGAAAAGGATGGTTTTACCCAAATCCATCAAGACCATTGAAAATTATGCTTTCGACCTTATGCTGGGCTCGAAAATCGTGATTCCCAAGGGAGTGGAAACGATCGGGGAGTACGCTTTTGACAGGTTTCAGAAGGGGGTCCTCGAGTACGAGGGCACAAAAGCGGAATGGGACGCGGCCTTTTCCCACGTGAAAATCGCCGAAGGAACAACAGTGGTAGCAAAGGGCGAGCCCCACTATACCGTTTCTTTTGACCCGAACGGCGGAACGGTTTCCCCTTCCGCCAAAACCATACAGCGGTACGCGGTCTATGGCAGCCTCCCCGTTCCGAGCGGAAACGGACAGCAGTTTGCGGGCTGGTTTACCGAGCCTGACGGCGGGGAGAGGGTTCTCCCGTCCGATATATACTCTTTAGACGGCGACCAGACTCTGTACGCCCATTGGGAGGGATCCCGGGTTGTTTCTGCCCTGGAGCCCGCCGTGGGGGAGGAGCCCGTGATCCTGGGAGAAGATTTCGGCACAGAGGCCTATGGCGGCACTTGGGGCATGGGATATTCCGACGCCCATGCAAAACCACTCACCAACTATGTCTACGCCAATGAAACCGGCGGTGTGACCCGTGTTACGTCGTACTACGATTCCTCCAAATTTGTGGTGGAAGAATATAACGAAAACCTGGAGCTTCAGGCAAGAAAAACTTTTGAGCACGGCTTTGAATTCTGGGGCGGATTCTATGCCGGCGCAGCGTACAATTTTGTAGTAGTCGGCAATGAGAACAAAGAGGCGGACGACAACTGCGTTGTGGTGCGCGTGCTCAAATACGACAAGGGCTGGAACCTGCTGGGCACAGCAGACCTGAAGGGCGTCAACACAGTGAGACCCTTTGGCTCCGGCAGCCTGCGCTGCGCGGAAGCCGATGATATCCTGTACATTCACACAAACCATGTAATGTACAGAGATGACGACGGACCGAACCACCAGGCAAACATGACCATTTCCCTGCGGGAATCCACCATGGAGTTTTTGGGCGGCAATTGCAGGATCACCAATAACAGCACCGGCTATGTCAGCCATTCCTTCAACCAGTTCGTTCTGGTGGACCAGGAGGACCATCTGGTCACACTGGATCACGGTGACGCCTATCCCCGCTCTTTTATGCTGACGCATTATGACGCGCCTGCCAGCCAGGGCGTTTACGCGGATTTCTCCGCATGGGACAACGTGAAGGGAAACCTTACCCGGGACAAGTTCGCGGAGTTCCCCGGCAGAGTGGGAGAAAACGGGACCGGCGCGAGAATGTACAGCTTTACAGAGACAAACACCGGCTATCTGGCTGTTTTTGATTATAAGACGACCTTTCAGGAAACAGGCGAAACGTATCTGTATTACTACGACAAGGCCGCGGAAAAAGGAGAAATGCGGAAGCTGGGCAACGGAAAGAACTGCACAAACGCCCATTTCGTTCCCGACGGCTCCGGCGGAGGCTGTCTTCTTTGGACGAATTTAGAAAAAAATGACGTTGGAAGAACCATCTTTAACAATGTCAACTGGGCGCGTTACGATAATGAGGGAAACCTGGGCAAAATTTGCACCAGCAGGGACGGTTTTTTGACGACCTGCGTTCCCGCCCTGTATAACGGCAGTCTTGTCTGGACGGCCGCTACTGAAAAGAGCTGGGAAGAACCTTCTCACTTCCTTTTCTTCAGCATCGATGAAAACAATCAGTTCCATGTGACCTCTTTCCATAAAGGGGAAGAGGCTCCCATGGTAGGCGGTTTCCGGGACGTGCATGAAAGCGATTATTTTGCAGACGCCGTAAAATGGGCGGTAGAGAACGATATTACCGCCGGTACGGAAAAGAACTATTTCAGCCCGAAAATGAAGTGCTCCCGGGGCCAGGCGGTGGCCTTCCTGTGGCGGGCGGCGGGAAGTCCGGAACCCACAAGCATGGAAACAAAATTCACCGATGTGAGGGCCGGCGCTTACTATGAAAAGGCCGTCTGCTGGGCAGTAGAGCAGGGCATCACCGCCGGTACCTCAGAGGAGAAATTCAGCCCCGACCAGCGCTGTACCCGGGCGCAGATCGTCAGCTTCCTGTACCGGGCGGCAGGAGAACCGAAACCGGTAAGCGCCGGTACGGGCTTCAGCGATGTGCAGGCGGGCGCCTATTATGAAGACGCCGTAAAGTGGGCAGTGGAACAGGGAATCACTGCCGGTACGTCGGCGGATAAATTCAGCCCCAGCGCTTTCTGCACCCGGGCGCAGATCGTCAGTTTCCTGTACCGCAATGCGGGGAACAAGTAGAAAAGCCCGAAAAAGGATCCTATCGCTTACGGCGATAAAATATCAGAGGAGGTTTCTTTATGTACTGTGGAAAATGTGGAGCAAAAAATGAAGAGGGAGTCGTATTCTGCAAGGAATGCGGAGAGCGGATTTTGGGGGAAGCGCCCCGGACGGCGGCGCCGCCCCCTGCCCGGGAAAAACAGGGGCACTACCGAAAGGCGGGAATTCTCGCGGCGGCAGCGGTAATTATCGCAGCGATGGTGGCAGCGCTTTTCCTGTTCGGCGGTCCGAAGCCTTATGAGAAGCCGTTGAAGCTGTTTGTAGATGGCTCGAATTCACTGAACGCTTCCACCGCACTGCAAAGTATTCTGCCGGAAAAAGCGCTTCAGAAGATGGCGGAAGAAAACGAAGATTTCATGGAAGCGATTCAGGAGGAAGCGATGAAAGGCTTTGACGGGCAGAATGTAAAGATGTCCTACAAGCTTGAGGGAGCAAGCAGCGCCCTGGCAAGCGATGTAAGCGACAGCATTCGTTCTGAGCTTGAAAATGAATATGATATCGAGATCACCGATCAAAAGAAGCTGGAGGTAAAGCTGTCTGTGAAAAAGGACGGAACCGAAGCTTCCGTTCCTGCCAGTATTATCGTTTACGAAGCGGACGGCAAGTGGTATCTCGATCCGATGAGCCTGCAAGATGCGTTTTCCGATTTCTCTTTTTAGAGATGAACCGAAACGGGCAAATAAAATAATGAGTGCGGCCGTCGCGCTCTTTATATAGATCAATCAAAAAATACAAAGGAGAAAAAAATGACAAGAAAAATCGTAAGCATACTATTGGCTCTGTGCCTGCTTATCGGCTGCGTGCCCATGATGGCAAGCGCGGCGGAAACCAGCGGCAACTGTGGTCCAGAGGGAAATGAATCCAGCGTGACCTGGAAGATCGAGAATGGTACGCTCACCATCTCCGGCAGCGGAGCAATGAAAGACGGACCGGGAGACTGGTCAAAAGATGACGTGAAATCTATTGTTATTGGAGAAGGCGTCACCTCTGTTGGAGGCGGTGCGTTCGGCGGTTGTACCAACCTGACCAGCCTGGCTCTTTCAGGCAGCGTCACTGAGATTGGAATGAGTGCGTTCGACGGCTGTATCGGTCTGACCAGTGTCACCTTTCCCAAGAGCGTCACTAAGATTGTAATGGGTGCGTTTGCCGGTTGTACCAGCCTGAAAAGCGCCATTTTTGAGGGGAATGCTCCTCAACTGCAATATCTTGTTTTTGCACGCTATCCTGATGATTTCAGCATTTACTATGCAGACGAAACTACCGGCTGGACAACGCCCACATGGACTTCCTGGGCTGGGAACACTTATCCCTGCAAGCCGCTGTCGCAGATGAACCCCGATAAGCCCAACCCACCTGTAAACCCTGACCCGCCAATCACCCCATCGGAACCCACGGTGGAAACGATGACCACGGAAGCCGGCAACACCGCGACCGTCACCACCCAGCCCGGCGGCGACAAAGCGATCGAGGTAAAAACTCCTTCCGGCGAAACGGTCGCCAACATTGACCTGCCCGCTGATCCCGGCAAGGGCAAGACCTTCACGGACGTAAAGGGCTGGTACGAAGGGGCGGTGGATAAAGCGACCGCTTACGGCCTGTTTAACGGCACCAGTGAAACCACGTTCAGCCCCAACAGCCCTATGACAAGGGGAATGCTTGCCACGGTACTCTATAACCTCAGCGGAAAGTCCCAGTACGGCGTGGGCGAAGGAGCCTTTGCCGATGTGACAAAGAATATCTGGTACGAGAACGCGGTGGATTGGGCGGCAAAGACCGGCGTGACCTCCGGCACCAGCAAAACGGAGTTCTCGCCGAACCGGAGCATCACCCGGGAACAGCTTGTGACCATGCTGTACCGCTATGCAAAACTTATCGGTGCGGACAGTAAAAACAGCGCCGGGCTGGAAAAATTCCCGGATGCCGGAAAGGTATCCAACTACGCGAAAGAAGCCATGCAGTGGGCGGTGGCCGAGGGCTTTATTTCCGGTCGTGCAAATGGCGGGAAAGATTACATCGCCCCGCAGGGCACCGCTACCCGGGCCGAGGTCGCCGCAGTGCTCACCCGGTTTGTGGAGTATTTGAAATAAGCCAAAAGTATGAAAGGAGAGATAAATATGACAAGAAAAATCGTAAGTCTGCTGTTGGTTCTGTGCCTGCTTGCAGGCTGTGGTGGAAAAAATATGTTTGTTGGCACCTATGGTGGAACAGATTCAAGTGGGAGAAAAGTTGAGATTACAATAAACAAAAATAATACTGTTACATATACTGATATCTGGGGAACTTATGAAGGTACATGGGAAAAGCATGGCGACAATAGCATCGAGCTTGATTTTGATGGACAAGTAAGCAGCTCAAGCGAGCCGCTGATTGTTTCGTTGTCTGCAGACGGCAATACTATCACTGTCGATAGCCTGAATTCTGGTTGGAACCCGGATTACTATCAAAGGCGGTAATGGCTTTATAGCATTCCGGGATACGCCAGATTGGAGTAAAACAACGTCCCAATGCTTCGGCCTTGCTCTTGAATGGGCAAAACAATCTTGCAAAGAAACGGAGAGGGAACCGGCTGAAAAGCCGGTTCCCTTTTCGCATGAAAAAGGCTGTGGAAAATCCACAGCCTTTCTTACCAGTTCATTTTTCACAGAACCGGCGCGGCCTGAACCATCAGCCTCTGCTGCAATTCCGCCATACCTGCGTAGATTCAATTTGGAACGCCTGCGTCCCATTGTATATGAGTAGAGCCTCCACAGCGGGCGGCGGGGAAGGCGATCGCTCTTTTCTCATACATGCGGTTCGTCTGGCAGAGTCTGTTCTTGCAGCTTTCTGATATCGGCAAACGTCCGAATCAGCGCACGCAGAAAGTCGGCGGTCACCGCCTGATATTGGGGATCGATTTCATCGACCAGAACCTGCGCCTCTGTTTTGGTTTCCGCCGCTGGCTCTTTTCCCAGCAGAAGATAATCTGCTGAAATTTGAAGCGTTTCACACAGCTTTTGAAGCGTAGTAAGGGACACTCCCTTTTGTCCGTATTCTACACAGGCCAGAAACACGGGGGTGATGTTGATAAGCTCCGCCAGCTTTTCCCGTGACATTTTCCGGGATTCTCTGACCTTCCAGATCCTTTGCCCCACCTCTATGTTGATTGTTTTCTTCATCATGGTCAACACCTTTCAGGATATTTTACCCATATCTGACAGGTTGAAAAAACATACTATTAGAGTTGACTTTTTATATCCATAAGAATACAATGAAGAAAAGCAGAAGTCCCCGATCCTGAACGAACGGGAAAGCTTTCTGCGGCCTTGGCATTTGCCCGGGCAAAGATTTTGAAAAAATCCGGAGGAGAGAAGAGTATGGCAAGGAAAGTTTTATCCGCTCTGTTGGCGGTTTGCCTGCTGGCGGCGGCTCTGCCCGTGGCTGCCAGCGCGGAAGAGAATGTCTATTATGAGTACGACTGCGGCGCTGCCGGGCACCTGAGCTATCGGGTGGTGACAGACGAAGGTGGAAAATTTATTGAAATAGGAACGCCCTCGGACGAGCCCATGGACGTGGCGGGAAACCTGACAGTTCCTGCCTCCATTGAGGTGGACGGAGAAGAACTTCCCGTAAAATCTATTGCCAGGGGGGCTTTTGCGTGCGGCGGCCTGACCAGCATTTCCCTTCCCGAGGGGCTGGAGACCATCGGAACCGCTGCCTTTAATCTTTGCTATTCGCTGCAAAGCCTGACGATCCCCGCCAGCGTCACAAGTCTTGGAGAGGGCAGGTTTTTGGGCGTTCCCTGTGTCATTGCGGTGGCGGAGGGAAATCAGAAGTTCGAGTCTTTGGAAAATAAATTTCTCTGCGAAAAGCTGCCGGACGGCGGCAAAAAAATGCTGCACTGCCCCCAAAGCTCCGGGGATCTGACCATTCCGGAGGGCGTGACGAAATTTGCCCAAGAAGGCGTTTTCCCTGAAGGTGCGGAATACGGCGCCGTCAATTTCCCCGCCAGTCTCTCCGCAGATGCTTTTGCAGACAGGTGGGGGAATTTCCGCGGGGTTTCGATTCGCAGCGCCCAAAGCTGGAATATTCCGGAAAGCGCCGAACATTTTATTTCCATAGACGGTGCTCTTTACACCAAAGATAAAACCAGGCTGCTGAAATATTCTGCGAGTAAAACTACTTTTGCCATAGAGCCTACCGTAACCCAGATTGCCATGGGAGCCTTTTCAAAGTGCTCCTTCCGGGAAGCCGATTTGAGCGGCTTTCCAATAGAAAGTCTGCCGGGCGCGGCCTTTAGAGGCAGTCAGCTGGAACAGATCACGCTGCCGGAAACATTGCAATTTATTGGCGCGGGCGCTTTTGCAGACTGCGTCAATTTGAGAGCCCTTGATCTGCCGGACAGCGTGGAAGAGCTAGGCGCAAGTTTTGTAGAAGGCTGTGACAATTTATCTGAGCTCCATCTTTCCAAAAACATCACCTCCGGTCTGGAATTTTTCGAGCGCCCGGCCTTTGATCCCAAAGTACAGGTGACGATAGATCCGGAAAACCCGGTGTATTGCTCTGATGAGCAGGGGTGTCTTTACAAAAAGGAAAACGGCGTCCCCGTCACGCTCGTTCGCACCGCGAACGGAACGGCTCCCATCACCCTGCCGGAAACGGTAACCGCCATCGGCGACGGCGGGTTCTATGGCTGCAAGTCGATCCCCTCCATTACGCTGCCCGATACGCTGGAGCGCATTGGCATATGGGCCTTTAACGGCTGCGGTTCTCTGCAGGAGCTTACCATTCCGGCCGGTGTCACGGAAATTGCCGATCCGATCCCCTATGCTTTTTTTGATACCGGGGCTTGCGGCATTACCGTGGAAGAAGGAAATGAAAATTACTTTTCCTATGAGGGCGGATTGTACGGCGCAGACGGTACCCTCTACTATATCCCCGATCGTTCCACCGTGCGCCTTTCCCCGCAAACCAAGAAAATCGGCGCAGAAGCCGGCCGGTCCAATACGGCCCTTGTAAGTGTGGAGATTCCGGAAGGGGTGACCGAAATTGGCAGGGAGGCGTTTCGCTGGTGCGGGAGCCTGCGCTCACTTGTGCTGCCGGACGGGCTTAAGCGCATCTCTCAGCTGGCCTTTACAGATACCGCCCTCACAGAAGTGACCCTGCCCAATTCCATTACCTATATGGGTACTAGAGTGTTTGAAAACTGCAATGCTTTGGTCAGGGTCAAAACGGCGGACAGCGCTGCGCAGGCGGTTTCCGCACAGGCGAAGCTGAGACAGGCCGCGGCCCGGAGCGAGGGCGAGCCGGTGGACGGGCGGCTGGACGATGTGATCGTCGCCAACTGCCCGGAGCTCACCACGCTGGAGATCCCCGGCGATGTGCGGGAGATCGCCGCCACTATCTATGAAAACTGCCCGAAGCTTGACCGCATCTATGTGCCCGCAGGCGTGAGCGCTATTTGCGAAGACACCTTTGCCGGGCTGAATGATTTGACCCTCTATGGGGAAACAGGCTCTTACGCGGAAGCCTTTGCCGAAGCGCATCAGATCCCCTTTGTTTCGGGGAAGCCGCAGGACGCCGCACCACCTGTAAAGCCCGATCCTCCCGTTTCAGACGACCCTGTGGTGGAGACCAAAACCACAGAAGACGGGAACACGGTAACGACCACCACCCAGACAAACGGCGATAAAGAGATAGAGGTCAAAACACCCGCCGGGGAAACGGTCGCCAATATTGACCTGCCCGCCGACCCGGGAGAGGGGAAGAGCTTTGTCGATGTAAAGGAAGGGGATTGGTTTGAAGAAGCAGTGAACAGCGTTACGGCCCACGGTCTGTTTTCAGGCACCAGCGAGACCACCTTTACGCCCAACGGCCGCATGACCCGGGGCATGGTGGCGAAGGTGCTGCACAACCTCAGCGGCGGCGCGGCTTACGGGACGGAGAGAAACGCCTTTCAAGATGTGAAAGGCGGTATCTGGTATGAAGACTCCGTGAACTGGGCGGCAGAGACGGGGATCGTGTTTGGCACCAGCGCGGAGAAGTTCTCGCCGGAACAGTCCGTGACGAGAGAGCAGCTGGTCACCATGCTGTACCGCTATGCAAAGCTCATCGGGGCGGACAGCAAAAGCAGCGCCGGGCTGGAAAGATTCCCGGACGCCGGGAAAGTCTCGGGCTACGCAAGACCCGCCATGGAATGGGCGGTCAAGGAGGGACTTATCACCGGCCGGGCCCAGAAGGGCGGAGACTTTATCGCGCCTCAGGGCACCGCTACCCGGGCCGAGGTGGCTCTGATCCTTACAAGATTCACAGCGTATCTGACAAAGT
>CAZXLM010000019.1:0-37115 GCA_964642055.1 uncultured Acutalibacter sp. | reverse complement strand
CCCAGCATGGAATCGTAATAGGGCGGTATCTCATAGCCCTGATACAGGAAGGTGTCAAAGCGCACCCAAGGGCCGCCGGGCGTGTGCAGAAACTCTACCTTGCCGGGACCCAGGGCGTTTACCCGGCATTCGATGGCCGCGCCGGTAATGCTGATGTCCTCCTGCGTAAAATCCAACGGCACACCTGCCGCAATGCGTATCTGCCATTTGACGATATCCACCCCGGTGACAAGTTCGGAAACCGGATGCTCCACCTGCAGGCGGGTATTCATTTCCATGAAATAAAAATTTTCCTGCCGGTCCATGAGAAATTCCACCGTCCCGGCGTTCACATATCCAGCGGCCTTCGCCGCCTTTGCGGCGGCCTCCATCAGCTTTTTCCGGGTCTTCTCCGAAACGCCGGGAGAGGGGGATTCTTCGATGAGCTTCTGGTTGTTTTTCTGGATCGAGCATTCCCGCTCTCCCAGGCAGACGATATGGCCTGCCTCGTCCGCCAGCAGCTGCACCTCGATGTGCTTGACTGGGTCCAGATATTTTTCCAGATACATGCGTTTATCACCAAAGGCCTTTTCCGCCTCGCTGGAAGCGGTCCCAAAGGCCTGCTCCATTTCCTCGGGGGCGTTTACCTGGCGAATGCCCTTGCCGCCGCCGCCTGCACTGGCCTTGATCAGCACAGGATAACCGGTCTTTTCCGCGGCCCTCCGGGCCTCCTTCCAGTCCTTGAGCAGCCCTGTACCGGGGATCACCGGCACACCGTTTTCCGCCATCAGCCGCCGGGCGGCGTCCTTGTCTCCCATGTTGGAGATGACCTCCGCAGGCGGGCCGATAAACACCAGTCCATATCGCTTGCACTGGGCGGCAAATTCCGGATTTTCCGCCAGAAAGCCGTATCCGGGGTGAATGGCCTGGGCCCCGGTGGCCAATGCGGCGCCGATAATGCGCCGGGCGTCAAGATAGCTTTCCTCCGCCCGGGCGCCGCCAATGCACACGGCCTGGTCGGCCAGAGCGGAATGAAGGGAATCTCTATCCGCCTCGGAATACACCGCCACGGTGGAAACCCCCATCTCCTTGCAGGCCCGGATAATGCGTACCGCGATCTCGCCCCGGTTGGCGATCAGAATCTTCGTGAACAAATCCGCTTCATCCTTTCAGAACAGTGAAAAGTCTTACTGCTGATCCACAAGGGCAAAGGAAAATTCGGCGCTGACGCAAAGCTTTCCGTTTACCTTTCCCGTACCCTTGGCAAAATAGAAGGCCCCCCGCTGCCGGGTGATCTCACATTCGGTCTCCAGCGTGTCCCCGGGCTTTATCTGTCCCCTGAACTTCACCTTGTCAAGACCGGTGAACAAAGGCGTTTTGCCCTGGGCGCAGTCTGCCAGCAGCACGCAGGCGGACTGTGCCAGCATTTCACACTGGATCACGCCGGGGACTACGGGATTCCCCGGGAAATGGCCCTGCAGAAAGTATTCATTTCCCGTAATATGGCATTTCCCGCAGGCCCTGCCGTCGATAAGCTCCACCTCGTCCACCAGAAGCATGGGTTCCCGGTGGGGCAGGATCTTTTTGATTTCTTCCTTGTTCATGACCGTTCTCCTTTACACCATAAGCACCGCAGATATCATATAATGCGGAACAGAGGCTGGTTGTATTCCACCACCTGGCCGTTGCTGACGCATATCTCCGCAATGGTCCCGTCCATTTCAGAGGGGATCTCGTTCATCAGCTTCATGGCCTCGATAATGCAGAGGATATCCCCCTTCTTTACCGTGTCTCCCACTTCTACAAAGGGCTTGCCGTCCGGGGAAGAAGCTGCGTAAAACACGCCCACCGTGGGAGAGATCACAAGGGTCCCTGTTTCCTTTTGCGGAGCCGGCGTCTCCGGCATGTCCGCCGCCGCGGGAGCAAAGGGCGCAAAGCCTTTGACGGAGGGCACAGGCAAAACCGGCGTTTCCGGTTTTTTCTCCAGCTTGACGGAAATCCCGTCCTCCTCAACCTCCAGAGCGGTCAGGTCGTTTTCCTTCATAACGCGCGCCAGCTCTTCGATGATATTTACATTCATGACAACCGCCTCCTGAATTACTCTGCTTTCCGAAACGCCAGATAGGCGTTGTGGCCGCCGAAACCCAGGGACGCGGACAGCGCCAGCGTCACCGGGACCTTTCGGGCGGCATTGGGGACATAGTCCAGATCGCAGGCCGGATCCGGCTCCTGATAGCCGATGGTGGGAGGGACCGTATCCTCTTTTACGGCCAGCGCACAGGCGATGGCCTCCACCGCCCCTGCCGCGCCCAGCATGTGGCCTGTCATGGACTTTGTGGAGCTCACCATGCACTTCCGGGCAGCTTCCTCGCCCAAGCCCTTTTTGATGGCCAGCGTTTCGCTGGAATCGTTCAGGGGCGTGCTGGTACCATGGGCATTGATATAAATTTCAGAAGCGTTTTCACAGCCTCCGGCCTCCTCGTAAGCCATTTTCAGCGCCGCAGCGCCGCCCGCGGCCTCGGGGTCGGGCGCGGTGATGTGATGGGCATCGCATGTGGCGCCGTAGCCGCAGAGCTCCGCATAGATCTTCGCGCCTCGGGTCTTGGCGTGCTCGTATTCCTCCAGCATAAGAGCGCCTGCGCCCTCGCCCATGACGAAGCCGCTGCGCCGGGCGTCAAAGGGCACGCAGGCCGCGGCAGGATCCTCCGCGGTGGAAAGGGCTTTCATATTGGCAAAACCCGCCACGCCTACGGGAAGGATCGCCGCTTCCGCGCCGCCCGCCAGCACTGCGTCCAGATAGCCGTGTTTAATGGCCCGATAAGCCTCTCCAATAGCGTTGTTGCCCGTGGCGCAGGCAGTTACCACAGGCAGGGCCTCTCCCCGGAAATCATATTTTATGGCGATCAGCCCCGCCGCCATATTGATAATAAGCGCCGGAATAAAGAAGGGGGACACCCGGCGGGGCCCCTTTTCCAGAAGGGCCTGGTGCTGCTCGGAAAAGGTATTGATGCCACCAATGCCGGAGCCGAAATAGGTGCCGATCCGCTCTGGGGACAGCGTTCCCCGAACGCCGCTTTCCTCCACAGCCTGGGCGGCGGCAGCCAAAGCGTACTGACAGAACAGGTCGTATTTCCGCGCGTCCGACTTCTCCATATAAAGCAGGGGGTCAAAATCCTTTACCTCCGCCGCCACATGGACCTTGTATTCCGCAGTGTCGAATTTCGTGATGGGCCCAATGCCGCATTTTCCGGCTTTCAGGCCTTCCCAAAATGCAGGAACGCTGTTCCCAATGGGCGTGACCGCCCCCATACCCGTGATCACCACACGTCGCATTCGGTTTCACCTCATAGTTTTTAGATTTTAGCTGTTAGTCATTAGAATATAAGCCGCCAGTTATCAAATATCGGCCCTTGCCCTTTCTAACAACTAACAACTCACGACTAACAACTAGGTCGCCAGCCCTCCGTCCACCCGCAGGGTCTCGCCGGTAATGTAGTCGGATTCCGGAGAGGCTAAGAACAGGGCGGCGTTGGCCACGTCCTCAGGGCTTCCCATGCGCTTCATGGGCACCTGCTGTAAAAGCGGGTTGTCCGCCTTGATATCCTTGGTCATGTCGGTTTCGATAAACCCGGGAGCGATGCAGTTGCAGCAGACGCCCCGGCTTCCAAGTTCCTTTGCGATGGACTTGGACATGCCGATGAGCCCCGCCTTGGAGGCGGCATAGTTGACCTGCCCGGCGTTTCCCACCAGCCCTGCAATGGAGCTGATGTTGATGATCTTGCCGTACCTCTTCCGCATAAAATCCCGGTAGCAGGCGCGGGTCATGTGAAACGCGCCCTTCAGGTTGATATCCAGCACCGTGTCGTAATCCTGATCCTTCATGCTGAGCAGCAGCATATCCCGGGTGACTCCGGCGTTGTTCACCAGAATGTCCGGCGCGCCCAGATCCGCTTTGACGGCCTGCACCGTTTCCTCCACGGCCTGTTCGTCCCGTACGTCGCACACATAGGCTTTCACCCGGCGTCCCATGGCCTTTATTTTCCCGCAGGTCTCCACGGCGGGCTCCTCCGGGCCGACATATACCACGGCGATGTCTGCTCCGTTTTCCGCCAGCTTCAGGGCGATGGCCCTGCCCAGGCCCTGAGAGCCGCCTGTTACCAGTGCGATCTTTCCTTCCAGCTTCATAGTTTACTGCCTTCTTTCCTTCCGTTTCAGTTCCTGACCGCTTCCACAGCGGCGTTTAACGTCTCGGCGTCCTCCACCCGGAGGACCATCGCGTCCTTCAGCGTCTTTTTCACCAGACCGGATAGGGTTTTCCCCGCGCCGCACTCTATAAAGGCATCTACGCCGCGCGCCGCCAGATTTTCCACCGTTTCCTGCCAGCGCACCGGATTTTTCACCTGATTTACAAGCAGCACCCGGCCGTCGTCCCCGTAGGGGCCGGCAGTGAAATTCGCATATACGGGAAGCTGCGGCTTTCTCATGGGTATTTTGCCCAGCGCCGCGTCCAGCTGTTCTGCCGCGCTTTCCATAAAGGGTGAGTGAAAGCCGCCGCTGACTGCCAGCGGGACCGCCCTGCCCCCAGCTTCTGCGGCTTTTTTGCAAAATTCCGCCAGCTGGGCCCTTTCCCCGGCGACCGTCAGCTGTCCGGGACAGTTATAGTTTACGGGCCAGACCTGGGAAAATTCTTTACACAGCTGTTCCACTGTTTCGTTCGAAAGCTTTAAAACGGCGGCCATAGCGCCGGGATTTTCTTCCGCCGCCTGCTGCATAGCCTGGGCCCTCTCACACACGAAGGAGAAGCCGTCCTCATCGGTAAAGACTCCACCAAAAGTCAGGGCCGCCACCTCGCCCAAGGAAAAGCCCGCGGCGAAATCGGCATGAACACCCGCTTCTTCCAGGGCTCTTGCGGCAGCCAGATCTACACAGTACAGGCAGGGCTGGGTGTTTTTCGTAACGGAAAGTTCTTCCGCCGTGCCCTCAAAACACTGTTTCGAGGTGCCGGGGCGAATGCTGTCCGCCATATCGAACACCTGCCGGGCCGCTGGGCTTGCTTCATACAAAGATTTCCCCATGCCGGGGTATTGCGCTCCCTGTCCGGAAAATACGAAGGCTATTTTACCCATATCAGTTTCCTCCAGAACACATTTACAGTATCGAGACTACTTCTCGAAAAGCAGCCTACTTTCCTCTTTGACCTGAAAACAGAACCGCTGTCTTACTCATTGGCCTGTTCTTCCTTTTTCTCCGCTTTTGTTTCTATCTCCTCGCACGTTTCTCCGGTTTTCGCCGCACTGTTGTTCGGATTTCCCTTCAGCTCGCCATATGCTTCCTTGATCCCTTCCCTCACCGCGCTTTTAACCACAAAAAACAGGATCAAAAAACTCAGGAATGCCAGAATGATTCCAAACACAAATCCTTCCATTTTGTCTCCTTCCGCCTCAGCCCAGCCAGCGCCCGGCGGTTTTCAGCACTTCCTCCGCTTCCGTGAACATCTCCCGAATGATCTCCGCGGCGGGCTGCTCTTTATTCACCATGCCGGAGATCTGCCCGGCCAGAAAATCGCCGGTCTTTTCGTCGCCCTCCACAGCGGCCCTGTACAGCGCGCCGGAGCCCAATTTTTCCAGCTCCTCGTCCGAAATCTGGCTGTATTCCGCTTTGGCATAGTCCTTGGCGAACTGGTTTTTGATCTGCCGCACCGGGTGGCCCAGGCGCTTGCCCGTGACCATGGTGGAAATATCGTTTGCTTTCAGCACCTTTTTCTTATAGTTGGGGTGAACGCCGCACTCCTCCGCCACCAGAAACCGAGTACCCACCTGCACGCCCACGGCTCCCAGCTGGAATGCCGCCGCGATCCCCCGGCCATCGCCAATACCGCCTGCCGCCAAAACGGGCAGGTCTGTAGCGTCGCACACCTGGGGTACCAGCACCATGGTGGTCAGGTCCCCCACATGGCCGCCGGATTCGCCGCCCTCGGCGATAATGGCGGAAGCCCCCGCCTTCGTGACCAGCTTCGCCATGCCGACGGAGGCCACCACGGGTACGACTTTCACGCCTGCCTCCCGCCACATGGGCATATAGCGGGAAGGGTTTCCCGCGCCGGTGGTAACCACCGCGACTTTTTCCTCCGCGGCAAGCTCTGCCACCTCCCCGGCAAAGGGGGACATGAGCATGATGTTCACGCCGAAGGGCTTATTCGTCAGCCCTCTGGCAATATCGATCTCCTTTTTCAAATGCGCCGCGTCGGCGTTCATAGCGGAAATAATGCCTAAACCGCCGCCATTGGATACGGCCGCCGCCAGCTTTCCGTCGGAAATCCAGGCCATGCCGCCCTGAAAAATGGGATACTCGATGCCCAAAAGCTCACAAAGAGGTGTTTTAATCATAATACTGCTCCCTTTTTATTGATACCGGAATTGGCAGCCCGGCTACCACCGGATAACGCAGCTGGCACTGGATAAACCGCCTCCAAATGCGGAGAGAATGACATAGTCTCCCGGCTGCAAAATGCCTGCCCGGCTTACCTCGTCCAGCAGAATGGGCTCGCTGGCAGAGGAGGTGTTGCCGTATTTTTCAATATTCATAAAAAATTTTTCCGGGGCAATCTCCGGCAGCCTGCGCCGGGCCTCGTTGATAATGCGGTAATTGGCTTGATGGGGGATCACAGCCTTGACCTGCTCCCCGGTGATACCGGCCTTCTCCATAACGGAACGGATATCGTTCACCATGGAAGTAACGGCGAATTTATAGGTCTCCTGCCCCTGCATGTTCACCTTGTTTTTGGGCATTTCCTGCTGATAAAACGGCGAATTGTTCCACCAGGTGGGAATGGAAATGATCTCGTCCCCTCCCTTGGTGTGCAGCTCGGAAGCCAGATAATCGTCCCCCTCGCCCAGCACCGCCGCCCCCGCGCCATCGCCGAAAATGCAGCAGGTGCTGCGGTCCGTCCAGTCCAGCAGGCCGCTCATGCGCTCGGCGCTTACCACCAGCACCTTTTTGACAGCCTTTCTGGCAAAAAAGCCAGCGGCCACGTCCAGCCCAAACAGGAAGCCGGGACAGGCCACATTCATATCAAAAGCCGGACAATGGGCGCCGATACGGTTCTGGACCATGCCGCCGAGGCCGGGAGAAATAGTGTCGGCGCTGATAGTGGTAGCAATGATCAGATCCAGCTCTTCTGCACTGATCCCGGCGCTTTCCAGTGCCCGCAGGGCTGCCTGCGTCCCCAGGTCCGTGACGGTTTCCGTGGTGCAGACACGGCGCTGCCTAACTCCCACCCGTTTGGCGATCCACTCGTCAGAAGTCTCTACCATGCGGGAAAGGTCATCGTTGGTCACGATACGCTCCGGCAGAAAGCTGCCTGTTCCCAAGATCCGAAAGCTCATGTTTCCGCTCTCCCAATTCAAAAAACTCCGTTTTTCCGCCCTTTTCCGCCGGTTTCGATTTTCTTTTTCCGGAGAAAAGCCTGGAAAAATCAACCTCTTTATTGTATAAGAAAAGAGGGGATTTGTCAAATGACAAATCCCCTTCTGACCCGCTGGAAACGCACGTATCAAACCGGCTGTAAAGAGCGGTTTCCCAGCCCGCAGGGCTGTTCAGACAACAAAGCCCCCGTTTACCCCTAACGTCTGGCCGGTGATGAAGCCGCTTTCCGCCAGAAACACCAGAGCCTGGGCCACCTCCTCCGGCGTGCCGATCCGCAGAAGGGGCGTTTCCTCCCGCAGAGATTTAAGGTCCTCCTCCGTCAGGTCGCCGTTCATAGGCGTATCGATCACGCCCGGAGAAACGCAGTTGACCCGGATTCCGGAGGGGCCCATTTCCTTGGCAAGGGCCTTTGTCAGCCCGATAACAGCCGCCTTGGAGGCGGAATAGGCCGCCTCGCAGGAGGCCCCCACCTCGCCCCAGATGGAAGAAACATTGACAATGCTGCCCTTCTGCCGCCGGATCATGGACGGCAGCGCCCTGCGGCAGCACAGAAACACGCCCGTGCAGTTGACGTCCATCACCCGGTTCCAATCCGCAATCGTCATATCGGTCAAGAGCCCTTTCCAGTCTGCACCGGCGTTGTTGATCAGTACCTCAAAAAAGCCAAAGCGTTTTTCCGCTTTATCAAACATGGCGTTTATTTCCTCTTCCCTGGAAAGGTCGGCTTGAAAAATTTCGGCGTTTCCGCCCCGGAAATTTATCTCCTCCGCCGTTTCCCGGGCGGACTTCTCCCCAGTATGGTAATGCAGGGCCACGCTGTAGCCCCTTTCCGCAAAAGCCAGCGCCGCCGCTTTCCCGATCCCCCCGGAGGCTCCTGTGATCAACACGTTTTTCATCGCTCAAATTCTCCCCGTTCGTAAAAAATCGCGGACAAAGCTGCCAAAGGCGCGGTTTCCGTCCTCAATATCCGGGGGCCCAGCGTCAGCAGCTTTGCTCCCAGGCCTTCCGCCAGCGCCGCTTCCTCGGGAGCAAAACCGCCCTCCGGCCCGATAAATACAAACAGCCTGTCCCCGGCGGAGCGCAGCGCCTCCCGAAGGCTTTCCGTGCCTTCCTCGTAAAAAAACAGGATACTGCCCTGCTCTGCTGCCGTTTTCAGTGCCTGCCCAAGCGGTGCCGGCGGCAGGATCTGAGGCACCGCGCCTCTGCCGCTCTGCTTTGCCGCTTCCAGCGCTATTTTTTGGAGCCGGGAAACCTTTTTCGCCGCCGTTTTGCTGTCCGGGCGCGAAACGCACCGCAGGCTCTCCACGGGCCAGATCTCCTCTGCCCCCAGCTCTACGGACTTCTGCGCAACGGTTTCCAGCTTGTCCCCCTTTGGCCAGCACTGGCACACCGTCACATGGGTGCGGGGCTCTCCCGCGCTTTCCCGCACTTCCTCCACCCGGACCAGCGCCCCGTCGGCCCTGCATTCCAGCACGGTGCACAGGAAATCCTTTCCCGTCCCGGCGCAGAGCGCCACCGTTTCGCCGGGCCTCATGCGCAGAGATCTGACCATATGAAGGCCGTTTTCCCCGCCCACAAAATACTCTCCCGACGGCTCATTCTCCACAAAAAACCTTGGCACGGCGGCCCGCCTCCTCTCTTTTCTGCATTGTAGCCTTGCCCGCTCCGTTTGTCAATGCCGGGACCAGGAACTGTTTTTACAGATTCTACATGACTTTTCGTTTCGCATGTGTTATACTGATACAATAATGACAATTCCAGCCGAAAGGAGCCTGCCCCTTGAAGAAAAAATGGATCGCCGTTTTGCTGGCGGTATGTCTCTGCTTCCTTTTTTCCGGCTGCTCCTTCACGGCCTTTAACACCAAAAATCTGATGGCCCCTCCCAAGGCCAACGAGGACCAGCAGGCCATTCACGCGCTGCTTCAGGGCGGCCGCCCCGGCGTGACCTTCATTTACCCCAAAAGCGGGGAATACCGCTCCGCCGTTATCATGCAGGATTTTACCGGCGACGGGCAGGAAGACGCTATTGGTTTTTATTCTTTGGAAGACGCCGGCGGCGTGGAGGTCCAGTTTCTGGTAAAATCCGATGGGCAGTGGGAAACCGCCGCCGCCTTTAAGAGTGCGGCCATTCAAGTGGACCGGGTGTGCTTCAGCGACTTGACCGGCAGCGGCGTTGACAGCGTGCTGATTGGCTGGGGAAGCGCCGCCGGAGTCACGGGCCGCACCGCTTCGGTAAACGCTTATGTGTACGACAGCGTCAGCGGCGGAGTCACGGAATATTCTTTGGGAATTTACGGTGAAATGGCCGTTACGGACCTGGACGGCGACGGCGTCGGCGAAGTGTTCACAGTAGATAAATTCGTGCCTGCCGAGGTAGAGGGCGACGAGCCCACCCCTGCCATCGCCCAGGTTTACGGGTGGAAGAACGGGGCCATGGCGAAGCTTTACAGTGCCGACGCGGACAACTCTATTTCCAGCTATTCCTCTGCGGTCTTCGGCAGGCTGACGGTCTCGCTTTCCGGTGTGGTGCTGGACGGCCTGAAGGCGGACGGCAGCCTTACCACGCAGGTGTTTTATCTGGAGGACGGGAGGCTTATAAATGCGCCCTCCGGCGTCAACACCGAGGAATACAGCAATCCCTATTCCCGGCCCCCCGCCGCGTCCTTCCTGTCCCGCGATATCAACGGGGACGGCTTTCTGGAGATACCAAGGGCCACCCTGCTGCCCGGCCTTTCAGAGGACGTGACGCCGGATTCTACCAGCTATCAGGTGGAGTGGTTCTCCTTTCAGAGGAACAACAGCGAACGACTGGCGGTGCGGGCTTTGATGAACTCTGCCGAAAGCTACTGGTTCCGTCTGCCCGCCGGGCTGCGGGGAAAGATCACCGCTTCCAACGATACAGCCCGGCGCACAGTGACCTATATGGAGGTAACAGACGTACAGGAGGACGGCCAGCGCCTGCTGGGCTCCCCGCTGTTCGCGATCCGGGCCTTTACCCGGTCGGCGTGGGAAAGCCGGGGGCAGACCGGTGGGTATGAGTTTCTGGTTTCCCAAAACGATGTGGTTTACGGCATACAGGTGCTGACCTCAGACGAAACCTCGCTTCGGTACATCAATCGCATCAAAGAGGATTTTAAGCTTCTCAGCGAATCATAGGCTGATCCCCCCGGCTCCTTATGAAGGCCGGACAGGACGGCATCATTGCATTCATTTCAGAAAGGTGGTACGCTCTCTATGAAAAGGATCCTCGTAGCGGAGGACGAACAGAATATCCGTGAATTTGTGGTGATCAACCTGGAGCGGGCCGGTTACCAGACGATAGAGGCGGAAAACGGCGAGCAGGCGCTGGACCTGTACAGGAAAGCAAACGGCGAATTTGACGTGGCGGTGCTGGATATCATGATGCCCGGAGCCTACGACGGCCTGGCGGTGTGCAAGGAGCTCCGGCGGCTGAACAGCTCCATAGGCATTATCCTGCTCAGCGCCCGCACCCAGGAAATGGATAAGGTCAGCGGCCTGATGATGGGCGCCGACGACTATGTGACGAAGCCCTTTTCCCCTTCCGAGCTGGTAGCCCGCGTGGACGCGGTATACCGCCGGGTAGCCCTTGCCGCCAAGAATCAGGAGGACGGCTTCCAGGATACGCTCCAGTCCGGCGATTTTATCCTGAATCTGCGAAACCGCTCCCTGCGCAGGGGCGGGCGGCCTATCGAGCTGACCCAGGTGGAATTTCAGATCATGGAATACTTCTTTTCCAATCCCGGCATCGCCCTGGCAAGGGGCGACATTCTCCGGCACGTTTGGGGCCTGGGGTATGTGGGAGAAGAAAAGATCGTAGACGTCAATATCCGCCGCTTGCGCATGAAGGTGGAGGACGAGCCGTCCAACCCCACCCACATTGTGACCGTCTGGGGCCTGGGCTACCGCTGGGACGCCTGACAGAGCTCCTCAGCGCGCAGAAAAAGGAGGGGGCCAATGGCAAAGCCGACGGCAAAGAGAAGAAGAAGCATTTCCCGCCGGTGGTTTATCAACACCATCGGCGTGGTCCTGGTGGTTTTGGCGGTATCCATTTTTGCCCTGTCCATCACGGTGCGCAGTTCCACCTACAGCGGTATCGAGCAGGCTCTGACAGGTCGTATGGACGAGCTTCTAAACTGGCTTTCCGGCGGCTCCGGAGGTCACAGCACCGCATCGGAATTTGCGGCGATCACCCGGGCCTATATCGAGGGATTCCCAGACAAGGACGATATGGAGATCATGGCCCTGAACCGAAACGGGAAAATTTTTATCACCTCCACCGGATTCGAGCCGGATCAGGACCAGGAGATGCCGGACTATGAGGAAGCTCTCCAAAGTCCGGACAATTCCGGCAAATGGGTGGGCGAACTGAACACCGGAGAAAAGGTTATGGCCGTCACCCGGGCCGTCCGCGACGACGGTGGAAGCCTCACCGGATCCGTGCGCTATCTTGTCTCCCTGGAAAAGGCGGACTTTCAAACGAGCCGGACCATTCTTGTCCTGATTTTGGCAGGTGTCTTCATCATGCTGCTCATCACCTTTTCCGGCGTCTATTTTATTCGGTCGATCCTGGTGCCCGTGCGGCAGGTCAACTCCGTAGCGGAGCAGATCGCCCGGGGGGATTTCGATGTGCGCATTCCAAAGGCCCGGGACGATGAGCTGGGACAGCTGTGCGATTCCATCAACGACATGGCAGGAGAGCTGGCCGCCACGGAACGCATGAAAAACGATTTTATTTCCTCTGTCTCCCACGAGCTGCGCACTCCGCTGACGGCCATTAAGGGCTGGGCCGAAACCCTTCACGAGGGAACGGATCCGGACACCATGGAAAAGGGTATGAATGTCATTATCCGGGAATCGGAACGGCTTTCCGGCCTGGTGGAGGAGCTTTTGGATTTTTCCCGGCTGCAAAGCGGCCGAATGCGGCTTTTCGTGGCGAAGATAGATCTTCTGGCCGAGCTGGACGAGGCTGTGTATCTATTCACAGACCGGGCCAGAACCGAAAACAAGCGGCTCAACTATGAGGAAAACACCGCTCTTTCCCCTGTGTACGGCGATGTGGACAGACTGCGGCAGGTCTTTGTCAATATCCTTGACAATGCCCTGAAATACACGGAAGCTGGCGGCTGCGTCACCGTGTCCTCCGCAGAGGCGGACGGGCGGATCCGGGTCGTGATCAGCGATACCGGCTGCGGAATTCCCTCTGAGCACCTGCCCAATGTAAAAAAGAAGTTCTACAAGGCAAATCAGCTGGTTCGGGGCTCCGGCATCGGCCTTGCCATGGCGGACGAACTCGTGACCCTGCACGGCGGCACGCTGGATATCACAAGCGAGGTAAACGCGGGCACCACCGTGACCATTACCCTGCCCACCTGCGCCCTGCTGGAAAGCAAACCCGAGCTGGTTCAAACGCCTGAGATCCAAAAACTGCTTCAGGAAAGGATTCAACACGGAAATGAGTAAAAAGATAACTACGATCGGCGGACAGGCACTGATGGAGGGCATCATGATGGTGGGCCCTCACCGCACCACAGCGGCCTTTTGCAGCGAAAAAGGGGAAATTTCCACCGAGGATATCGAGTGCCCCCGGCTGACGAAAAAGTACCCCATTCTGGGAAAGCCCTTTATCCGCGGCATTTTCTCCATGATCGACACCTTTCGTCTGGGCTACAGGGCTCTGTCCCTTTCCGCGGACAAGATCACCGAGGATGTGGGGGAGGAAGAGCTCTCCGGCCTGGATAAATGGCTGGATGAGCACCTGGGGGAAAAAATGACCGGCATCATCATGGGCGTGGCCTCCGTTCTGGGCGTGGCGCTGGCGGTCCTGCTGTTCTTTTTCCTGCCCACCATGCTTTTTAACCTTCTGCAAAGCGCGGTCCCGGCAGATATTGCCGGCTGGCGGTCCGTCTTTGAGGGATTTTTGCGCATCGCCATTTTCGTCGGCTATATCCTGCTGATCTCTCTGATGCCCGATATCAAACGGACTTTTCAATATCACGGCGCGGAGCACAAGACCATTTTCTGCTACGAAAACGATCTGCCCCTGACGGTGGAGAACGTGCGGAAGCAGAGGCGCTTCCACCCCCGCTGCGGCACCAGCTTCCTGATCCTCATGCTGCTGCTTGGCATTATCGTGGGCTTTTTCATTCCTTTTTCCAATCCCTTTGTGCGCACGCTGGTAAAGCTGCTCTGTATCCCCATCATTATGAACGTGGGCTATGAGGTCCAGAAATATTCCGCCCGGCACCCGGACAGCTTTGTCCGCTTTCTGGTGGCGCCGGGGCTTTGGATGCAGCGCATCACCGTAAAGGAGCCGGATGACAATATGATCCGGGCAGCCATCGCCGCCATGGAATCGGTCATTCCCGAAAACGGGGAGGACTTGGTCCAGTGACGTACCGGGAGCTGTATCTGCGGGCCCGCCGGAGACTGCAGGAAGCGGGGGTGGACAGTCCCGGCCCGGACGCCATGGCTCTGGCGGAGCGCTTTCTGGACGTGGACCGGGCAAAACTGGCCGTCCACGGCGGGGAGGAACCCGGCAAAGAACAGGAATCGGACTTTC
This sequence comes from uncultured Acutalibacter sp., assembly GCA_964642055.1. Classification (GTDB taxonomy): domain Bacteria; phylum Bacillota; class Clostridia; order Oscillospirales; family Acutalibacteraceae; genus Acutalibacter. Next base: position 23,131 of record CAZXLM010000019.1, on the reverse strand, counting down.
TGCGGGCTGTGGAGGAACGGGCCGCCCGCCGCCCTCTGCAATATATTCTCGGATCCTGGGAATTTTTGGGCCTTTCCCTGACAGTGGGCGAGGGCGTTCTGATCCCCCGTGAGGATACGGCCATTTTGGTGGAAGCCCTGGCGGACCGGCTGAAAAAAGCGTTTCCGCATGGGGCGGCTTTCAGGGGCGTGGACCTCTGTGCGGGGTCCGGGGCCGTAGCTCTTGGGCTCTGCTCACTTCTGCCGGAATCAGAAGTGACCTGTCTGGAGCTTTCCGAACAGGCCTTTTCCTTTTTGAAAAAAAATCTTGCCGCTTACCCTCAGTACCGCCTTTGGGCCGTGCAGGGCGATGTCCTTCTGCCTGAAACGGCGGACCGCTTTCTTCCGGGGAGCCTGGACTTTATCGCTTCCAATCCCCCTTATATCAAGACAGGAGAACTGCCCGGCTTACAGGCCGAGGTGCAGAAAGAGCCCGTTATGGCCCTGGACGGAGGGTCGGACGGGCTGGATTTTTACCAGGCTGTTATGAAGCTGTGGCTTCCCCTTTTAAAGCCCGGCGGCATTCTCGCCGTGGAGATCGGCGAAGATCAGGGAGATCCCGTTTCCAAACTCTTTTTGCAGCACGGGCTGAAAGACGTGGAGCTTTTGACTGACTGGTCCGGATCGGACCGGTGCGTTGCCGGCCGGGTTCCCGGAGTCTGAGAAACGCTGAAGCTCAGCGATCCTTCAGGCTTTCCAGCCAAAGCTCCAGCATTTTCCCGGCGTACTGCCTCTGGCGGCGGCTCAGAGCATTGAGCTTCGCCGTGAGGGGATCGCCGTTACCCTTCCCCCGTTTTCCCATAAGCAGATAGTCCAGGGAGCAGTCCAATACATCTCCCAGCGCGATGAGAATATCCACAGAACCCGTCTTTTCCCCCCGTTCCAACATCTGGTAGTACCGCAGGCTGATATTCAGCGCCTCCGCGGTCTCCTCCTGCGTCAGCCCCTTTTCTGCCCGGAGCTCCCGCAGTCTTTCACCAAACAGCAGTTTCTCTTTTTCATTCATCTTCACACTTTTCCCTTCCGCCGGAATTTGCCGCGGGCCGGAAGCGTCCGCGTCATCCGTGTACCTATAGTTCATATATTACAACTCTTATTTCGTATTATTTACGATATATTGGTTGACTTTACGAACTTTTAGTGGTACTATTTCCACGGGAACATCGCGTGTGTATCGTTTGGCATGACGGTATTTTCCACGGAAACGGAGGGAAAGCAATGGAGGATAATGATTTTTTTCAGGCACTCACAAGCCCATACCGCCGGGAAATTCTCCGGCTGCTTCAAAAGGGAGACCTGAGCGCGGGGGAAATTTCCCAGCGCTTTGATATTTCTCAGCCCTCTGTTTCCAGGCACTTGGACGTTCTCAAGCATGCCGGGCTTGTCAGATCCAAACGCAGGGCAAATCAGGTCATTTACTCACTGGATCCCTCCGCCGCCGGGAAGGGCGCCGCCTGGCTGGAAGAGTTGTTTTTTGCCAAGCCGTAAGCGTGCCAAAGCGCTTTATGCCGCCGCATGATATGCGGCGGCTTTTGTTTCAGGAGAGATAACCCTCCCCTGCGGCGGACTGCCCGCTGGGAAGGCCCTGCACCTTTTATCCGGAGCCGTCAGCCGTTCAGCCGGAAAACGCTCTGTGTATTTCTCCGTTTCAACAGCTCTTTTTCTTGACTTCCAGGGGATATATGGTATAATAAGTATAACTTTTCATACTTGTATGAAAAAGAGGAGGGGGTTTTATGTCTTTGCAAATGCCGGAAGGAAAGTTTATTTCCACCGTAAAGGTGGGAGAAAAGGGACAGATCGTCATTCCCAAGGAAGCCCGGGATATGTTCCATATCCAGCCGGGGGACACCCTGCTTCTGCTGGCAGACAAGGAACGGGGCATCGCCATTGTACAAAACGACGCCTACATGGACTTTGTCAACTACGTTCTGGAGGCGCAGAAAAATCCGCCCGAAGAATCCTGATTTTTGAAACGGAGGAACGTTTTATGAATGTTCTCAACGTCCGGGGACTGTGTAAGACCTACCCCGGCTTCACCCTCGACCATGTGGGCTTTTCCCTGGAGGAAGGCTCTATTATGGGCTTTATCGGCCGCAACGGCGCGGGAAAGACCACAACTCTCAGCGCCCTTCTGGACCTCACGCACCCGGACGAGGGCGAGGTTTCGGTTTTCGGCACGGAGTTCCGGCAGAACCAGTGGGAGATCAAACAGAAACTGGGCTTTGTTTCCGGAGGCGTGGATTATTATCCCCGGAAAAAGCTGCGGACCATCACTGCCGTTACCCGCCGGTTTTACCGGGATTGGGACGACGGCGCTTACCGCCGGTATATGGAGCTGTTTCAGCTTTCTGAAACCAAGGCCCCGGCAGAGCTGTCCGCAGGCATGAAGGTGAAATATTCCCTGGCGCTGGCGCTGTCTCACAAAGCCCGGCTGCTAATTCTGGACGAACCCACCAGCGGCCTGGATCCCGTATCCAGGGAAGAACTGCTGGATATTTTCCTGGAGCTGATCCGCCGGGAGAGCGTGACGATCCTGTTTTCCACCCATATTACCAGTGATTTGGAAAAATGCGCGGACTCCATCACCTATATCAAAGAAGGCCGTGTGCCCTATTCCGGGTCTCTGAAGGACTTCTTGGAGAAATACCGTCTGCTGCGGTTTCCGGACGGGCCGGCTCCTAAAGATGATGGACTGCTGGGCTTAAAGCGGGAAAAGGAAGGCTGGTCCGCGCTGGCGGAGACCGGCGCATCTGTGCCTTTGGGCGCGGCGGAAAGCCCGGCGAGCCTCGATGCCATTATGGTACATTTGGAGCACACCGGTCTGCCGGGAGAGGAGGAAACGCTGTGAAAGATCTGCTGTATAAAGAATTTCGCCTAGCCATGCACCCGGCGGCAGCCATCTTCCTGGGACTGGCGGCCATGATGCTCATTCCAAACTACCCTTTAACTGTCACCTTCTTTTATTCCTGCCTGGGAGTGTTCTTCATCTGTCTGAACGGCCGGGAAAACCGGGACGTTTTTTACACTCTGCTGCTGCCCGTGGAAAAGCGGGACCCAGTGCGGGCAAGGGTCGCTATGGTCTGTATTTTGCAGCTGGGGCAGGCGCTGCTGTGCGTGCCCTTCCTGCTGCTTCGCAGCCTGTATCCCCCTGCCGGGAACGTGGTGGGCCTGGACGCCAATTTAGCCCTGCTGGGCTTTGGGTTTGTGGAAATGGGGCTGTTTAATCTGGTGTTTTTCCCCCGGCACTACAAGGACCCTTCCAAGGTAGGAATTCCCTTCCTGTTTGGGAGCCTGGCGGTGTTTTTGTGGGCCGCTTTTTCAGAGGCTCTGCCCCACGCGGTCCCCTTTGTCCGGGGCCGGCTGGATACCCCCCTGTTTCAGTTCCTGCCGGAAAAGCTGGCGGTTTTCTTCTGCGGGCTGGCGTTATATGCTCTGATGACCTGGGCCGCATGCAGGCTCAGCGAGAAACGGTTTGAAAGACTCGATATCCACTGACAAAGTGAAAAGGACCGGAAGCAGCAGCTTCCGGCCCTCAGACTGTCGATAAAGCCGCTGGCGAAAAAACACGGAGGGAAAGAGAGTTGTGAGAGAGAACCGTCAGGGTTCTCTCTCACTTTTCAATCGCAACATGTTAGGGAAATTGTTAATTTTCCCAACATGTTTGAGCGTGTCGAAAAAATTTTTTCGACACGCTCAGGACCGGAAGCAGCAGCTTCCGGCCTTTTTGTATTTCTCGGTTTATTCACAAGCCGCCTTGAACTGGGTCCAGACCTTTTCGTGGGCCTCCATGGCCTCCGGGGAAATGTTTCCGATCATTTCCATATCCTGCTGGGAAAAATTCTCGGGGAGGGTGAGGAAGCTTCTGTATTCCTCGGAAATCAGACTGTCAGCCGCCTTGTTTGTGCAGTAATAGCCCAGAAATTCATAGCATTTGGCAGAAATTTCAGGCCGGAGGATATAATCCATAAACTGATAGGCGGCGTCGGCATGGGGGGCATTTGAAGGAATGAACATGCCCTGAATACCGAAGCCGATGCCCTCTTTCGGGAACACCACCTGAAGCTCCGGGTCCGCCATTTTCGCCATTGTCACCTGCGAAGTGTACATCACCGCCGCTGCTATTTCCCCGGAGATCAGGTCGTCCTGAAGGTTGTCGTCCTTGATGAGCCGGATATTGGGGGCCAGCTCCAGCAGTTTTTCCCCCGCCTTCTCAATGGTGGGGATATCTTCGGTGTTGTAGCTTTCCCCCAGCACCTTGAGGGCCATGCCGTTGATGACCCGGTAATTGGCGATCACGCCCACGCTGCCCTCCAGTGAAGGGTCCCACAGGTCGGCGTAGCCGGTGATCTCCCGCCCCGTCAGCTGGGGATCGTACACAATGGTCTGTACCCCGGACCCGTAGGGCACAGTGTATTCGTCGGCGGGATCGAAAAACTGGCCCTGGTAAATAGGATTGATGCTTCCGTAATTGGAAATTTTGGACGTATCCAGCTTTTGAGCCAGGTTCTCCTGAATGACGGTCTCGATGATATAATCATCGGCAATTATCACATCGTAATCCCCGCCCTTTGCCGCTTCCAGCTTGGTGAGCATGGTCTCGTCATAATCGAAATTGGCGTAGTTGACGGCAATCCCCGTTTCTTCCGTAAAGCCGTCCAGCACCTCCTGGGGAAACATGCCCTCCCAGGTGTAGAGCACCAGCTCCTCTTTCGGGCTTTGGGAGCCGCCTGCTCCGCAGCCTGCCAGGGAAAATGCCAGCAGAGCCGCAGTCAGTATCAGAGAAATCCGTTTTTTCATACTGCTTCGTCCTTTCTTTCCGTCTGTAATGGTTTTTTCTTTTTCGGGGTCCTTCCCAAAAACGCCGCCAGGCCGCAGAGCAGCAGGGTAGCCGCAAACATCAGCGTACACAGGGCGTTTATTTTGGGCGTCACTCCGGTTTTCAACTGGGTATAAATTTTGATGGGCAGGGTGTTCACGTCTACGCCGGTTACAAAAATGCTGATGATCACATCGTCGATGCTCATGGCGAAAGAAAGCAGCATGCCGGAGGCTACGGCAGGCAGAATCAGGGGCAGGGTGATATCGAAAAATACCCGGACCGGCGAGGCCCCCAGGTCCAGGGCGGCCTCGGGCAGGCTTTTATCCATACCCACAAGCCTTGCCTTTACCAGCATGAACACATAAGGGATACAGAAAGCAGTATGGGCGATCACCAGCGTGGTCATGCCAAAGGGCAGGCCCAGCAGGGAAAAAAAGGCCATGAACACCATGCCCAGAATAATCTCCGGGATCATGATAGGCAGGGTAGAAATATATTCCACCGCACCCTTGGTGCGAAACGCCGTTTTGCTCATGCCGTAGGCCCCCAGGGTACCGATCACCCCGGCGCACAGGCTGCTCAAAAGTCCTAAGATCAGGGTGTTCCCCAGCGCCTCAAACAAGGCGGAATCCCGGAACAGCTCCCGGTACCATTTCAGGGAAAAGCCGTTCCAAACGGAGCTTATTTTGCTTTCGTTGAAGGAATAGAGAATCACCAGCAGAATGGGCAGATACATCAGAACAAGGACCGCTCCCAGATAGACGTTCGGAAGCTTCGTTCGGTTTTTCATGGAAAATCCCTCCTTAAACGAGACCTTCCAGGTCTTTTACACCGGAAAGCTTCCGGTACAGGAACATAAACAGGGAGGTAAGCGCCAGCAGCGCCACGGAAAGCGCGGCGGCAAAGGGCCAGTTGTGGGCCTTCATCAGCTGCTCCTGGATCAGGTTCCCCACCAGCACCACTTTATTTCCTCCCAGAATATCTGCAATAAAGAACAGGCCCATGCTGGGAACAAAGGTGAGCACCACGCCGGAAAGGAGTCCCGGCAGCGTCAGCTTCAGGGACACGGTCATAAACGCTTTTGTGGGAGAAGCGCCCAAGTCCCGGGCGGCCTCCACCAGGCTGAAATCCAGCTTCTCCGCGCTGGAATAGACGGAAAAGATCATAAAGGGCAGCAGTGCGTATACCATGCCCACCACCACGGCGGGATAAGTATACAAAAGCTTCAGGGGCTCCTCCGTGATATGCAGGGCCATGAGAAGCTTATCCAACACGCCGCCGGCCCGGAAAATGACGATCCAGCCGTACAGGCGGATCAGAGAACTGGTCCAGAATGGGATCATCAGCAGCAGCATGGTGCGTTTTTTCCACTTGGCCGTAAGCTTGGCCATAAAATACCCGAAGGGGTATCCCAGGGCAACGACCAGCGCCGTGCTGATAAAGGCCAGCTTGAGGGATTCCCAGAAAGTACCAAGATACACCGGCTCCAGAATGTCCCGGTAATTTTTCAGGGTAAATTCCGGCACCACGCCCCAGGTCTCCGCCCGGCTCATAAAGCTCAGGACGATCATATAGACGATGGGCCCCGCCACAAACACCAGCGTAAACAGGTACATGGGCAGGGCGGTCAAGGCTTCCAGTCGGAATTTCCCCTGTTTTGGCGATTTCTTTTTCATACGCCTTCCTCCGTATCCACCGGGCAGGCGTTTTCAGGTTTCCATAAAAGCTTTACCCGGTCGCCGGGAACCAGCTCGGAATCGATGCCCTGCTTTCTGCAGACAAATTCGGCTCCCCCGGAAAGCTCTACGCAGATGCGCAGCATTCCTCCGGCAAAGCTTTTTTCCTTCACAACGCCGGTGATCCCCGGCACGCTTTTTTCAAATTCCTTCACCGCCTCGGCCTGCTCGCCCCGCACGGCCAAGGTCACAGGGCTGCCGGGGGAAAACCCATGGCCCCGAGTGTGAAACACGCTTGTTCCGTTGGCGCAGGTAAAGCGGGCCAGTTCGCCTTCAGTTTTTTCCACCGTGCCATAGACGATGTTCGCCGTGCCCACAAACCGGGCCACATAAGCGGTCTTGGGGGAATCGTACACTTCGGAGGGCGTGCCCAGCTGCTGAAGCCGGCCGTCCATCATCACCGCGATCCGGTCGGACATATTCAGCGCTTCTTCCTGGTCGTGGGTGATATAGATAAAGGTAATCCCCAGCTTTTTTTGCAGCCGCTTCAATTCCTGCTGCATCTGACGCCGGAGCTGTAGGTCAAGGGCGCCGAGGGGCTCGTCCAGCAAAAGGAGCCTGGGCTCGTTGATCAGGGCCCGGGCAATGGCCACCCGCTGCTTCTGCCCGCCGGAAAGCTCATGGGGCATTCGCTTTTCAAAGCCATCCAGCTGGACCAGTTCCAGCATCTTTTTGACGCGCTCCCGTATCTCCGTCTTTGGGGTCTTCCGGATCTTCAGGCTGTAGCCCACATTCTGCTCCACGCTCATATGGGGGAACAGGGCGTAATTTTGAAACACCGTGTTTACATTCCTCTTATTGGGCTCGGCGGCGGTAACGTCTTTCCCTTCCAGCACAACTCTTCCTCGGTCCGGAGTCTCCAATCCCGCGATGATCCGCAGCGTTGTGGTCTTCCCGCAGCCGGATGCGCCCAGCAGGGTGATGAACTCGCCCCGCTCCACGGAAAGGCTGATGCCGTTGAGGACAGGAGCGTCCCCAAAGCTTTTATAAATATCCTCAAGCTGTAAAATCGTATCGCTCAACAGGAAAACCGTCCTTTCCAAAATCCCCGTGCTTCTATGTTCGGCAATATCTCTTATCGTTAAAGTATACCCTTTCGGTATAAAATTCAATTTCTGATTATATCTGTCCCTTTAGTCTTTGTCAAGCGCGGCGGCACAATATGCCGATTTCGCCTGGCAGCGGTTGAAAAGTTCCCCGCAAAAGCGCGGAAAAGCCACCCAGGCCTTTCCGCGCACTTTGTATACAAAGCTTTTTCTACGGCTTTCCGCGCCTGTTCCGCGCGTCTCTGCCGCGCAGCAGCTTTTCCTGCTCCTTTTGCAGCTGCTGCACCTGCGCTACCGCCGTAACGGCGGCCTTGCGGAGCTTTCGCACCCGGCGCTGGGACAGAATGACCCACACCACCAGCACCACGATGACCAGGCCCGCCGCCGCAATGGCCCACACATAGGGCGGTACGACATGAATGATCTTTTCCGGAGTGATCTTCAGCTCGTTGTCCCGGAACTGGGCCGACCGCTGGGAAAGCCTTACGCCGTCCAGAATTTTTACCGGTTCGCTTACCGAAAGAGCCTCCTCGTCCGCGTCCTCCGCCGCCGTATATCCCAGCTGGGCGGAGGCGTTATAGCCCATGCCCCACAGAGAGCCGTCGGTTTTCTGGAACAGCGTGTGCATACCGCCGCCGCTGGCAGCCACCACCCGGTCGGCCATCTGCTCCGGTTCCTTTCTGGAGTCCGTAAGCTCGCCGATCTGCCCGGAATTGCCCAATCCCCAGCCCCAGAGGGTGCCGTCGGTTTTAATAGCGAGAGAGTGATAGATCCCCAGGGAAGCAACCTGCACGCCCTGCTCCATGACCTCCACCGGGCTGTACAGCGCGGCGCTGTCTTGGGCGGCCATGTCGGAGCTGTCCGTCTGCATCTGGATCTGCTCGTGTTTGTCAGCTTCCTCCTCGCTGTCGTTTTGGAAGCTGCCTATCTGACCGGTGGAGTTGTCTCCCCACAGCCACAGGCTGTTGTTTTCCATAATGGCGGCGGAGGTGTTCTCCGCTGCAAAAATATCCGCCACCTGCCCGCTTACAAGGGCCAGAGGGATAAAGGTGCTGGTATCCGTGGCGAAGCCCAGCTGGCCGTAATCGCCGTTTCCCCACACCCAGACACTCCCGTCGGTCCGCAGCGCCATGGAATGTCCTATTCCCGCCGCGGCCTTCTGCACATGATCCATCACCTGTATGGGCGTGTTTTGTGAAACTGTGTCTCCCGTGCCCAGCTGGCCGGTGGAATTGTCCCCCCAGGCCCACAGGGTGCCGTCGGTTTTAACAGCCATAGCATGATAGGCTCCGCTTGTCACACAGGCCACGTCCTCCATGACCTTGGTAGGGGAATAGCAGCTGTCTCCCGCTCCAACGCCCAGCTGGCCTGCGGAATTATCCCCCCAGGCCCAGAGCACGCCGTTTTCGTCGACGGCGTAGGAGGAAGCTTCCCCGGCCGCAACAGACTCGATGCTCGGCAGTATTTTGCCAGGCTCCACCTGGTCGCTGACCGCGCCCATTCCGACCTCGCCGTGCTTGTTAAAGCCCCAGCCCCACAGGTCCCCGTTTTCCAGGATCGCAAGATTGTGGGCCGCGCCTGCCGCGAAGGTCGTTTCCGACCGGGTAAAATCGGGCTCGCCGTCAATGGACTCCGGCTCCTGGATCTTTTCGCCGGTAAAGGTCTGGGGATAATAGGAATCCATGCCGGTTCCGTTGCCGAACTGTCCGTAATAATTGCCGCCCCAGACATAAACAGAACCATCGCTCCCAATGGCGAAGGTGTGGTCGCAATGGGCGGAAATGGAGGAAATATCCCCCAGGATCTCTGTAAGCTCGCCGGAATCGATGGCTGTGGTATCCCCCAGCTGGCCGTGGAAATTGTTGCCGCAGGTAAGCACCTTCCCCTCCTGAGTGAGGGCTGCGATGTGGGTGCGTCCGGCCTGGATATCGGCGATCCCTTCCGCTATTTTTTCCGGTTCCTTCGTGGAGCTCGTGCCGCCGTTTCCCAGCTGTCCCTCCTCATTGTTTCCCCAGGTATAAAGGTCCCCGTTTTCCGCCAGCGCACAGGAAAAGGTTTCGCTGAGAGCCGCCTTTTGGATCTGGTCCATCAGCTTCACGGGAGCGTAAACAACAGCCTCGCTGTCCTCCCCCAGTCCCAGCTGCCCATCGGAATTAGAGCCCCAGACCCACAGGCTGCCGTCTTCTTTTACGGCGGCGCTGTGAAAGCACCCTGCCGCCGCGGACTTTACCCCTTCCATGATCTGTACGGGCTCTGTAACGGTGGAAGCATCGCCGGTGCCAAGCTGCCCCCGCTCGTTGTCTCCCCAGGCCCAGAGAGTGCCGTCCAGCTTCAGGGCGAAGGAATGGGTATAGTTGGTGTAAATGTTTTTCACACCGTCCATGAGCTTCACAGGCTTCAAGGAATCCTCCCCGCCGGTGCCAAGCTGGTTCATATCGTTTGTGCCCCAGACCCAGACGCTGCCGTCTGTTTTCAAGGCCAGCGACATGCTTTCGCCCGCTTCCGCCCAGGCCACGTCCTCCATGATCTGCTGCGGCAGGAAGTAAGCGTTCTCGTCGCCGGTACCCAGCTGTCCGAACTTATTGGTGCCCCAGGCCCACAGCGTTCCGTCCCCTCTGACGCCCAGAGAATGGTACCAGCCTGCGGAGATCTGCTTCCAGGGGCTTTCCGTGGCCCGGACCGCCGTGCCGGGGACGGAAAACAGGACCAGCAGAGCCGCCAGCAAAAGAGGAACGATCCGTTTTTTCGGTTTCACGGTGATGATCACTTTCCTTTCGGTTTACAGAAAGCCTGAAAAGGCCGTGCGCTTTCAAAACCGTCCTCGCGGTAAAGCGCCGCTTTTCGCATAATTATTTTAAGTTTATCCTATCCTTTCCGTAAATTCAATGGATTTCAGCAAATTGTCACCAAGTTTTCAGATATTCCATATTGAAAATACCCCATGTATAACTTATAATGAGTATATTATTCATATCCTGCTGAGATCTTGGAGGAAAAATTTATGAATAGTCTATTGAAAAAAGCGGCGGCGCTGTTTTGCTCCGCCATACTTATCACGGCTTCGCCCTGCGCCTTGGCGGCGGAAGCCCAGACGGAACCGGCGGCTGCTCCGCTGGCTGCGGGATTTCTCCACTCGGCCATTGTAAAAAAGGACGGCACGCTCTGGACCGCCGGCTCCAACGCACAGGGACAGCTGGGCACAGACGGCAGCGCCGCCGGGGAGGACGCGTCCTCCCTTTCCGGTGAATCGGAGACCGGCGGCACGGCGCAGGCTTCCGGAACAGACAGCACCTCGCTTATTCAGGTGATGGACAATGTACGAGCCGTATACACCGGGTACCTGGACACCTTTGCCATCACCCAGGACGGCACCCTCTACGGCTGGGGTTGGAACGAAGGCGGCCAGCTGGGCCTGGGGGATATGGAAAACCGCGCTTCCCCCGTGCCGATCCTGACGGATGCCGTCATGGCTGCGCCGGGCCGCTTTCACACCGCGGCGGTCACGAAGGACGGAACGCTGTGGACCTGGGGCTGGAACAGCACCGGCCAGCTGGGCAACGGGACGATGGAGGATCTTGCCGCACCCCGGGAGGCGCTGGAAGATGTGCGCACCGTGGCAGTGGGTGTTCAGCACACCATGGCCGTAAAATCGGACAACACGCTGTGGGCAGCGGGCGACAACACTTACGGGCAGCTGGCTAACGGCGAAACGGAGCTTCTGGAAAGCTTCCAGCAGGTGATGACAAATGTCCAAAACGTGGCCTGCACGGCTTTTGGCACCCTGATCCTTAAGACGGACGGAACCGTCTGGGCCTGCGGCTACAACGCCAATGGCGAACTGGGCACCGGGACCTATGACAACGCTGCCGAGCCTGTACAGATCCTGTCCGGAGTCTCTTCCATCGCAGGCAGCGACAATTTCTCCGCCGCTATTTTGAAAGACGGGACTCTGTATGCCTGGGGCAGCAATGCCTACGGGCAGTATGGCCCCGAGATGACCGCTTCCCCCATACAGGTGGCCGAAAGCGCAAGCGACATGGCCCTGGGCGGCGGACATATGCTGTATCTGCTGGAGGACGGCACCGTTCACGCCATGGGAAACAACGAGAAGGGACAGCTTGGCAACGGCTCCTTTGACAACATCAGCGAGCCGGTACAGGTGGCAGAAGATGTCTCCCCCACGCCGAAACCTGCTTCGCACGGTGCGATCCTGACAGCGGTGGTCGTTCTCATTGTCTTCGTTGTGATACTGTTCGCCCTTCTCATTGGCCGCACCCTGAAAAAGAACAGTCCAAAAGGGAAAAAGTCTCAGAAAAAGAAGGCCGGAAAACCAAAGCAGGAGGAGCCTCAGCTTTCCGACAGAGAACTGATCCGCCTGACGAAAGAAATGGAGAAAGAGCAGAAGACTGCGGAGCCGGAGGAGCCTGTAGAAACATTTGAAACGCCGTCCGCGCCAATCCCAAAGCAGGAAAAAGCCGCCGAACCGGTCATCGATGTGGAAAACCTGCCGGACGCCATTGAAAAAGAGGAATAAGACCGCAAAAGTTTCTCAAGGCTTTGCGGCACGGTAAAACACGGCGCAGCCCATTTTCAGGGCTGCGCCGTATTTGTTTCAACGGATATCCTTTTTCGTGTACTGCAGATAGGCGGCTGCGATCCCACCGATTCCCAGAATCACACCGACAGCTGCCATTCCTCCGTTTAAACTGCCGTTTGACACGATATCCGCGCCCTCACAGTATCCAAACGGTGTTATATACTTTAAGAATTCGGCCGTATCGGCAATATTCGCGACCAGATTCAAAAAATACATCATCGCGGCAATGCCAAGCCCCACGCCTGCGCTGCCTTTGCGGAGAAACGCCGAAATACCGAAGCAGATCCCCGCAAGCTCGATCTGAAGCAGATAATAGGCAAAGTGCATCAGACTGATCTCCTTCCAGGGGATCGTTTCTCCCACGGCGGCTATAGAGCCTATGGAAAGGGAATAAACGATGAGATCCATCGCCGTGATCTGAACCAGCACGGCAAGAAGCTTTTCCGTAACGATCCTTCCACGGCTGACAGGGTGCGTCAACAAAAATTCCGCAGTTTTGTTTTTTTCTTCCTTACTCAGGATCCCTGCCGCGCAAAGGGCTGCGTAAAACGCGCCGCCAAGGCCCAGAACGTTGCCGCATTCCACAGCGTAGAACCCGACAAGCGTCCCAAAGCTCAAACGGTCCATGCCGAAAGCTTCGGTAAAAGAACCCATGGAGGCGAACACATCGTTGACGCTTTCCATCTGTCCCCGCATTTCCGGAAAGAGGAAAATGCAGACTGCAAGAAGAAAGCCGATGGAAGCCGTCCATATCAAAAACGAGGCTTTGCTCTGTCTCAGCTCATGTTTTACAATCGTCACACCGTTTCACCGTCCTTTTCATAATAATGCAGGAATATTTCTTCCAGATCGGGTTCTGTGATCGTGAGGTCGTTTATCTGTCCTGCCGACAGCACGCGGAGCAGGGCTTCCATATCGCCGCTATATAAAAAACTCAGGGAGTTTTTCGAACTCATGGAGTTTTCAAAAGCTTTTATGTCCCGAACGCCATTAAGGCCCTCCAAATGCAGGGCGCCATGGACCGTAACGCGCTTTGCGCTCGTTTTTGAGAGAGCGTCTACGCCGTCGCACACAATGATCCGGCCGGCGCGAATAATAGCCGCCCGGGTGCAGTTGCGCTGAATTTCCGACAGGACATGGCTTGAGAGGAAAACTGTCGCGCCCTCCCGGTTCCTTTCCCGCAGAATATCAAAAAATTCCTTTTGCATCAGCGGATCCAGCCCGCTCGTGGGCTCGTCCAGCACCAGCAGATCTGGCCGATGCTGTAAAGCGCAGACGATGGCGGCCTTCTTCCTGTTGCCGAAGGATAAATCGTCGATCTTCCGGGCCGTATCAAGCTGCAGCCGCTCACAGAGCATTTTCGCTTCGTCCGCACAGTCCTTTTTTCGCAGATCGGCGGACAGCTTTAAAATATCCTTCACCTTCATGCCTTGGTAAAACAGCGCTTCCGAGGGCAGGTAACCGGTATCCCGCAAAATGGCTTTCTTTTCCTTTGCGATATCTTTTCCGAATACCCTTGCGCTGCCCGAGGTAGGCGCGATCAGACCCAGTAGAGTCCGGATCGTCGTGGATTTTCCGGCGCCGTTTGGCCCGATAAAACCGAAGAATTCGCCCCGTTCCACCGTCAGGTCCAGGTCCACGATCCCTCTTGCCTTCCCGTAGTATTTTGTAAGTTTTGTCGTCTGGATCATTTTCATGTTTTCCCCACCGAATTGAGCTGTTTGTTTTTTGCTGCCAGTCGTTAGATAAAGCCCCTGCCCTTAGGTTCTCTGCCTTTAGATGCGCTCTTTCCGGAGATAGATGCTCTTCCAGAAATCCATCAGCTTTGAAAAGTCGCTTTCCATCCGGTCCATATCCACATCACCCCGTTGGACCATCTCCCAAAGATAGCCTTCCGAGGCCCAGTACATTTCACGGTACATCATAGGGATATCCAGCCCGGGAACAAACTGGTCCGGGTCCATGTTGATCCGGGTCTGATCCGCCTTCAGATTGAAATACTTATGGTAGCTCTCCTGAACGGCGGCGGAAATATCCGCGTCGGTTTCGTAAAAAGCTTTGATGGTAAAATTTGCCATATCGGGACAAAGCCGGATCATTTCCATCTTCGCCCGCATTCCCTTTTCCATGCTCTCGAACAGGTCCTTCTGTCCGTAACAGCCATACTTTGTCAGATACTCAATGGTGATCTCGGCGCATTTGTCCCACAGGAACAGGTACAATTCCTTTTTGTTGTGAAAGTAATGAAAGAGCAGGGATTTGCTGACCCCCGCCGCCGCCGCGATCTCGCTTACAGGGCTGTTCTTGTAAGAGTTCCGGGAAAACACTCGATATCCGGCGTTTATGACAGCCTGCTGCTTTTCCGCAGGCAGCGAAAAAAACCTTTCGTTCATACTGAACCTCCGTTAACCGATTCGGTCGACCATATTTTAAAGCCGTTGACCGATTTTGAGAAGACCATTTTGAAAATTAATTTGAAACCGTAAACGAAGCGGCGGAAGCCGGATTCCCTGGAGCGCCGGCATTCTCTTTCGCCACGTTTTCATATTGCAAAACCGCGCCTCATAGAATTTATCAAAAACCAGAGGTGATTTTTGTGGAGACAAAACTTCCCGTTGCGGACCCTTCCCCCTATCCGCCTATTCAGGTGCAGGGGATCAACCCGGTATGCGCTCGAGCCATGCTGGCAAACCTGGGCGGCCCGGCTTCGGAAATGACCACCATCGCGCAATACATTTATAACAGCACCGTGCTTTCCTCCGCCCGCCCCAGGACCGCAGAGTATTTTCACAGGATCGCTGTTGTGGAAATGCACCATCTCTCCATTTTCGCGGATCTTTCCCTGCTGCTGGGCGGCGACCCGCGTTTGTGGAGCTACACCGGCGGCCGCACTGCTTATTGGAGCCCTTCCGTGCTGACCTATTCCAGGGACCCGTCCTTTCTGCTGAACCGGGCCATCGCCGCAGAAAACCGCACCATCACGGAATACCGGCGGCTTTCCCAAGAGCTGCCGGACCCGTATATCAAAGCGATCCTGGAACGACTGATCCCGGACGAGGAGCAGCATGTGCTGATCTTCCGCCGCCTGCTCAAAGAGCCGGGCGGAAAATAAAGAAGCTTTCCACTGAAAGCCGCTGTAAAAAACAGCTTGGCGTCAGCGCTGTGCCGGAAACGGGAACTGCTCCGGCAGCCATTAAACAGCCGGGATATCCGTATGGGACGTCCCGGCTTTGCTTTTTTATTGGTTTTTCCCCTTGAAATAGTCGCAGCGTATGGCCTCCATGGATTCATCGGCCCTCCGCTTCAGCGCCGCCGTGCGCTCCGGGTCCGGACCTGCTCCTTCTCCGTTAAACCAGACGCCGTCGGAATACCACGCGCCGTTGGGGAAGATCACCGCTCCCGGCGTTTCGCCGAAGATATCGTCCCCGGCATAATACTTTCTTTCATTGGGCAGAGCGAACAGGTTTACCACAGTCGGAGCCAGATCAATGGACGAACAACATTTGTCTACAACCATTTTTTCTATGCCGCCGCCGTACAGGATACAGGGCGTCCTGTACAGCTCCGGTTCCCCGGCTGCTCCCTTTACCGATGAAAGAAAATCCTTATCCGTCATATACTTTCCATAATGGTCGGCATAAAGAAGCAGGACCGTGTCTTCCAGGCGGCCTTCCTGATCCAGGCGGTCCACCAGCTCTCCGATAAACTGATCGGTCTCCATGGCATGGGCGATGGCGCGGGTATATTCCGACATGTTTTCCTCGCTGCCCGAAACGCCGGAGGCGGCAACCGCAGCTCTGGCCTTTTCCAGGTGGGGCGCAGCGATATTCCCCATTTCCTCCGTATAGGGCCCGTGGCCCGAGTAGGTGATGATGAAGGAGAAAAACTTTTCCTCCGGCGCCATCAGATCGTAGGCACGGATCATCTGGGAATCCAGCTGATAGTCGTCCATGACCATATCCACATAGGAATGGTACTTCTCAAACCCCAGATTCGCATGGACCGTGCCCCGGCTGTAAATGGCGGGGCTGGCCGAATGAAAGGAGTTGACCGTGTAGCCTTCCCCGGCAAACAGGTGCGCCAGGGACAGAGGGAAGCTGTTGGTAGAATAGACGCTGGCGGGCGTCCCGGTGACCGGCGGGATCATGCCGGTCTGAGAGATGATCTCCGTATTGAAGGTGCCTGCTGAAAGGAAAAGCGGCGTGTAGAAATTCTCAAAATTGACTCCCTCCGCCTGAAGCCGGCAGAGGTTTGGCATATATTCGGGCGTGACCATCCAGGTATCCATGGATTCCATCATGATCATGATCAGGTTCTTTCCCTGAAATCTGCCTGTAAAGTCATTGTCGCCGCTGATTTGGGCGGCTCTTTCCTCAAAATAGCTATCCAGCTCCTCCGTACTGGCCTTATCTACGCCCCAGCCAAGAGTGATGGCCAGATTCCGCGCCGTATACTGATACAATCCTGTGAGCTTCATGCTGCGGTTGGCATCGGAAAAGCTCTCATACACCAGGGTATTGGGATCGTAAACAGTGTCCCAGGTCAGGACCGTGTTCTCCTTGGGCATCAGTCTTTGATGGGTAAACCCGATGGCCGCCAGGCTCAGGGGCACCCCCAGAAGCGCGCAGGCCCGCCGGATCCAGAGCTTTTTTCCGCTGAGCTTTGGCCTGGGGACCAGGACGATAGACGCAGCTACCAGCAGCAGGAACAGGAACACAAAAAAGTACATCTTTTTTGGCAGACGCAGATAGGTCCAGCTGAAGAATTTAGCCCCGTCCCCGGCAAAATTCATGTCGGAAAAGCTGAAGAAATGGCCAAATATATTGAACATCACTCCGTGCAGCACCGTGAGGAACCCAAAAAGCGCTCCCAGCGCTCCCATAACGATGCGCCTTAGCCGTCTTGGCAGCAATGCCGTAAGACTGGTGAGCAGCAGTGCCCAGCCCGCGGTAAACAGCATAGGCTTCCAGCTGAGCAGCCGGGTGCTGCCCGCCTGAGCGTACACCCACCGAAAAACGCAGTCCAGAAACACCAAAGCCAAAAAGAAAATCGGGAGGCTCAGAGGGCTGAGTTTTTTGATCAGCCGGGTCATTTTGTCTTTCACAGCGCAAAGCCTCCTTTTCCTTCCTGTCCGTGCTGTTTTTCTGAAAATTTGAATAAAAAGAACCGGGATCTTTAATAAAAGAGAAAGCGTTTCCTTCATCACCGGATTTTCGATTCATTATACTACGGTTTTTTCCCTGTGTAAAGCGCCCGGCTGTCAGCGCTTTTTTATTGTAAATTTTCCAAAAGAATGGTATACTATAGCAGTATTAGAAAAGAGAAGGAGACCGGTCTATGTCAAAACTGCTGAAAAAGCACTTCAAATGGTTTGCCGACCGGGTGACCCGGGACCGGCTGGATTCTGCCGCGGCCCACAGCTCTTTCTTTCTCATTATCTCCTTTCTTCCTTTCGTGGCCCTGCTGCTGACCCTGATGCAGCGCATTCACTTTTCCTCCGGCATGTCCGTAGTTGAGGCAGCCATCGACCTGTTTCCTGAAAGCGTGGCCTCCTATGTGCAAAAGCTGTTTCCCTCGCCGCTGGAATCCGGCGGCGTCCTGCCTGTGGCCGTCGTCATGGCGGTGTGGTCCTCCTCCATGGGCATGGTGGCGGTCATCAAGGGACTGGACCACATTTACGAGGTCGAGGAGACCCGGGGCTATGTGCGCCTGCGTCTCGTAGCGGTGCTGTATGTGCTGCTGCTGGCGGCCGTGATCCTGATCACCGCCGCTCTGCTGGTGTTCGGTTCCACCATTTACAAATTCCTGCTGGAGCATTCCTCCCCCTTCTTTGCTACCCTGCTGATGAACTTTAAGTCCCTTGTGGGCTTCGTGCTTCTGTTCGCCTTTTTAACGCTGATGTACAGTTTCCTGCCCCGCCGCCGGATCAAATTTCTGCACAACCTGGCGGGCGCGGCCTTCGGGGCCGCGGTTTGGGTGCTGTTTTCCTACTTTTTCTCTCTGTTTGTGGAGAATTTCTCCAATTTCTCCATTTACGGAAGCCTTGCCACCCTGGTTATCCTGATGTACTGGCTGTTTTTCTGCATGTACATCATGTTCCTGGGGGCGGAGGTCAGCATGTGGCTGGAATTCAGCGGCATTCAGAACGATTTGAAAAACTTACGGAAAAAGAAGCTGAAGAAAAAACGCCGGGCCAAAGCGGAAAAGATCAGTGAGACCGCCGCTTCCCCGGAAAAAAAGAGAGGATAAGCCTGTGAAGAAAATCGTTGTAATAGACGGCCAGGGTGGCAAAATGGGCTCCGCGCTGACGTCTCAATTAAAAGCCGCCGGCATTTCCGCCCGGATCATCGCCGTGGGCACCAATTCCGCCGCCACTGCCGCCATGCTCAAGGCCGGGGCGGACGCGGGAGCTACCGGGGAAAACCCGGTGGTCGTAAATTGTGAAAGCGCCGACATCATCGCCGGTCCCATGGGCATTATCACCGCCAACGCCCTGTATGGGGAGATCACTCCGAAGATGGCGGCGGCCGTGTCGGAAAGCCGGGCGCAGAAGCTGCTGATCCCTGTGAATCGCTGCTCCGTCACCGTAGTGGGCGTGGAAGATCTGCCTCTGGGGGACTATGTAAAGCTGGCGGCGCAGAAGGCGAAAGAGCTGCTGGAAAACCAATCCTGAGTCCGATGGAAAAGAAAGGAAAAAGCCGTGGAACTTCTGGATATCTACGACGAGAACGGGAATAAAACCGGCCGGGTCCATACCCGCGGGGAACCCATGGGGCCGGGCGAGTATCACATGGGCACCATCATTGTGGTAGTGAACCATAAAAAAGAACTGCTCTGCACCCTGCGCAGCCAGGAAAAATCCTTTTATCCCGGCATGTGGGAGAACACGGGCGGGGGGCTGCTGGCCGGAGAGGACAGCCTGACCGCCGCCGTTCGGGAGCTGAAAGAGGAAACCGGCATCTGTGCCGAGCCGGAAGAACTGGTCTACCTTTATAAAGTAAAAGTAACGGAGCCGGACGGCGCGGGCGTTATCAATACCGTTTACGGTCTGCGCCGGGACATGGACGCAAAAGCCGTGGTTTTGCAGCCCGGGGAAACGGCGGACGCAAGATGGTTTCCCTATGAGGAATGGGAAGCCTTGGGCCGGGCCGGGAAAATCCTGACCCCGGCGGGGCCTGACGGAGAAGAATTTTTTGGGATCCTCCGCCGGTTTATAGCGGAAAACAACTAGGGTATAGGAGATCTGCACCATCGGGGCAGAAACCTTCGATTTTGTTAAAAGCATAGACAGATCAAAAGTTTTTAGTCTTACCTTTTTGCAAAAACAAAACGTAAAAAGCGTAAATGTGCGGCATCGGGACAGAAACCTCCGATTTTGTTAAAAAGTATGGACGGATCAAAAGTTTTTGGCCTTACCTTTTTTCAAAAATGAAACGTAAAAAACGTAAATGTGCATCATCGGGGCAGAAGCTTTCGATTTTGCTAAAAGCATAGACGGATCAAAAGTTTTTGGCCTTACCTTTTTGCAAAAACAAAACGTAAATCTGCGGCATCGGGACAGAAACCTCCGATTTTGTTAAAAAGTATGGACGGAGCAAAAGTTTTTGGCCTTACCTTTTTTCAAAAAGGTAAGAAGAAAAAGGAGAGTCAGCATGGCGATCAAGGTTGGAATGGTAAGCCTGGGGTGCGCGAAAAACCAGGTGGACGGGGAAATGCTCATGGCCGCCCTGAAAAAGGGAGGCTTTGAAACGGTGGACGACGCGGCCCTGGCCGATATTGCCATCGTGAACACCTGCGGCTTTATTGAAAGCGCCAAAAGGGAATCTATCGAGGAAATATTAGAGCTGGCCCAATTGAAAAAAGAGGGCAGGATCAAGAAACTGGTGGTTACCGGCTGCCTTGCCGAGCGCTACCGGCAGGAAATGCACAGGGAGCTGCCGGAGGTGGACGCGGTTCTGGGCATCGGGGCCAATGGAGATATTGCTTCCCTTCTTAAAAGGATGATGGAGGGCGAATTTGTAGAAAGCTTTCCCGACAAAAGCAAAATGCCCCTGTGCGGGGCGCGAGAGCTTTCCACTCCCAGCTGGTCGGCTTATTTGAAGATCGCCGAGGGCTGTGATAATCGCTGCTCCTACTGCGCTATCCCCCTGATTCGGGGCGGCCTTCGCAGCCGCACCATGGAAAGTGTGGAGGAAGAAGCCCGGTCCCTGGTGGAAAACGGTGCAAAAGAGCTGGTGCTGATCGCCCAGGACACCAGTCGTTACGGCCTGGATCTTTACGGGGAATATTCTCTGGCGAAGCTTTTGAAGCGGCTGTGCAGGATCGAGGGTCTCAAATGGCTGCGAGTGCTGTACTGCTACCCGGACGCCATCACGGACGAGCTTTTGGAAACCATGGCGGCGGAGGAAAAAATCGTCAAATATATGGACCTGCCTTTGCAGCACGCCTCGGGTAAGGTGCTGCGGGCTATGAACCGCCGGGGGGACAGGGAAAGTCTTCTGTCCCTGATCCGGAACATACGGGAGAAAATTCCGGGCGTGATCCTGCGCACCACCCTGATCGCCGGTTTCCCGGGAGAGACGGAGGAGGATTTTACGGAGCTGGCGGAATTTGTGAAAGACGCGAAATTCGACCGCCTGGGCTGCTTTGCCTACTCCCGGGAGGAGGGTACTCCCGCGGCGGAGCTGCCGGACCAGGTAGACGAAGAAGTAAAGGAGCGCCGGGCGGAGCTTATCATGGAGGAGCAGTCCCGCATGATGGAATCTCTTGGTCAGCGCTGGGTGGGGAAAACTTTAGAGGTGCTGACGGAGGGCTTTGACCGTTACGCCGAGTGCTGGTTCGGCCGCTCCGCTATGGACGCCCCGGACGTGGACGGCAAGGTGTTCTTTACCGCAGACAGGAAGCCAGTGCCCGGCTCCTTCGTGCAGGTACGGGTAACCGACTGTGTAGACTGCGACCTCTTTGGAGAAAGGGTGTGAGCCTGTGAAACTGAATCTTCCCAACAAATTGACAATGCTGCGGGTGCTTCTGGTGCCGGTGTTTATGGTGTTTGCTGCTTTTTCCAACTGCTGGCAGCCAGACTTTAACCCCACTTTCAGTCTGCTGGCAGGAATCGTGTTCGCCGTTGCCAGCTTCACCGATTTCCTGGACGGCTATCTGGCCCGGAAAAACGGTTTGGTCACGGATTTCGGAAAGTTTATGGATCCCCTGGCGGATAAAATGCTTACCACCGCCGCTCTCATTTATATGGTGACGGACGGCGTGTGCAGTCCGGTGGTCCTGGCCGTGGTGCTGTTCCGGGAATTTGCCGTGGCCGGGGTAAGAATGCTTGCCGCCTCCCATCAGAAGGTGGTAGCCGCCAATATCTGGGGCAAAGTAAAAACGGTCTTGCAGATGGTTACGGTGCTGTTCTATTACTTCGTCTGCGCCTTTGCAAGCGGCAGCGACGCCATGGCGATTTTTCTCATCACACAGGTTTTGTGCTGGCTGGTGGCGGCGGCTACTGTGGTTTCCGGCGCTGTCTACCTGTGGGACAACCGGGAGTGCTTCCGGAAAGCAGAATAAAGAGGTTTCTTTTTCCGGTATGTCTAAAGCTTTTTCCATAACCCTTTTCCCTTTTTCGCATAGTATGAAAATGTGCGTGAAAAAAGGAGGGACAAGAACATGGAAAACACCGGCCAAGCCGAAGCGGCAGCGCCTGCACAGGAAAGCGCTTTGCCGGACCGTCAAAAAACCTGCGCCGGCCCTGAAACCGATGCGCTTCAGGAAAGTCTCTGCCTGCTGGATAACTCTCAGTCTCTGATCCGCACGATTTTTCTTGGCCTTGCCCTCCAGTACCGTTCTTTGGACCTGCAGCGCTGCCTGCTGGAATGGCAGGCGGAAAACCCGGAAGCGCCGTTTTGCGGGCCCCAGCCCAGGGAAATGCAGACAGCTGCTTCTTTGATCACCCTGTGCGCGTTGTTTGGCTTTCAACGACAGGCAGAATGCCTGGCCTGCCAGCAGCTTCAGTCAGAGGGGCAGGCAGATATGATGGACGTCAAGCTCAGCGCTCTGATTATTCTGATTTCTCTGATCCGTCTGGTCCGGCTGAACATTCCCCCGCAGGAAAATGCCAAGCAGGAGCCTGCGCAGCAGGGAAATCTGGCAGAACTGGAGGAAACGGAAGAGCTTTCTTCTGAGGCAGAGCTTTAAAAAGCAAAAAATCCTCTTGCCGCATTGTTTTGAAAAAGGCTTTCCGGAATGCAGTGCATTCCGGAAAGCCTTTTTTATCTCATGCGCCGGTTATTCATTCCCGGTTCTCCACTGGTACTGGGGAGCAGGTTATAATTATGCCTCGGCCTGTCGCCCGGCATATAGAAGTACACAAATTTGATGGAAAAAATATCGCATACGATGAAATTGTTCACGGCCTCGTCGTACAGGGTGATATAACTTCTTCCCACAAAATAGAGCAACCCCTGCTTGCGGATGATCTCCTGCGTTCCAATGAGAAATTCCACCACCACATACTGCCCGATATTCTGGGACAGAATTGCCTGCATAGAACCCCGCATTTCCTCTGTGTCAAAATTTTCTTCGGGAGGGTGATAAAAATTATCTGTACTTTGGCTGCCGTCTTCCCGCCGCTGAAAATCCCGCCTGTTTTGCAGTCTTTTCATCCCGGGAGTCATTCTTCTCTCCCCATCGTCTCTGCTTGCCATACGCTCTCCTCCATTCTCCTGGTCCCCGCTAGGTTTCCGCATAGGCTTCCGTAGGATTATAAAAGCAATGGTCCCCAATGCGGATCACAAACTGCCCCACTCTGGAAGGGAAATTTTCCTGACAGGTGGGCCTGTAGGGGTTAAAATACCAAAGGGCAAAGCCCAGGTTTGTCAGCCGGTTTCCGGCAATGG
>CAZXLM010000018.1:0-38034 GCA_964642055.1 uncultured Acutalibacter sp. | reverse complement strand
TGATTTTTGTAAAAAATCGCCGCAAACTCAAAAGCGTTTGCGGCGACGTGGTCCGGGTGACACGACTCGAACGTGCGACCTCTTGCTCCCAAAGCAAGCGCGCTACCAACTGCGCAACACCCGGACATGGTTCACGTTATTATACCGCGGCCGGGCTGATTCTGTCAATGGGAAAAGAAGTCTGAAAGCGGCAAAAACCTCCCGGAAGCGCAGCGCCCCGGGAGGTTTTTGGAATCTGTCAGCCGATAAAAAGGATTCAGCGCTGCTTGCAGCAGACAGCTTCCACCTCGCACAGGGCATTTTTGGGAAGCTGCTTGACCGCTACGCAGCTTCTGGCGGGCTTGCCGGTAAAATACTTTTCATACACGGCGTTAAAGGCGGAAAAATCCGCCATATCGCTGAGAAAACACAGGGTCTTTACCGTATCGGTGAAGTCGTAGCCCGCTTCCG
The DNA here is from genome assembly GCA_964642055.1 of uncultured Acutalibacter sp. GTDB lineage: Bacteria > Bacillota > Clostridia > Oscillospirales > Acutalibacteraceae > Acutalibacter. The sequence goes on along the minus strand of CAZXLM010000018.1, from coordinate 37,584 downwards.
CCAGAATGGCGCCGATATTTTTCATGGACTGTTCCGCCTGGGAGGCGATATCGCTTCCGGCTAGCTCTCCCGTGGCAGGGTCTACAGGCAGCTGTCCGGAGGTATAGAGAAAATCCCCGGCCTGAATGGCCTGAGAATAGGGGCCGATGGCCGCAGGCGCGTTTTTAGTATCAATTATCTTGTTCATAAGAGTTCCTCCCTGATTTGACAAAATCATCGTTTTATTTTGGAAAAGCACGGACCAGCAGTTTTCAGGAAAAGAGCTTTGCCGCGCTCTGCATTTTTTCAATAACCTTTACGCCAAAGGGACAACGACTTTCACAGCCGCCGCAGGCGATGCAGTCCTTTCCGTTTTTGGAGAGCCCGTTGTAATGCTCCCGAAGGGAAGCCGGAATGTCAGGCTGCATGATGGCCAGGTCATAAAGCTTATTTGCCATAGCGATGTCGATCCCCGCCGGACAGGGGGCGCAGTGGCCGCAATAGGTGCACTGGCCGGAGTAAGCATGGCGCGGCGCGCCCGCCAGTACGCTGGCGTAATTTTTTTCTTCGTCGGAAGCAGTTTCGTAGGCAACGGCCTCTTCCACGTGTGCCGGCGTGTCATAGCCCGCCAGAACGCTGGCCACGGCCGGGCGCGTCAAGGCATAGTGCAGACACTGAATGGGCGTCAGCGCCACGCCGAAGGGGGAGGTCTCCGTCTGGAAAAGCCGTCCTCCGGCATAGCCTTTCATAACGGTGATGCCCACGCCACGAGTCTCGCAGATGCGGTAGAGCTCAGCCCGCTCCGGCGCGATGCCGCCCAGGCTTTCATCGTATTGCTCCGCAAAGTAGCTGTCGATGTTTTCAGTGGCGGGCAGCATGTCAAAAGCGGGGTTTACGCTGAACAGCAGCATTTCCACCTTGCCGCTGAGAGCCGCTTCCCGGGCCACATCGGGATTGTGTGTGCTCAGTCCGATATGGCGGATCGTCCCGGCGTCCTTCAGGGATTTGACGTACTGATAAAACTCCCCGTCCAAGATCTTCCGAAGCTCTGCGGTTTCGTCTACGAAATGGATCATGCCCAAGTCGATATAATCAGTGCGCATGCGGTCCAGCAGGTCCTGAAATGCCTCGCGGACCTTGCTGAGCTCTCTGGTGCGGACATACTGCCCGTTTTGCCAGGTAGAGCCGATATGCCCCTGAATGATCCATTTCTCTCGGCTGCCTGCAAGGGCCGCGCCGATATTGCTGCGGACCGCAGGCTCCGACATCCAGCAATCCAGAATATTGATGCCGTTTGCCGCGCAGCAGTCGATGATTTCCTTGACCTCTGCCGCATTGTGGCGCTCCAGCCATTCCGCCCCAAGGCCGATCTCGCTGACTGCCAGTCCCGTGTTTCCCAATTGACGGTATTTCATAGCAGCTCCCTCCCGGATATTTTTTCCCTTTTGAGGATAAATTTCATTATATACCATGAAGAGAACTTTAAGTCAAGAAAAACCGGCGTGTTACAAAACACGCCGGTTTTTAGAAAGGCTTTTGCCTGCCCCGCCGCTGATCGGGCGGTCAAAAGTTCTCTCACCAGTTTCGATATCTGACGAAACGGATCGTTCTTGTGTACAGCGTTTCCCTGGTATCGGGGTCGCTGAGAGTCACGGTGGCAGTATCCAGCACCTTAAGGCTTCTTCCGGGCAGGAGTTCAAGCTCCGCACGGCAGTAATATTTCCCCGGCTCGGTTTTCTGCATGAAGGAGAGCTCTTTCTCTATTTCCTGCTCATCCGTGACGCCCTCTTCCCGCAGCTGCTTTTCAAGACCCGCCAGCATTTCCTCTTCCGTGCTGTACCCCAGCATATACCGGTTGGCGGCGCAATCCTCCTTGGCGATGCTGCCCGCCGCCAGAAGCTTACCGTCTTCACCCGTCAGGGTCAGTTCCAAATCCTTTTGCAGCAGCTCCGTGCTGAGGAAATTCAAGGTGAGGCCGCCGTCCTTTGCGTAGTCCGCGCCTTCCAGCGCAATGCCGCTCTGGAACAGGTCTTCTGCGTCAAACAGGTCCATCTGCCGGGGATATCCTTCCCGGTGGCTGATGTCGTCAAAGCCGGCGTGCCAGCTTAGAGAGAGGAAATTTTCCCGGTAATTTGAAGCGGCGAATCCGGCTTCCAGGTAGGTCTCGCTGGGGACGGCTTTTCCCGTGGCAAGCTCGATGGTAACTTCCCCCAATACGCCGGGCTTTTCGGATTCGCCGTTGGAATAGGCGGCGTCCGCGTCCATAAACCGGAGGATCACTTTTTCCGTGCCCGCGGGCAGGCCGTCGAAGAAATGGGTGGAGACAATGGTTTCGGAGTCGTTTGGGATCGATTCCGGAAGCGGCGTATCGCTTTCTCCCACAGTCCCGCGGATTTGTGTGCCGTCCGGGGTGTACAGCTGCGGGAAATCCACGGTATAGCTGCTGACGCCCCAGAAGGGAATCTCATAGGAAATTTTCGTATAGGAAGGCGTGGTTTCTATCTTCTCGATCCGGATACCGCCGCTGCCGCCGGAGCCGCCCACGACCCGGTTGTGGCTGGCGTCCGCCGTCAGCGCAAGGCTGCCTGAGAATGTGCCGGACAGGTTTTCCCAACTGCTGCCGCCATCGGTCACGCCGATAAAGTCCGCCGTTTCATAGGCCAGGCTGAGCGTTTCGCCGTCTGTCGCCGGAGGATCCAGCCGAAGCGCGGCCGTACCCGCAAATCGCTCCCCCGCCGGGTCCAGCCCCAGCCAGACGGGCTCCAGCTCTCTGCCGTTTACTGTGACATTGGCTTTCAGGGAAAGCCCGTCGTATTTTTTCAGGGATTCCTCCGGCGCGTCCATGGTAAAGGAAAGGTGGATATAGGCCCCGTCGCTGTAGGCTTCTCTGACGGTCAAGGTCAGGCCTTCCGTGTTTGTCCCGGCCGCCGGGGCGTTTACCTCGGAAACGCTTCCGAAGGTGTCGATATAGGTGCCCACGGCCGTTTTCTTTGTCTGGTTGTACTGGCGGAACAACGCGCCCACCAGCGGCAGTTCTTCCGCCAGGGCGGGATTTACTGCGCTGACGCCGATCAGCACCAGAAAAGCTGCCGCCAGTCCGCCCATGGTTCCCGCCAAGCCCTTCAGGAATTTTGCGGAGCCGCCCAGCCGCCGCTCGGGGACGCTGTCCGGCAGTTCGATATAGAGCTGCCGGAGCTTTCTGTCTACGGGTTCAGGCACTTTTTCCAATTCCAAAGTTTCTTTCAAGGCTTCCAGTTCATGGCTGTCGTTCCATCTATCGTTCAGATGCTTCACAGTAGGTCTCCTCCCTTTCACAATACGCTTTCCGGAAACGCTCTCTTCCCCGATGCAGTCTGGTCCTCACAGTCGCTTCCTTTACACTGAGAAGCTGGGAAATATCCCGGACAGACAGGTCGTCCAGATAGAACAGGGTCAGCACCAGCCTGTCGTTTTCCGCCAGGGAGTTAAGGCTTTCCCGGATATCGATGATGTTGTCCCGCTCCTCCACGCGGCCGGTCCCCCAATCCCTGTCTGGAAGGAGATCCAGCGATACGTTTCGCTGCTGACCGCGGAGCAGATCGTAGCAGTTGTGGATCAGGATCCGTATCAGCCAGGTTTTAAAGTATTTCGGTTCCCGCAGAGTGCGGAGCTTTGTAAACGCGGCAAGCGCCGTTTCCTGAACAGCGTCCGCCGTGTCTTCCTCGTTGTGCAGGATCGCCATAGCGGCCCGGCTCATGGAGAGCTTGTGGCGCTCCATCAGATCTACAAAAGCGGCCTTATCGCCCTTCTGGGCTTTTTTGACCAGCTTTTCTGTTGTTTCCACTCATTTTTCCTCGCTTTCCCAGGACACGCAAAGCCGCCCGGGGCGAAGCGATGCCTGTGTTGTTCCGTAAAAGCTTTTACATTTATTAGAGCGTCCAGGGTCGAAAAAGGTTCGCCCACCGCTTGCTTTTTTTAATGATCCGGCAGAATTTTGCAAAAGAAAAGGCTCCCGGGAACCTCCGGGAGCCTGCCTCTTACGCTCAATAAGGCTTAAAGCAGATATTGATGTCCACGCCGCCCTCAATGCCGGGGACGGTCCCCGCATCCGTATACTGCCAGATACGGAAATCATAATACAGGCTGGGGGCCTTTTCGTATTCGGCGTACCACAGGTCATAGTCCTTCCACTGGTCCAGATCGAAGAAGGTGTAGGCCATGTACTTATTGGTATAAACACAAGGCCTGTAGCCGGCTTCCTTGATCCGTTCGCAGAACGCTGCGCCGAATTTTGTAGCCTCCGTTCCCTTTACATCACAGGCGCGCAGCGTTTCAGCGGGAAGCTGATCGCTGGGGACGGGAGGTTCCCAGTCAAATACGATAGGGTAGGCGGTTTTGCGCCCGTCCAGGGTCTCTATGACGAAATCGGCCTCCGCCCGGGCTTCCGGCTCGGAAACGGCTTGGGAGAAGAAGTAGACCCCCACAAAAACGCCTGCGTCGGTAGCACCCTGAAAATTCTGCTCAAATTTTTCGTCCAGATTGAGAAGTCCCTGGGTGGTGCCCCGATAGCCAAGCCGCAGCAAAGCGAAATCGATACCGGCGTTTTTGACCTCTGCCCAGTTGATATCGCCCTGATACTCTGACACGTCTACGCCCAGCCTGGCATTGGAGTCGTTATAGCGGAGAAATCCGTCTTTTTCCACAAATTTTTTTTTGTCATACCGATTTAGGGGAAGGTCAAATTCTGGGATGAGCGTTTCGCCCTCATAGAGGTCGCTGACAAGAAGCTCGCCGTCCGGTATGGATACGCCGCTGAAGGTTTCGCCTGGGGCGCCCGGAGAACCCGGACTGCCGCTTTCCAGAGCGATCACCACTCCGGCGATAATGACAATAAGAGCCGCGAGACCGCCAAGAAGAGAAAAAAACAGCTTTTTCCGCTGGGAAGGCTCCAGCTGCATATTGTCACTTCCTTTCTTAAAGATCTAAAAAAGCGGTGGGATTTTGCGTCTCAGTTGTATTTTTTCAGGGCCAGATTGATGGGGACCGTTTTTTCAATGCCTGGTACAGTGGCTTCCCTGGTGTATTGCCACATGGTGTAGTTGTAATAAAAGCTGGGAGCCGAACGGGATTCCGCATACCACATGTCATAGCCGGAAAGCTTTGACAGATCCAGCCGCTCGTATCCCATGGATTTGTCGCAGTAATAGCTGGCAGTGAGGCCCGCCGCCTTTACCTTCCCGCAGAAGGTGTCGATAAAGCCCGTCACCTGGTCGCCGTTGCACTGTTTTGTGCGGGATTTCTCATCGAGAGTGCCGTCGTCCTTTATATCGTACACCCAGTAAAACGCCACGGGATAGACCACGCTGTAGCCGCGGATTTTCTCCAACACAAAGGTGGCTTCCTCCTCCGCTTCCGCATCGGTGACAGCTTTGGAATAAAAATACACGCCTACGGGTAGGCCCGCGTCCAGAGCACCTTTGATATTGTCCTCAAATTTTTCGTCCGCAATGATCCTGCCGCGGCCGAATTCCCGGTAGCCCACACGGATCATGGCGTATTCCACAGAGCTTTCCGCCACCTGGGTCCAGTCGATGTCGCCGCACTGCCCGTTGACGTTGATGCCCACGAAAGAGTCTCCGCCTTCGTAGGTGACTACGCCCTTGCGTTCCAGAAACCGGTCGGGCTTGTAGCTGCAGGTGGGGATATCAAAATAGGGGATCGTCATTTCGCCCTCATAGAGGTCATTTACCTTCAGCTCTGTGGGACTGATCTTCGAGATAAGCTCTACGCTGCTTTCCCGAGGGCCTTTGGCCAGAGTGACTACGGCCGCTACGACCAGCACCGCCACCAGCAGCAGAATGACGGCAAGAAAAACATTGCGCTTTTTTGCAGAGTCCATAGGAATCGATTCCTTTCCGCGCAGGGCCAGAACAGGACGCTCAGCCTGCAGGTTACGGTTATTATACAGGAAATTTGCCGAAAACGCAATATTTTACAGGAAAATACCGATAATTTACAGGAAAGATTCAAAATCAGGGAACGGACGCGCCCAAATACGGAGCAGGGACATCACCGCGCGGCTTCTTTCCAAAGCGAAAAACGGCTGTAACCCGTCATTCTATACAGCTTTAGCCCCGCAAAATTCTGTTGCCGGGAGCGGGATTTTCTGATACAATAAGCCAATAGGCTGCAACCGGGCCTTTTGAGCGGGCATAAAGGCAGTCTCTGCGGCAGAAAGGGAGAACCCGATGAAACATGAAACGCTGCGCGCCGAAGGGCGGGAACAGCCCCGGGATTTTACCAGGGAGCTTGGCAGGGCAGTAACTTTCCTGCACCGGAACAGAAGCAAATTTATGGGGGAGCGCCTTCGAGAATACGGCTTTTCAGGGGCTATGTACATGATGCTGCTCCATGTGGATTATCACCCCGGCGCCACTCAGGACAGCATTGCCACCCATATGTATATCGATAAAAGCAATGTGGCCAGACGGATCAAGCAGCTGGAGGAGCTGGGGTATATCCGCCGGGAGACGGACCGGCTGGACCGCCGCCAGAACAACTTGTATCTGACGGATCGGGGGAAGGAACTGGTCCCGCTGATCCGGGAATACCTTTCCCAGTGGGGGCAGAGCATTTCCGCAGCCCTGACGGAAACAGAACGGGACGCACTGCTTTCCCTGCTTGCTAAAATGATGGGGCGGGGCGGAAAATAAGCGCTGTGCAGAGCGTTTGGAAAGCTAATGGCCATTTTGTAAACAAACGGCCGCTCTTATTGCAATCGGCTGTGCTTCCGTGGTATAATAATCGCGGAGCGATTATTACGGAGAAATCCTGAACCGTGCAACGGTTCTCTTTTCTCGCACAGCTTCGCTGTTTGGCTCGAAAAGCACCGGATTTCTCTAAGGCGGTTAAAATGATTGCTTCGCAATCATCAGGAAATTTCACTTGCCGGTCAAATAACGACCGGCATTCAGCTGGCGCTGAACCGCGAAACGTCCCGGTTCGTTTAGGTATTCCGGTATCATAGCCGCGGGACGTGATTATCGGGGAGAAATCCTGAACCGTGCGGCGGTTCTCTTTTCTCCAAGCGATTATTATGTGTTCGGAGCTTAGGTCTGCTGCACCCGGTTTTGGGCGCCGGCTTTTATCCAGGCGCTTTACCGCCGTTTATATGAAACCTCAGAAACAGAAAGGCATAGTTTTATGGCAAATAATATTTTGACGAAATTGTTCGGCAATTACAGCAAAAGGGAGCTTAAGCGCAACCAGCCGCTGGTGGATCGGGTCCTGGAAATGGAGGACCAGTACAAGGCCATGAGCGACGAAGAGCTGAAGGCCCAGACCGGTGTGCTGAAAGGCCGTTTGGAACAGGGCGATACCCTGGACGGTATTCTGCCGGAGGCGTTCGCCGCCTGCCGGGAGGCCATGGACCGGGTGCTGTCTATCCGCCTGTTCCCGGTGCAGGTCCAGGGCGGCGTCATTCTGCATCAGGGCCGTATCGCGGAGATGAAGACCGGCGAAGGAAAGACCTATACGCTGGCGCTGCCCGCCTATCTGAACGCCTTGACCGGCGAAGGCGTGCATGTGGTGACGGTCAACGAATATCTGGCGAAATACCAGGGAGAAATGATGGCCCGGGTGTTCAATTTTATGGGCCTTACCGTGGGCTTGGCCCTCAACGGCATGAGCTCCGAAGAAAAGAAGGCTGCCTATGCCTGCGATATCACTTACGGCACGAACAATGAGATGGGTTTCGACTATCTCCGGGACAACATGGTGATTTATAAGGAAAACAAGGTCCAGCGGGGCCACCATTACGCCATTGTGGACGAAGTGGACTCCATTCTGATTGACGAAGCCAGAACGCCGCTGATCATTTCCGGCCAGGGAGATAAGGCGGACGACCTGTACGCCCGGGCTAATTCCTTTGCCCGGTCCCTGAAATTCATCAGGGTCAAAGAAACGGACGAGAAAGAGGACAACGACGAGCTCTATAAGGATTACGATTACGTGATCAACGAAAAGCTTAAGACCTGTTCCCTTACCCGCCGGGGCGTGAAGAAGGCGGAGGAATATTTCAACGTTGAAAATCTCACCGACCCCGACAATATCCGTATTCAGCACCATGTGAACCAGGCGATCCGCGCCTGGGGCATCATGCACCGGGATCAGGATTATGTGGTGAAGGACGGGGAAGTCATCATCGTGGACGAGTTCACCGGACGCCTGATGTACGGCCGCCGGTACAACGAGGGGCTGCACCAGGCCATCGAGGCCAAGGAAGGCGTAGAGGTGGCGAGGGAAAGCAAGACCCTGGCCACCATCACCTTCCAGAACTATTTCCGGCTGTACAAGAAGCTTTCCGGTATGACCGGCACCGCCATGACCGAGCAGGAAGAATTTTCCGAGATCTATAAGCTGGACGTGGTGGAAATTCCCACCAACCGTCCCATGATCCGCGAGGACTGCCCTGACGTGGTATACAAGAACGAGGGCGCCAAGTTTAATGCGGTGGTGGAGGATATCGTAGAGCACCACCGGAAGGGCCAGCCGGTGCTGGTGGGCACCATTACCATTGAAAAGTCTGAAATGCTCAGCAAGATGCTGAAGCAGCGGGGCATCAAGCACGAGGTATTGAACGCCAAGTATCACGAAAAGGAAGCTCAGATCATTGCTCAGGCAGGCCGGAAGGGAGCCGTTACCATCGCCACCAACATGGCGGGCCGCGGCACAGATATCCTGCTGGGCGGCAATGCCGAATTTATGGCCAAGGCGGAAATGCGAAAAATGGGCTTCACCGAGGAACAGCTGGTGGAGGCCACAGCTTTCAGCCACACCGAGGACGAGGAAATTTTAAACGCCCGTAAGACCTTTGCGGAGCTGAACCAGAAATACAAGAGCGAGATCGCGCCGGAGGCTCAGGAGGTAAAGGAACTGGGAGGCCTGTACATCATCGGCACGGAGCGCCATGAATCCCGCCGGATTGACAATCAGCTTCGGGGCCGTGCCGGCCGTCAGGGAGACCCGGGCAAGAGTCGGTTCTACATTTCCCTGGGAGACGACCTGATGCGCCTTTTCGGCGGCGAACGGATTTCCACCATGATGGACCGGCTCAGGATCGAGGACGATGTGCCCATCGAAGCCGGCATGGTATCCAATTCCATTGAAAGCGCCCAGCGCAAGGTGGAAAGCCGGAACTTCGGCATTCGTAAAAATGTGCTGCAATATGATGAAGTTATGAACAGCCAGCGGCAGATCATTTACGGCCAGCGGGACCAGGTCTTGAACGGCGAAAACATGAAGGAAGCCATCGTGAAAATGATAGACGAGGCCATCGGGGCCAAGGTGAGAACCTACCTGCCTCCGGAAACAGCCCACGACGACTGGGACCTGGCCGGCCTGCGGGAATACTATCTTGGCTGGCTGATCGGGCCGGATGACCTGCATTTTACAAAAGCCGAGCTGGAAGATTTGGAAACGGACTATGTGATAAACGAGCTGCGGGAAAAGGCCGCCGTGCTGTACGAGAAGCGGGAGCAGGAATTTACCGCCCCGGTCATGCGGGAAGTGGAGCGCGTGGTGCTGCTGCGCAGCGTGGATCAGGAGTGGATGGATCACATCGACGCCATGGAACAGCTTCAGGACGGCATACGCCTGCGGGCTTACGCCCAGCAGGACCCGGTGGTGGAATACCGGCTGGAAGGTTTTGATATGTTCGACGCCATGATCGCCACCATTCGAGAAAACACGGCGAAAATGATCCTCACCGTGCGCCTGCGGACTCCGGAGGCCCCTAAGCGGGAGCAGGTGGCCAAGGAGACCAGCGCCGGCACCGCCAGCGATGAGACCGTGAAAAAGCAGCCGGTGCGCAAGCAGAAGAAGCCCGGCAGGAACGATCCGTGTCCCTGCGGCAGTGGACTGAAGTACAAAAAGTGCTGCGGGAGAAACGAGTAAGTTTTTAAGAAAGCTGCGGCGCTGATCGAGAGGGGGGAATGTGATGCGAAGCTTCAAAAAAAGCGGAAAGCGATGGAAACAAGCGGCTTTGGCACTGTGCCTCCTGCTGGCGCTGACCCTTTCCGGATGCTCCGCGCCCGGCTTTGCCGATTACGATGTGTCCGGCTATATTCAGGCCCTTCTTGACAGCAGCTATCACGATTCCCACGGAAAGCTTATGGAAATTTCCGGTGTTTCCGAGGAACAGGCCAGAGAGAACAACATCTCCACCGTGGAAAACGCCGCCGTGCAGTTTTGTAACGCCTACGGGATCCTCCCCTCAGACGAGCAGCTCAGCAAGCTTCAGGCCATTATGAAGCACGCTTTTTCCCTGACGAAGTACACGGTCAAGGATGAGAGAAAGGTGGATACCGGCTATTATTTGGAGGTGGAGATCGCTTCCATCACCAATTTTGAAAACCGGGAGGCGGATATCGAAAAGCTGAAGACAGACGCCCAGCAGGAAGCTACCGCCGCCAACACTGCCCGCACGCCCGTGGCCTCCGGTGGGGACGGTTCCGAAGATGAGGACGGCGGCGATGGGGATACTTCCTCAGTTCCGGTCTATCAGGGCGGGCTGCGGGAGGAGCAGGTGGATGCCAACGAGCTGTTTGTGGAAAAGGTACTGGAATTTTGCACTCAGGAAGTGGCGAACATTTCCTACGACCCGGAGACGCGCACGGTGGCGCTGGATATCCGGCAGACGGAAAAGGGCGAATTACAGCTGGATCTGAACCAGATCGCCACGATAGACCAGACGGTGATCCGGTTCTCCGAATAAGCGGACCTACGGCGGGCAGGGCCGGAAAACGGCCTGTGCCCGCATTTTCCATTCAGAAAGGAAGGTTGTGAAACAGTGGAGAGTATGCTGCGTACGAGAGAACTGTTCGATTTGAGCCATACGGCGGCCGGACCGCTTCTGGAAAAGACGAAATATCCCTGGGAGGCCCTTTCCGGCATCGGGGATTTCATTCTGGAACTGGGGAAGGCGCTGCCCGCTGAGGAATATGAGCGGCGGGGAGAGGATGTGTGGATCCACAAAACCGCAAAGATCTACCCCAATAACTATATTGCCGGGCCCTGCGTCATCGGCCCTGGAACAGAGGTGCGCCCTGGCGCGTTTATCCGGGGCAAGGCGCTGGTGGGGGCGGACTGCGTGGTGGGGAATTCCACAGAGCTGAAAAATGTGATCTTGTTTGACCATGTGCAGGTGCCCCACTATAACTATGTGGGAGATTCCATTTTGGGGTACTATTCCCACATGGGAGCGGGGGCGGTCACTTCCAACGTGAAGCAGGATAAGACCCTTGTTTCTGTCCGGGTCGGGGAGAACAGGCTGGAAACGGGCCTGAAAAAATTTGGGGCTATGCTGGGCGACCATGTGGAGATCGGCTGCAACAGTGTGCTGAATCCCGGCACGGTGGTCGGGCCGTATTCTCGGGTGTATCCCCTGTCCGCGGTCAGAGGATATATACCGGGAAACAGGATCTTCAAGCAGGGGGTGCTGGCAGAGATTACGGCGCGCCCGTAAGGCTGTGGGAAAGCGGCGCCGGATATGGGTTCCTGCGCTTTTGGAAGGGAGATGAAGGGAAATGGAATGGCTGACAGAGTTTCTGCAATCGGGCGTGCTGCCCGTGGTGCTGCTGATCCTGCGGATCATCGTGCCGTTTCTGGCAGCGTATGTGGTGTGGCGGAGCTATACCTCCTTTAAAAAGGGGCAGCGCAAGCGCGACCCCGTTATCATGCTGTGGGACGAGGCTTCCGGCACCCGGTTTCCTGTACTGTACTGGGAAAATTCCATCGGGCGCAGCAAAAGCTGCGATATCTATCTTCCGGATTCCACCGCGTCCCGGGACCATGCGGTGCTGATGCGCCGGGACGAAGGCTGGTTCATTTGCGATACCGGCTCCAAGTCCGGCGTATTTGTCAATAGAAAAAAGGTGGACGGCAGGAAGCTTGTGAACGTGGGGGACAAGATCACCATGGGTTCCACCACCCTGTCCCTGTGGAATTCGGACAACCAGCCAGCCAAACGGCGCAGAAGCTTTACCGGCTTTTCCCGGGAAGCGGCTTCTCCTTTCAAGCTGATGTTTACGGCTTCTCTGGTCCATCTGCTGATGGCGCTGCAAAGCTGCCTTGCAGGCGGGGAGTTTCACGCTGCCCCCCTTGTGCCCTTTGGGCTTGTGCAGCTTATGGGCTGGGGGCTTTACGCTTTTTACATGGGCTTTCAGCACCATGTGAGCTTTGAGATAGAGACCGTGGCCTTTCTGCTTTCCGGCATCGGCATCAACCTTCTGGCGGCTTACGATATCGATGCCATCAAGACCCAGCTCGCCGCTATGCTCATCGGCATTTTCCTGTTCTGCTTCCTGATCTGGTTTATGAACGATATGGACCGGGTGGCGAAATACCGGCTTGCCATCGGCATTGGGGCTTTGGCTCTGTTCGCCCTGAACCTGGTGATCGGCAGAGAGGTGTACGGCTCCAAGAACTGGATCATTGTCGGGCCGGTGAGCTTTCAGCCATCGGAGCTCATCAAGATCGCCTTTGTATTTGTGGGCACGTCCACCCTGGACAGGCTCCAGACCAAAAAGAATATTACGGAATTTTTGATCTTCGCAGGGGCCTGTATCGGATTTTTGGCTTTAATGCGGGACTTTGGCACCGCCATGATCTTCTTTGCCTGCTTCCTCATCATCGCTTTTATGCGTTCCGGCAGCGTGCGGACCATTGCCCTGGTGCTGGTGGGGGCCTGCCTGGGCGTGGTGCTGATCTTGAAATTCAAACCCTATGTGGCAGAGCGCTTTATGGGCTGGGGCCATGTGTGGGACCATATCAATGACAGTCAGGGCTATCAGCAGACCCGGGTGCTCACCTACATGGCCAGCGGCGGCTTTTTCGGCGTGGGGCTTGGGAATGGGTGCCTGTCTGACATCTTTGCGGCGGACAGCGACCTGGTGTTCGGCCTGCTGTGCGAGGAGCAGGGACTTCTGCTGGGTTTTGTGGTGCTGGCGGCCATCGCCCTGTTTATCCTCTATGCCAGAAGCGATGTGACCCGCAGCCGCTCCACCTTCTTTTCCATCGCCTCCTGCGCGGTGGCGGGAATGCTCCTGTTCCAGACCTGCCTGAACGTGTTCGGGCCTACGGATATCCTGCCGCTGACAGGCGTGACCCTTCCCTTTATCAGCGCCGGCGGCTCCAGTATGATGTCTGTCTGGGGGTTGATGGCTTTCCTGAAGGCTTCCGACGAAAGGACCTACGCGGCCCGCAGGGCCACTCGGCACAGTTCCCGGAACTCCGATCCTAACCGTCCCTCCGGCCGGGGCCGCACGGCTTCCCCCTCCGGAAGGACCCGTGAAATGGAGGATATCTATTCATGAAAACCGTAGGTTTGCGCTCCATTGTGCTTTATATACTGCTGGCGGCTTTTCTGGCGGGAGGCGGCTTTCTGGCGGTCAGGCTTTTCCTGCATGGCAGTCAGTGGGCCATGCAGCCCTATAACGGACACCTTTATGGAGAGGGTTCCACCATGAAGCTGGGGGACATCAAAGATACGAATGGGAATCTGCTGGCTTCCACAGAAGATGGAAGCAGAGTTTACAGTCAGGACGAATCCGTCCGCCGGGCCCTGTTCCACACGGTGGGAGATTCCTACGGTTATATCAGTACCGGTGTACAGCATACCATGAGCGCCAAACTGTCCGGCTACAATCTCATCACCGGCTTAAACGACACAGTTTTTAACAGCATCGGCAGTAATATAGATCTGACGGTGGACCAGAACGTCTGCGTGGCGGCTTATAGCGCCCTGAACGGGCACAACGGCGGCGTGATCGTGTACAACTACAAGACCGGCGATATCGTGTGCAAGGTCAGCGCTCCTACCATAGACCCGGAAAATGTGCCGGAGGATCTGGAAACCAACGAGGATTACCGAGGCGTGTATCTTGACAACACGCTTTCCGCCTCCTTTACGCCGGGCAGTATCTTTAAAGTCGTTACCGCGGCGGCGGCTATGGAAAAATGGCCCGATTCCTGGAGTGAACGGACCTACGACTGCTCCGGTTCCGTAGAGATCGGCGGGGACGACATCACCTGCCTTCACGGCGACGCTCACGGTTCTCAGGACATGTTTTCCGCCCTGGGCAATTCCTGCAACGTGTTTTTTGCCCAGCTGGCCCAGGATATCGGCGCGGAGGCGCTGCAAAAGAAAGCGGAGGAAATGGGCTTTAACCGGGAGCTTTCTTTTGGCTCCGTTCCCATTGCGGAAAGTGAGATCGATCTGTCCGGATGCACGGCTAACCAGCTCGGCTGGGCGGCAGTGGGACAGTATACCGTGCTGGCGAATCCCTATCATATGATGGTGCTGATGGGGGCCGTAGCAAACGGTGGGGAATATGTTGAACCCAGGCTTACCGGGGGCATTGACCTTTTCGGCGGGCTGAAGGGGGGAGACAGGCAGCTGGTGACGGCCGCCGAAGCTTCCCAGCTGAAAGCGCTGCTGAGAAGAGATGTGGAAGACTATTATGGAAACTGGCTGTTCCCCGAGGGCATGAACGTCTGCGCAAAGACTGGCACCGGAGAGGTGGGAGAGGACAAGGCCCCTAACTGCTGGATGATCGGCTTTTGCGATTCGGAGGAATATCCCTACGCCTTCGCCGTTATGGCAGAGGAGGGGGCGGGCGGCATCGAGACCGCCGGGAATATCGCGTCGGCAGTGCTGTCCGCGCTGGCCTGAGAGCAATTAAAAAGGGAGGGCGCTGAAAATGGCGGAAAACTATTATGCGCCATGCAGAGAATTTGAACTCTGCAACGAGCTGATAGAAAAATACTGGAAAGCGGGAAAATACGAGGAATGCTTCCATGGGCATCTTCCCCTGGCCGAACAGGGATATGCCCTGGCGGAATGCCAGGTGGGGTATTTCTATTGGGAAGGCCTGGGAGTCCGAAGGGATATGGAAAAGGCTTTTTACTGGACGGAGCGGGCCGCTCTTCACGAGGACCGGGACGGCCAGTACAATCTGGGTGAGTTTTACGAAAAGGGACTGGGGAAAGTTGCTCCAGGCCTGGAAAAGGCCAAATTCTGGTACCAGAAGGCCGCCGCGCAGAACCAGGTGGAGGCCCTGAAGAAATGCGCCGAGTACGGAGTGTGTCTGTGACCGTCGGAAGTAACGCATCGGCGGAATCGATTTTTTAAAGGAGAAAAGCACCATGAAAATTCAGAAACTCGCTCCGGCCTTTAAGGATTACCTTTGGGGCGGCACAAAGCTGCGAGATGTGTACGGGAAAAACTGTACTTTTGACAAGGTGGCGGAAAGCTGGGAGCTTTCTATGCACCCTGCCGGGGAAAGCAGGATTGACGGCGGGCAGTTTGACGGAATGACCTTTGGAGAATATGTGAACTCGGTGTATGAAGGCCGGACGGTGCTGGGGACAAACTGCGAGAAGTTCGAGTTTTTCCCAGTGCTCATCAAATTTATCGACGCCAAGGATCCTCTTTCCATTCAGGTCCACCCCAGCGATGAATACGCCCTGAAGGTGGAACACGAATACGGCAAAACGGAAATGTGGTACGTGATGGACTGCGAGCCAGGCGCGTTCCTGTATTTTGGCGTAAACAGGGAAGTTACCAAAGAGGAATTTCGGCAGAGAATTGAGAATAATACCGTATTGGAGGTCCTGAACCGGGTGGACGTTCACCCCGGCGACGTGTTCTTCATTGAATCCGGCACCATTCATGCCATCGGCGCGGGGAACCTGATTTGTGAAATACAGCAGAATTCCAACTGCACCTACCGGGTCTACGACTATGACCGCCGGGGCGCGGACGGCAAGCCCAGAGAGCTGCATGTTGAAAAAGCGCTGGAGGTCTCCCGTTTTACGCCCTCGGACACTTCCGACAGGCAGGGGAAAGCGGAAGAGATACCCGGCGGTGCTGTAAAGAAGCTGGCCTCCTGCAAATACTTTACGGCGGAGAAGCTGGAAATTTCCGGAACCATGACGCTGGACGTGACGGAAGAATCCTTTGCCTCCCTGATTTTCCTGGAAGGCTCCGCACAGGTCTGCGGGATAGAAAACACAGTGAGCGCCAAAGCGGGGGACAGCATTTTCGTCCCTGCCGGAAGCGGGAAAATAACGGTTTCCGGGAACTGCGCCGTCATCAAAACTACCGTGTAAAGGCGGAATAAACCATGAAAATCATTTTGCTGGGCGAACCCATGGGCCTGTTTATGGCTGACGAGGCCGGAGAACTGAGCGGTGTAAAGCGCTTTACAGCCTCTATTGCCGGGGCGGAATACAACGTGGCGGTGGGCTTGGCCCGGCTGGGCCACCAGCCCGTTTACTGTACCCGCCTGGGTTTCGACCCCATGGGGGAAAAGATACTCTGCGGCCTTCGGGAAAACGGGATATCCACCGATTTGGTTTTTCAGGCGGAAAATGAATCTACGGGTCTGATGCTCAAGGGCTTTAACGACCGTGGCGATCCGGATATCGCCTATTACCGCAGGGGCTCTGCTGCTTCCAGGATCAGCCCTCACGATATCGATAAGCTGGATCTGTTCGGCTGTGAGCGGCTTCACGTCACAGGCATTTTTCCCGCCGTGTCGGAAAGCGCGCTGGCTGCCGAAAAGCGGCTGATCTCCCGGGCGCAGGCGTTGGAGCTGCCTATTTCCTTCGACCCCAATCTGCGGCCCCAGCTTTGGGAAAGCGAGAAGAAAATGGTCTCCACCCTCAACTCTCTGGCGGAGGGCGTGGAGACCGTGCTGCCCGGGCTGAAAGAGGGAGAGATCCTCACCGGAGAAAGCACGCCGGAAGGCATAGCCGCCTTTTATCATCAAAAGGGCGTGAAAAACGTGGTGGTAAAGCTGGGAAAGGACGGCGCCTATTTTTCGGAAAAGGGCGGGAAATCCGGCTATTCCGAGGCGTTCCCTGTGAAAAAGCGAGTGGATACCGTGGGCGCGGGAGACGGCTTTGCCGCCGGGGTGGTCAGCGCCCTGGCGGAAGGAGAAACATTGGAGGAAGCGGCTTTCCGGGGCAATGTGATCGGGGCTGTTCAAATATCCCACAAGAGCGACAACGAGGGCCTGCCTACCCGGCAGGAACTTTCGGAGATCATTTTAAAGGGCACCGCGTGACAAGGTCATAGAAGTGAAGGGAGGCCGCGGTATGGGTCAAAGCGGCATGGAGGGTATTTATCAGGCGCTGGTCCAGCGGGCCAAGGAGGCCAGGGAAGCGGCGTACTGCCCCTACTCCGGTTTCTCCGTAGGCGCGGCGCTGCTTTGCGCGGACGGCATCGTCTACACCGGCTGCAACATTGAAAACGCGGCCTATCCCGCTGCAAACTGCGCGGAGCGCACGGCCTTTTTCCGGGCTGTCAGTGAGGGGAAGCGGCAATTTCTGGCCATTGCGGTGGTTGGCGGAAAGCAGGGAGAGCCCGTGTCTGATTTTTGCCCGCCATGCGGTGTGTGCAGGCAGGTGATGAAGGAGTTCTGCGGGCCCGATTTTAAAATTCTGCTGACGGACGGGAACAGCCTGCGGGAGTTGACGCTTGGAGAGCTTCTGCCCTTGGCGTTCGGGCCGGAAAACCTGTAAGCTCTGTTTTGCGCTGTGAAGGGGTGCTGCATCATGCGTATGTACGATCTGATCCATAAAAAGCGGGAGGGCGGCGAGCTGACGGAACAGGAGCTGGCCTTTTTTGTGCAGGGTTTCACAAAGGGTGAAATTCCGGACTATCAGGCCGCCGCTCTGCTGATGGCCGTTTACTTCCGGGGCATGACCCAAAAGGAGACTGTCTGTCTTACCATGGAAATGGCGGCTTCCGGCGACCGGGTGGACCTTTCTTCCATTTCCGGCGTCAAGGTGGATAAGCATTCCACCGGCGGCGTAGGGGACAAAACCACCCTGATCGCCGGGCCTATAGCCGCCGCCTGCGGTGTGAAGATTGCCAAAATGAGCGGACGGGGCCTGGGCCACACCGGCGGCACGGTGGATAAGCTGGAAAGCATTCCGGGCTTTCGCACAGGGCTTTCCAGAGAGGAACTTCTCGAGATCGTGAACCGCACCGGTATCGCACTGGCGGGTCAGACCGGGAATCTCTGCCCTGCGGACAAAAAGCTCTACGCCCTGCGGGACGTTACCGCCACCGTGGAAAGTCCGGCGCTGATCGCTTCCAGCGTCATGTCGAAAAAGATCGCCGCCGGGGCCGACGCCATTCTGCTGGACGTGAAAATGGGCTCCGGGGCGTTTATGAAAACGCCGGAAGAGGCACGGGCGCTGGCCTTGGAAATGGTGCGCATCGGGCAGGGCGTTGGGAAGCGGACCGTGGCGCTCATTACCGACATGGATATGCCCCTGGGGCGCACGGTGGGAAACGCGCTGGAGGTCATAGAGGCCTGCGAGGCTTTGCAGGGCAGGGGCGAAGAAAGGCTTACTGTACTCTGCCTGGAACTTGCCGCCAATATGGTTTACCTGGCCGGGCAGGCCGAAACGCTGGAGAAAGCCCGGAAAAAGGCGGAAGAAGCTGTTTGCTCCGGCAGGGCCTTTGATACCTTCTGCCAGATGGCAGAGGCCCAGGGCGGGGACGAATCTTTCCTGCGGGAAACCGGGAAATTCCGTCTCTCTCCGGCGCGCAGGGAAGCAAGGGCCGGAAAGAGCGGCTGGATTACCGGGCTGAACGCCGAGGAATGCGGTCTTGCCGCTGCGGAGCTGGGGGCTGGCCGGGAAACGAAGGAAGCGGAGATCGATTCCGGCGCCGGTATCGTACTGTTGAAAAACAAGGGGGACCATGTTTCCGCTGGGGAGCCTGTGGCCCTGCTGTACGCAGAAAACGAGGAAAAATGTGCAGGTGGGGAAAAACGGTTCCTCTCCGCCCTGCAGATCGGCCCGGAGAAGCCGAAAACCGGCCCGCTGATTCTGGACCGGATCGAAAACTGACAACCAAAATCTAATAATAAAAAACAAAACCCGCCGGGCGTCTCCGGCGGGCGCTTTCTATTTGGGAGCAGGAGACTGAAATCTGCCGGGAGCACTGGTGAAGCGCAAGTTTCCCAGTTTTCGGGAAAAACTACATTCCGAAACATTGACCTTTTTCCCGGCTTGGTATAAAATATTTTTATTACAAAAATCGAACTTTCCGGGAGTTTTCCCGTAATGCTGTAATCTGAGGAGAGCGTATGGCGCAGGAGAAAAAGCAGAGCTTTATGAAAGGAGCGGCGATACTGACCGCTTCCACTCTGATCGTCAAAATAGTCGGGCTGCTGTTTTCCGTCCCGCTGATGAATCTTGTGGACCCCAAAAGCATGGGGTATTTCAACGCCGCGTACGACATTTTTTCCGTGTTTCTCATGCTGTCTACCGCCGGCCTGCCTATCGCTGTATCCCGCATGGTGGGCACCGCTTATTCCCGGGGCAGAAAAAAAGAAGCGGACCGCGTGTTTTCCGTGGCTTTCTGGCTGTTTTTCATCATCGGCCTGGCGGGCTGTCTCGTCATGTTTTTCGGGTCCGAGCAGATCGCGGCGCTGACCGGCTCGCCCGGGGCCAGATACGCCATTATGGCGCTGGCGCCTACGCTGTTTTTCGTTTCCATTATGTCGGCCCTGCGGGGGTATTTCCAGGGCCGCTCCAACATGACTCCCACGGCCGTTTCCCAGACCATCGAAGCCATCGGCAAAGTGATCATCGGCATCGGCCTGGCGGTCTACATTCTCCACGTCTATGAAAATTCCGATGACTGGGCGGTGGTGGGCGCCATTGTGGGCGTTTCCGCCAGCTCCTGCCTAGGGACCATTTACCTGTCCGTCTATAAAATGCGGCAAAAGCGGAAAGACAGCCGAGAAGCCTGGGGGGACGACGACACCTCTGCTTCCAAGCGGGAGCTTCTGATCAGCCTTGTGAAGTTTGCGGTGCCCATCACCATTGGCTCCTGCTTTTTGAGCTTCCTCGATATGATCGACGCCAGCGTTATGATGAACCGCCTGCAAGCGGGGGGATTTTCCCAGGTCCAGGCCGATTCCATGCGGGGCATTCTGGGCAACGCCAGAAAGTTTTTCGATCTGCCGGGGGCTTTTGTCATTCCCATTTCTACCAGTCTCCTGCCGGTGCTTTCCGGCGCCATTGCCACCCACGATCAGGATTCCGTAGACAATATTTCCTCGGTATCCCTGCGGGTGACGCTGCTGATCTCCATTCCCGCTTCCGTGGGCATGTGCCTGTTCTCCGAGCCAATATGCGCTCTGTTGCTGCCGGGAAATGCGCAGACCGCCGCTTCCACCGCGCCTTTGCTTGCCGTTCTCAGCCTGGCTATTGCTTTTAACAGCGTCATGTACACTACCAACGCCATTTTGCAGTCCTTCGGGCGGGCGACGATACCGGTTGTCAATATGGCCATCGGTGGGGCGCTGAAGATCACACTGACGTATTTTCTCACCGCTGTTCCGGAAATCAACGTGATGGGTTCCGCCATCAGTACGGTGGCCGCCTATTTCCTGATGATGATACTGAATTTTATCGCCCTGCGCCGGAGCCTGCCCAATATGGGAAGCGTCATAAAAACGGCCCTGCCCATGGTCCTTTCCACCGCAGTTATGGGAGCCGCGTCCTATGCCCTTTATTACGGGCTGTGCATCATTCTGCCTGCCCGGGCGGCGGTGATCCCGGCCATTCTGGCTGCCGTTGCTGCTTACGCCTTATGTGTTGTGGCTCTTAAGGCCGTCACCTATGAAGATATTATTCTGCTGCCAAAGGGAGAGACCCTGGCCCGCCTGCTCCGCGTGAAGAAGAAGGTCGCCCCAAAGCATATGCGGAAATGAAAAGGCACGTAGTTTGGGCCCCGGCACTGCCGGGGCCCTTTAGTGCAGTATAGCCGAACCTGTGGAAAATTTTCTTCTTTTCTGACACTGGGGCCTGCAGTTTCAGACCGGCAGCTCAAACACTTGTCCGGGCTTTTTTACGTCCATTACGTGCCGGGCGTATTCCTCGTAACCGGGGGTGGATTTAAACAGGGGGACGACGGAATAGTCGTCCCACATGTGCATGGGGAACACATAGTCCGCTCCGGTAGCCTCAAAGAAATACTTCATGCCCAGGTCGAAATCTGTTTCCTGCCGGGGATCCAGCGGCACGAACGCCACGTCGATGCGTTTTCCGGAAAGCAGTTCCAGCTCCTTTTTATACTGCGCCGTCATGGCGTCGTTCTGGAATCTGGGCGCACCGTCCCATACCCAGCAGTTCAAATCCCCGGCATGGTAGAGAAACTTCCCCTCGCACTGAATGAGAAAGGCCACGCCCTGGTCTGTGGATTCCAGCGTGGCGGCTTTTAACCCGCCTAGCTCATGGGTCTCATGGGGCTTTACGAACAGCGTGCGATCCCGCAAAGCCTCCGGAACCCGGCTTTCCCAGATATCATCGGACAGCAGATAGGCGGTCTCCCTTCCGTCCCTGTGCAGGTCGAATACGGCGGGGGAGAAATGGTCGCCGTGGCTGTGGCTGGCGAAGACATACAGAGGTTTTTCCGTTTCCGGAACGTCCCCTTCGAAATAGTCGAACAGCAGGCAGCAGGTCTCCAGCTCTACAAAATAGCAGCTGTGCCGGATAAAAGTGATTTTCATGGCGTGTTCCTTCCTTTCTCAAGTAGTTTTTATGAAACGATGATTTTTGCGTGAGAGGCCCCGGTGAGATCCCGGCTCACCTCGATACGGCTTGGTATGCGGCTTTTCAGCTCTGACACATGGGAGATGATGCCGATCAGCCGGCCTCCGCCCTGAAGCATATTCAGGGCCTTCATGGCGGTATCCAGCGTTTCCCCGTCCAGGGAGCCGAATCCCTCGTCGATGAACAGGGAGTCCAGCCGCACTGCCCCGGAATGGTTCTGCACCACCTCCGACAGACCGAAGGCCAGGGAGAGGGAGGCGAGGAACTGCTCTCCGCCCGAAAGCGTCTCAATGGATCGGGGGAGCATGGAAGCGCCGTCCAGCACCTCCAGGTCCAGGCCGCTGTAAGCGTTCCCGCTTTTGGGAGCGTCCATCAGCCGCAGAGCGTACCGTCCCCGGCTCAGTGTGGAGAAAAAACGGTTGGCGCTGACCAGCACTTCGTCCAGCATCACGCTTAAAACATATTGCAGAATGGGGAGCCGTTGGGCGTTGTTCCCGGACAGCAGGGCGGCGAGCTTGGCGGTGCGGCCATATTCCTGTTCCAGTCCGGAAGATTCCGCATCAAGCTTCTGAACAGCCTCGAAAGCGGTTTTCAGAGACTGCGTGATCTGCTCTGCCTTTCCCAGGGCCTGAAAGCTTTCCTGGATCTTCTCCCGGAGGGACGCGGTGTGTTTTCGAAGTTCCGGCAGATCGGGCGCGGCCTCCCAGGGTGCGTCAAAGGCGGCAAACTCCGTTTCTGCCTTTGTCAGGGCGTTTTGTGCCAGGGTAAGGGCTGTTTCGGCCTGCTGCCGCTCCATGTCCAGCTGTTCCGCCGCTTTCAGCAGCCGGGCGGCGTCTTCTTCCGCCTTTTTGTACTGCGCCTGTTTTTCCGACAGGAGCGCTTCCAGATTTTCGGCGTTCAGGCCGGCGCAGGTCCGTTTTGCTTCCTCCGCTCTGCGTTCCAGCTCCTTTTTTCTTGCTTCCAAAGCGGAAAGCGCTTCCCTCTGCATGCTTTCCCGGGCGGTGGCTTCGTCTCTTTCGCGGGTCAGTTCCGCTACCCGTTTCTGGGCCCGGTCGAGCCGGTCCGCGTCGTTCTTCGTTTTCTGAATGCTTTCCTGCAATTTCTCGGATCGCTCCTGTATTTCCTCCAAGGAGAGCCCCTGCTTGTTGCACAGCGCTTCCTGCTCTTTCAGCTCTTTTTCAGCCTTTTGCAGCTGCTCCTGCAAGGTCTCCTGAAAGGCGGCGGCCCGAAGAGTCTTTTGCCGGGCCTCTTTTTCCCCGGCTCGAAGGGCTTCCAGCGCTTTGCTGTCCAAAAGCGCGGCTTCTCCTCGGACGGGGGCGGGATGCTCCCTGCTGCCACATACCGGGCAGGGCTCCCCCTGCCGGAGGGAATGAGACAGCTCCAATGCCGCGCTGCGCTGAATAAGTGCCTCCTGATGTTCCAGCTGGCGGGTCAGCGCCTCGCTGAGGACCCGCAGCTTTTCCGTTTCCCGCTTTCCCGATCCCAGGGCGCTCTCCGCCTTTTCGACGGCCTCTCTCCGCTGGGAAAGCTGACCGTAGGCGTCCCATGCCTTGTCCAGGGCCTGCCGCTGTTCCAGCAGGTCTGGAAGAGCGCGGACTGCCTCCTGATACTTCCGGACGAATACCCCGCCCTTTTCCAGGCGCGCGGAAACTTCCTTTTCCTGCCGTTCCAGCTCCGTCAGCTCGTTTTGAAGTTTTTCCGCCGATGTTCGGGCTTCTACGGCTTGTCTGGCGCTTTCCTCCGCCCGGCGCAGATCCTCCCGCCGCTCCGCCAGCCGGGCAGTCTCCTTTGCCAGGGAAACTGCCTCTGTTCGGAGCGCCTCTGCTTTTTTCCGCTGTTTCAGGGCTTCCTGGGACCGGGATCCCAGTTCTTCCCGGAGCTGAGCCGCAGATTTTTCTGATTTTTGGGCCTCTTCCAGCGCGGCTTTCAGTCTGTGCCAGGTCTCCGCCTTTTGCAGCAGGGTTTCCGCGTCCTTCCACTGGTTTCCAAGCGTTTCGTTTTCCGTCCGGAGCGCCGCTTCCTGTTCCGCAGAGGTCTTGATCTGCAGCTCCAAATCGGAGACGGTTTCCAGTTTTTCCTTTTGAAGCAGGGAATTCTTCCGGACCGTCAGCTCCCGCAGCTGCGTTTCCAAGCGCTTTGCCCGGCTGTTAAATGTGTCCGTGACAGCTTTCCAGCGGTCTGCGGCAAACAGGGTCCGCAGCATTTCTCCCTTGTCCCGGGAATTAGCCCTTAGCAGCCGGAGAAAATCACCCTGGGGCAGCACTACCACCTGGGAAAACTGATCTGCGGTCAGGTGCAGAAGTTCTTCGGCCTTATTGCGAACAGCGGTTTCGCTTTTGCTTTCCAGCAGGCAGAATTCCCCGTCTTCCCAAATATAGCATTCGTGAGAATCCCGGAACTCCGGCTGTTTGGTGTTCCGGTTGATGTGGATATACCGGCTCCGGCGGAACCGGTAAACCTCATTTTCCAGAGAGAAATCGTACTCCACCAGGGTGGGTACGTCGTCCTTAGCGCCCATGCACCGCATGGAATCAAAGGTGCGCCTGCCGCCCGTGGCCCTGCCAAACAGGGCGAAGCTTACGGCGTCCAGCAGGGCGGTTTTCCCCCCGCCGGTGGGGCCCGAGATCAGAAACAGCCCGGTCTCGTCAAAGGCGGTGAAGTCCAGCTCTGTTTTTTCCAGATAGGGGCCAAAGGCCTGTAAAAGCAGCCGTAAGGGTTTCATTCGCGCGCCTCCTCCAAAATGTCCCGGAACAGTTCCAGCTCTTCGTTTTCCGCCGCAAAACCGCAGATGTCCCTTAAAAACGAGGAAAACACCGTCACATCGTCCTGCCCCTTGAGCTTGGCGGCCCGCTGCCCTACAGCGCCGGAAAGGGCCCAGGGATTGGAGACCGACAGCAGGTTGGGATACCCGGCGCGCAGCCGTTCCGCCGCAGAATATACCGGCGCTTTGTCCTCCAGGACCAGCTCCACATAGTCCTCGCAGGGTTGTTTTTCCCCCTGGGCCAGCAGGTCTTGAAACAGCCCGGAGATCCGCCGCACGTCCCGCAGGGGTACAATGGGAACGTTTTCAGCTGTAAGGGCCTTCCCGTCCCAGATCACCTGGCAGAAGCCCTTTTTCTGCTTTTCTTCGTCTACGGAATATTTTAGTGGAGAGCCGGAGTAGCGGGCCTTTTCTCCCGCCCGTTGGGGGCCGTGCAGGTGGCCCAGCGCCACATAGTCGAAGGGCTGGAATACGGCAGGAGGCACGCCCCCCGCGCCGCCCACATACAGCCCGCTCTCGGAATCTGAGGATTCCGACCCGGCGGCAAAGCAGTGGGATACAAGGATATGGGCAGCTCCGGGCTCGAACAGGGGGAGCAGATGTTCTATCAGCTTTTCCATGCACTCTCCCTCGTTCCGGGGGGAATCGTCCCCCAGAAAATCCCGGGCCTGGGCATTGTCAAAATAAGGGAGAAGAAAGATCTGCGATTTTTCCCCGGTTTCCTCCAACAAAACGGGAGAAAAAGCGTCCTCCAGAGAGGTGGCAATACAGACCCCGCTGCTTCTCAGGGCGTTTTTTAAAATGGCAATGCGGTCCGCTCCGTCGTGATTGCCGGAGATCGCGCAGACCCGGCAGTGCAATTCCATCAGCCGGGAAAGGGTCCGGTCGAACAGGCGGATCGCTTCCGGAGAGGCGATCTGCCGATCGTAAATATCACCCGCCAGTAAGACACAGGCAGGCTTCTCCCGCTCCACGGCAGGGAGGAAGACCCGTTCCAGGAACCAGCGCTGGTCGGAAAGGAGGCTCCTTCCGTACAGCATTCTGCCTAAGTGCCAGTCTGAGGTATGAAACAGCTTCATAAACGTACACCGACTTTCTCAAATTTATGGAAAGTTAAGAAATTCAACCTTTTCTTTTGGGGGGAAAGGGCTTATAATAAAACACGGATACGATTTTGACCGGTAGGGAAAGCCCGGTGCTTTTGCGGGAGCAAAAGAGAAGCGCTTCCTGGATAGCCGCTTTGCGGCTATCTGTTCAGAGGGTTCTCCGTAATAATCGCCATGCGACTATTTTAACATAAAAGCCCGGGAGAGTACAGCCCGGAAAGGAAGGTTCTTCTTATGAAAAAATGGAAACAGATGACGGCGGCGCTGCTGTCGGTCTTGCTGATGGCCGTCGTGTGGGCGGCCCCCGCTTCCGCCGAGGGTTTTGCCTTCAACTGGGACCAGGACGATGAAAACACCGACGCGCCCCACTGCAAATCTATTTTTCTTCTGAACCTGGATACGGATACGGTGGCGTATGCCCTGAATCCGGACGAGGAGCTGCCCATGGCCTCCATGACGAAGATCATGAGCTATATCGTGGCCTATGAAACCATTCCCGATATTGAGAACACGGTGATCACCGTGCCCCAGAGCGTGGAGGACGAGCTGGAGGGGACGGGCAGTTCGCTGGCAGGCGTTATTGTAGGCGAAGAGCTTACCGGTTTGCAGCTTTTGTACCTGATGATGGTGCCCTCCGGCAACGATGCGGCCCTGACCCTTGCGAAATATGTGGATTCCCTCTATGAATCGGGACAAATCGAACCGAAGGTGGATATGCCGGAAAACGGCGCAGCCCCGGCGTCCGGTGAGGACAGTTCCTCCATACCCTCTTCCTCTCCGGTTTCTTCCGAACCGGACCCGTCTTCTTCCGATGTAAGCGGAGCGGACGGCTGGCAGGACGGTGATCCAGACAGCGGCGATGAGAGTGGTGAAGACGATCCGGGCAAAACGGATTACACGGGCGAAAGTTATTTTGTGCAGCTGATGAACGAAAAGGCAAAGGAGCTGGGCTGCACCCATACTCATTTTACAAACGCCCACGGCCTGCACAACGACAACCATTATTCCACGGCCCGGGAAATGGCTGAGATCACAAAGTACGCCATGACGCTGCCCCATTTTACCGAGATCACCGGCACAGGCGCGTATGTAAAACCCGCCACCAATATGGACAGCGAGGAGCAGGTCAAATATACCACAAACAAAATGCTTTCCAATACCATCGATGAGGACACGGGCATTTCCTATTACCACCAGTTTACCACCGGCATCAAGACCGGTTCTCACAACGAGGCGGGCCACTGCATCACCGCTTCTGCCACCGCTTACGGCTATACCTATATCGCGGTGCTCATGGGGGACATGGAAGGATATGCCAACGGTATCCACTACGAAATGCTGGACGCCCGCTCCCTGTTTCGCTGGTCTTTAAGCGAGCTGGAAAAGAAAACGGTAGCCGTTCAGGGAGACGTGATGAGTTCGGTAGGCCTGAAATATGCCTGGCAGAAGGACGAACTGCTGCTGGTGGCGGGACAGAACGCTTCTGTCATGCTGCCGTCCAGCGTGGACTCCAGCAGCATTATGGTGACGGCCGATGTGCCGGACACGGTAGAAGCGCCGGTGCGCAAGGGAGAGCAGATCGGTACGGCGACCCTGAGCTACGCCGGGGAAGCCATTGCCACAGTGCCGCTGGTGGCCGCGGAGTCCGTTTCAAAAAGCGAGGCGCTGCATGTGTGGGAGCAGGGACAGGCGGTGCTGACAGCCCCCTGGTTCCTGGTGATCATGGCGGTGATCGCAGCGCTGATCATCGTGTACATTATTCTGATCATTCTCTACCGCCGGAAACAGAGGCAGCTGCGGAAAGTGAGAAGGTTCAGGGACATGTAAACCCGGGCGAAAGCCTTCGGGGGTTCCGACAGGAACGAAAGAACCGGGAACGGCACAACGGCTGTTCCCGGTTCTTTCGCGTTTAAATGGGGATCATCTTGTGGCTTTGCATGCTTCCGGATTCACCGGCCGGTCTGCGCCCATTCAAAATGATCTTTCCCAGCGCCGGCTTCAAAATGGTATTTGACAATGCCCAGATCGATTTTTGTATAAAATCCTTTTCCGGCTTCTGCAAAAACCCTGCCGCCGTTTACCGTCAGCAGGAATTTCTGCTGATTCATGGCTGTGGGGGCCAGCAGAGCTGCTTCCATGCCGCTTTTGAACCAATCGGGCGTCTGCCCCTCCGATTTAAACAGCTCGGAAACCGCTTTGGACTTGTGCGGGATGCCCTGGGTCTCGCCGTATCCCAGGGCGATGACAACGCAGAGCTTTTCACCTTTTTCAACCGTAAAGGCCGTTTTGACTTTGCGGTAGGTCATGGCCACCCAGCAGGTATTCAGGCCAAGCTGCTGAGCCTTCAGAACCAGGCGCTCTCCGTAATAACCGCAGGCTTCCTCAAGGGCGGAGCCCTTTTTCCCAATCAGAGCAATATAGTTTGTCACGCCGCTGAACTTCCCGTAATGCGCCATGAAGCCGTCGAAGGCTTTTGGTTCGTCTGTGACAAGCTGGATATGCAGTCCGCTTTCCCGGTTGCAGGCGGCGGTCTCCTCCCGCAGCGCCGAAGCGGCTTCCGCTTCCAACGGTCTGTTCTTGTACTGGCGGACGCTGTGGCGCGCTTTCATTGCTTCCGTTATGTTCATCATTCGTTCCTCCCGTTTAATTTCTATCCAGAAAAGCATGTATTTTCTCTGCGTCCTGATATCCTTTTTGATACAGCTTTTTTAAGGCTTCCCAGTTCTTTGTCAAAGTATCCACGCCGCAGGTATCGTCCGGCGCGATAATGAGCGCTTTCCCTTCGGTCTCATATTTCTTTGCCAGCGCAACGCCGCGGTTATATTGTTCCGCGCGGTGTCTAAGGCGTTCGGCGGATAGGGGATATTTCTTCTGTATCCTGCCGGCGAATACCCTGTCTTTTCCAACTGTTCTTATCATATCCTTTGGCTTGGTCAGAATCAAAACCACTTTGTCGCAGCCCAATTCAAAGGCTTTTTGAATCGGAATCGTATCGCCCAGGGCGCCGTCATAATAGGGAACGCCCTCTACTTCATATGGGCGGCACACAAAGGGGATTGCCGACGAAGCCTTCAAAACACTGTAATCGTTCAAGTGGATATCGCTTTTCTCAAAGTACTTTGGCTCCCCGGTTTTCGCATTGGTAGCCACTGCCAGGAAGTCCATTGGACTGCTGACAATGCTTTGGTAATCCAGCGGGTTTTCACCGTCTGCGTTGCTCAGCGTTCCATAGACATAGTCCAGATCCAGGTAGGATTTTTTAAAGAGAAAATTGCGCAGGCTCATATATTCCTTCCGGAACGGGTATTCCGTGTAAAACACATAATTCCTTTTCTTCTGCCCGGCTATGTAGGAAATGGCATTCGCGCTTCCCGCAGAAACCCCAATGCAGAGATCGAATTGTATTTTCTCATCCAGACAATTATCAAAGACCCCCGCGGCATACACGCCGCGCAGTCCGCCGCCGACATCAATTACGCCTGTTTTCATTTTTTGACTTCCCTCCAGATGCAGTTTATGACAATTACAGGGACACTCATTGCAGCAGCCCGAAGTCAGGGGTCCGCCTCATCGCCTTCGGCGGCCGGTCAGCAGTTTTGTTCCTCAGCGCATTGGCGCGGCCTGTTGCTCCTGTTTGAGAAAGCCTCCATCGCCTGTTTCGCATGCTCCAGCATATGAACAAGATTGTTTATCGCTTCCATATCCGCGTCAAAATAGTAATAGTGCCTGGTGCCCTCCGAGCGCATTTTCAAAATGCCCGCTTCCTTTAAGATTTGGATATGGTGAGACACCGCCGGACGAGACAGGTGAGTCTTTTCCGTAATGGCGCCTACGCGCACGCCATCGCACTCGTTCATTTTCATCATTTCCAGAACCAGGTGCTGGCGGTTTTCATCACCTAGGGCCAGCAGGACTTTCCGGCAGTTCTCAAATTCCTGGGACAGCTTCCGGATATCCGTATCATGATTTGCCATATCTTTTCTTTGCCCGCTTTCGTTTATCCGTTTAAACCATTATAGCACTTTTCTTCCAGAAAATCTCATTGGGAAAGGAAATCGAGACGGATCAATTTCCACGCCTTTCATAACGCCTGTGTTCGCGCAGGCTTTCGAACGATTTTCAAGAAAAATCGAGCAAAGCCGGGAAACGCGAAAAATGCGCTTCCCGGCTTCTTTACTTTTGCAGATGCCGTTTCAGGGATCGGCTCTGTCTTTCGATTTGGAGAACAGCTCCCGGCAGCCGATAAACAGCAGAAACACGCCGAACAGGCGGCGCAGCAGCGTCACGTCCAGCCGGGAGGCCAGAACAGCCGCCAGGATACACGCGGGGATCCCTGCCAGGCAGCACCAGAGGACCGCCCGCTTTTCTATGAGCCCGTTTCTGGCGTGGCCCCACAGGGCGGGCAGGGCGCAGCATACAAAGTACAACAGATTTACTCCCCCGGCCCGCAGCTGGTCCATGCCGGAAACAAGGGTGAGCCACAAAAGAAGCAATGTGCCGCCGCCAATGCCAAAGCCGGAAAGGATCCCGGTGAGCAGACCAGCTGCCAGTGAGAGAAACCACATCACAGCGCCAGCACCGCCCGCACGCCGCCGTATAGGATCAGTATGCCGAAGGCCCGGCGCAGAAGGGTGAGAGGGATCTTCTGAAAGACTTTCCCGGAAATCAGCCCGCCGATACCGCCGCCGATGAGATAGGGGAGAGCGGCCCAAAGATCCAGCGCGCCTTTCCAAAAATAGACCGCTGCCGACAGCAGCGACAGGGGCAGGATCACCGCCACGGAGGTAGCGAAAGCCTTTTTCTGTGAAAGTCCCGTCCAGCTGGTGAGAAGCGGTACCAGAAATAATCCTCCGCCTGAGCCGAACAGGCCGTTTGCCAGCCCCCCCAGCATACCCGTGATCAAGTATTTTCCTCTGTTTTTCATAACCAACGCTCCTTTTGGGTGCTGGTTTCAGCTTTCCCTGAAACTTGGGAAAAATCCGTGGGATCACTTTTAGCGGAAACAGTTTTACAGAGTCTGGCCGCAATATAAAAAGCCGGAGCATTTGAAGCGCTCCGGCCATTTGCATGCTTTTTATTGGACTTTTTCGGGAAGGGCCTCGATCAGATCGGCGGCGTCGTTCAGCCAGTCGCCCTCGAACAGTTCCACGGCGCCGTGGTCGCAGGCGGCGGCCAGCTTGGGCTCAATGGGCAGCTTTCCAAGGACCTTCAGGCCGTATTTCGAGGCCACCTCGTCGATATGGCTCTCGCCGAATACGGAGAGCTGCTTTCCGCAGTCCGGGCATGTGAAATAGCTCATGTTTTCGATGAGCCCCAGCACCGGCACATTCATGAGCTTTGCCATTTCCACAGCCTTGGAAACGATCATGCCCACCAGTTCCTGAGGCGAAGCGACGATGAGAATGCCGTCCACCGGCAGGGACTGGAACACAGTCAGAGGCGCGTCGCCTGTTCCCGGAGGCATATCCACGAACATGTAGTCCACGTCGCCCCAAATAACGTCCGTCCAGAACTGCTTGATGGCCCCGGCAATGACTGGGCCGCGCCACACCACGGGGTTCGTTTCCTCCTCCAGCAGAAGGTTGACGCTCATGACTTTGATGCCGGTCTTGGTGGCTACGGGATACAGGCCGTTTTCGTCGGACGCTGCCCGCTGCTTCAAACCGAAGCATTTCGGAATGGAGGGACCGGTGATGTCTGCGTCCAGCACGGCCACGGAATTTTCCCTGCGGCGCAGCTCGGTGGCCAGCAGGGAAGTGACCAGGGATTTCCCAACGCCGCCCTTGCCGCTGACAATGCCGATCACCTTTTTTACATGGCTCAGGTCATTGGTCTTTTCCAAAAAGCTCTGGGGCTCCGTGCGGGAAGCGCAGCTTTCCCCGCAGGTGGAGCAGTCGTGTGTGCAGTTTTCGCTCATTTTTAAGACTCCTTTTTTATGAAAGATAATGCAAGATGCTTATAAATACCGTAAGGTTCGGCTGTCTGCGTCCAGCTGTGCCCGCCGTCCGATGGGCAGGATCGCGTGGTTCTCCCCGTGCCCGAAGTCATCGCAGTACACAACAGGTATTCCGCGGCGCTCCCCCAAAAGCTTCAACCGGGCGTAAAGGTTGGGGCAGGGTGCATTGGAGTAATTTCCGAAAATAAGTCCGGTGACAGACTTCATAAAGTCGCTTTGCTCAATATATCCCAGCATGGAACTGACATGGTCCGGCCCGCCGAACATTTCGTGGTCCTCCAAAAACAGGATATGGGGCTCGTTTGGATCCACGGGAAAATACCTTGTGCTCAGCAAAAGTGCAAAATTCATGGTATAGCCGCCGCAGAGAACGCCTTCTCCCATGCCGGGATTCAAAATGAGCCAAGGGCTGTTTTTCTCATGCACAGTCATACTGTCGCTTAAAATATGCCCTTCAAAATGTCGGCGGTTGTAGGGCGTCCATTTTTCAGTAAACAGCGTGGGGTCCTGTCCATAATAGGTTTCCAGGCCCGTTTTTGCCCAAACGGCGTTCAAGATCGTGGTGCCGTCGCTGTAGCTGCAAATGCGTTTGGGGTTTTGCCGGAAGAGTTCAAAATCCAGATAGGGCAGCACTTCCGGCGCGCCCTCGCCCCCGCCGAAGAGGATATAGTCTACCGTCTTGTCGGCGGCAAGCTGGTTCAGGTCGGCGGCCCGCTCGGTATCTGCGGCCAGGAAGCCCCATGTCTTTTTGTAGAGATTTTCGGCCTGTACTACGCGGAAGCCTTCTCTTTCCATTCCGCCAATGATATTTTTATATTCCCGGCTCCAGGGAATTTCCTGTCCCGGTGCGGCTTCAAAAAGCGGCACATGACTGGGAGAGCAGATGCCGATGGCGCCGTGTTCCGGCAGCGGCTTCGCTCTCATAGCTTTCCCTCCCTTTTTTCAGTATTTTCAAGTTTACCACGAAAAGGGAAAAATAGCAACTCCGGCGGAGGCGGCTGCTTTCTTGCCGCCCTGTTATGTTATTGATTTGTTCATATTTATATGCTATACCTTAGTTTTGAAAGAGAGGCGTGAGAGTATGAATTTTACCGTCTACGTGGGAATCGGGATTTTTCTCGTTTTCATAATAATTGTATTACTCATCTTGCTAAGACGCGGTTCCTTTGAATCTGAAAATAGAAAAGGAATATATATTGTGGTTGGGGCTCTGCAAGCGGCTCATATCATATTGTATTTGACAGGATCGTTGGAGAAAATCGCTCAAATCAACGTATATATCGCATTTGGAATTTGCGCTGTTATTTCCATCATATGCATTTTGACGTCTGGCTGGATGCTACTGCCTTTTTCAAAGTTTAAGCATGGAATAAAGTATCTGCTTCTGTTTATTGCTGTACTTCAAGTGATCAGTACGATCATTATATTTTTGCTGCCCGAAGCAGGTATTCCGCCATTGATCCGATTTTCGACAAATACATAACAGCAGTTGCTGGCAGTCTCCTGTTGTTTGAGATTGGCCGCCTTATACAGAGAAAGTATCGACCTGCAGCCCAGATTCGCTTCCTTCCTTTATCCCCTCCGTCACGGCTTACGCCGTGCCACCTCCCCTTGAAAACAAGGGGAGGCTTTCTTTTTTCCCAATTTCTCATTGCTAATTTATGATTTCCATTCTAACAACTAAGAACTAATATCTAACAACTAACAAGGCAGCTCGAACCAGAAAGTGCTGCCTTTTCCCAGCTCGCTTTCCACGCCGTAGGCGCCGCCGTGCAGGTCCAGAATGTTTTTCACGATGGAAAGCCCCAGACCGGTGCCCACTTGGGCCCGTTTATGCTCCTTATCCACCTTGTAATATCGTTCCCAGATATCCCTGAGTTTGTCCTGGGGGATCCCCTCTCCCGTGTCGGAAACAGAGATGCGCACCCGGCCGTTTTCCAACGTCTGTCGAAGGGAGACGGTCTTGTCCTCCCCTGCGTAGGTGACGGCATTGTTTACCAGGTTGTAGATCACTTGGGAGATTTTCAATTCGTCCGCCGTAACGAACACGTCTCCTTCCGCTTCAAAGGGGAAGCTGTAATCCGCCAGCTTGTCATAGCGCTTGAGAATGGCCCGAATGCTTTCCGTCAAATTGAAGCGCGTTTTGTCCAGCGGCACCACCCCGGCTTCCAGCCGGGAAAGATCCAGCAGATCGTTGACAAGATTTGTCAGACGCTCTGTCTCGTCAATGATGATCTGCACGTTTTCCGGCGTATTTTCTCCCGGCAGGTCCCGCATGACCTCGCTGTATCCCTGGATCATGGTCAGGGGCGTGCGCAGGTCATGGGAGACGTTGGCCAGCAGCTCCTGCCGGAGGCTTTCCACCTTGGAAAGCTCCTGCGCCGCGTAGTTGAGGGTATGGGCCAGCTCTTGGACCTCCCGGGAACCTCTTTCCTCAAACCGGATCCCGTAATTGCCCTTTGCCAGTTCCTTGGCAGATTCGTTCACCGCAGCTACCGGCTTTGAAATGCTTCTGGCAATGAAAAAAGCCAGGAGCGCTCCCAGCAGCACCATGACTGCGGTAACGCAGATCAGTTGGATCTGAAGGGTCTCCACCGTGGCGTCCACCGGGGTGATCTCGCTTTCGATCAGTACCATACGGTTCAACCCGGAGCTTGTCCGGACCACCTCTGCGTACAAAATCACCTGGGGACGCGCGCCGTCCTGATAGGTGAAAGGGGAGGTGTAGGCAGCAAGCTTGGAGCCTCCCGCCAAGTTCACGTCGTTGAAAACATTCCGCAGATCCATGCGGGTCATGGTTTCCAGCAGGCATTCCCGCTGGGTGGGCTTGTAGCCGCTGTACTGCACGCCGTATTCGTCTGTCACCAGAATATTGATGCCCATATCGTTGGAATACTTTTTCACCTGACTGTCCAGGTCCCGATCCTCCAGTTTCCGTATCACCGCTTCCGCCGTGCTTCGGACCTGCGCCGTCTTGATGGCCTGATAGAAGGGCCCAAGCAGGGCGATCTGGAAAACCCACAGCAGCGCCGCGACCACCAGAATGAATACAGCGAAGCCCAAGGCGATCTGCCAGCGGATCCCCAGGGGCTTTCTGGCCGAGCGGGCCGGGGAACGCTCTGACCGGCCCATCATGCCGCCTCGAACCGGTAGCCAACGCCCCGGAGCGTCACGATGAATTTACTGTAGGGCCCAAGGGAACGGCGCAGAAGCTTGATATGGGTATCCAGCGTTCGGTCGTCCCCGTAAAAGTCGTAGCCCCACACATTGGTGATCAGCATTTCCCTGGTCAGGGCCAGGTTGCGGTTGTTGACCATATAGACCAGCAGATCGTACTCCTTTGGGGAAAGCTCCACCCTGTCTTCGTCCACGGTGACGATACGGGCGTCGAAGTCGATGAAAAGCCCCTCGAAGGCCGCTGTGTTTCGCTTGGAAGCCGCCGACTGAGGCCGCACCCGGTTCATGATGGCGTTTACCCGCATCATCAGTTCCTTGGGGGAGAAGGGCTTGACTACATAATCGTCCACTCCCAGCTCAAAACCGTGTATTTTGTCGTATTCCTCTCCTCGCGCGGAAAGCATGAGCACCGGCGCCTGGCAGGTCTTTCGGATCTCCGCCACAGCGGAAAAGCCGTCCAGTTCCGGCATCATCACGTCCATGATGATGATGTCGAACTTCTGCGGCTCCCGGCGGCACAGCTCTACCGCTTTCATGCCGTTTTCGGCCTCCGTAACCTGGTGTCCCTCAAATTCGGCGTATTTGCGGATCAGCATTCTGATTTTTTCCTCGTCGTCCGTAACCAGGATATGATACATAAAGCAACCTCCTTCAAATATAAGGCGCAGAATGGCGGTATGAAGACAAAACCGAGCTGGTTCTGCCTCTTTTATTCCAGCTTACACCGTCCTTGTGAAATCTCTGTGACGGTTTCCGGTTTTCCGCGGAAAAAGAAGCTTTCCGATTTTCAGTATATTCCGAAGCGGGAAAATTTTCAAGCTGGAGTTCTTGACATTTCCGGAAAAAGAGCGTATGATAATTATAGATAAATTATCTATAATTTATAAATTGAAGCGTAGAATATTATAAGAATCGTACAAGGAGGAATCTGTATGCTGCCTGTCATCACCATTGCCCGTCAGTTTGGAAGCGGAGGTCATGAGGTCGGAGAGCGGATCGCGCGGGAATTGAACGTCCCATTTTACGACAAGGCGTTGATCGCCATGGCGGCAAAGCAGAGCGGCCTTTCGGAAGAGGTGTTCGAGCACGCCGATGAAAAAGCCACCAACAGCCTGCTGTATTCCATGGTGATGGGCAGTTACGGCGGCTTCGGCGGCCGCGTCCCCGGTCTGAACGAGATGCCCATCAACGACAAGCTTTTCATTATCCAGTCGGATATCATCAAAAAGGCGGCGGCGGAGGGCCCCTGCGTCATCATCGGCCGGTGCGCAAATTATATCCTGCGAGAGTTTCCCCACTGCCTGAATGTCTTCGTCCACGCAGACAAGGCCGCCAGGATCGAGCGGATCGTTTCCAGAAATCTCTGCGAGGAGAAAAAGGCCCCGGATTTTATCACTAAGAAGGATAAGCAAAGGGCGAATTATTACAATTTCTATTCCAATAACCGCTGGGACGATCTGAGCAATTACAACCTTACGGTGGATACTTCGAAATTCACAGTGGAAAAAGCTGTGGAGATCATATTGGACGCTGCCCGCAGCTTGGAAAAATAGCGGGCTGATAACAAATAGAGTTGTCTCCTTTGGAACCCCCGCGCCCTGCCGGCAACTTTCCGGCAGGGCGCGGGGGATTTGGTCTTTAGTTGTTAGATTAAGCTCCCATTGAGAATTGTAAGAGAAGCTGCCGTCCGGTGACACATCTCAGCGGGGGGTTCCGGCGGGGAACGCAGCTGCCGCTTCAGGTGCAAAGCGCGGAAAGCCGGGACTTTTCTGGCGCGTTTTCGGCCGGGCCGACATGGGAGAGAGGTTGTTCGCTTACAGTAAGCCGCCGTCGGCTCCGAGGCTTCTGTTCGGGCGAAAGGTTTATTTCCCGGCAGTCTCAGCCGCCTTGTTCACGCAGGCGATGGCGTTCAGACTGCGGGGATAGCCGATATAGGGCAGGCACTGAGAAATCACTTTGATAAGAAAGTCCCGGTCGTTCCCCAAATTCATGTTCCCACCGGCATGGGCTGTAAGCTGGGGCTCGCAGCCGCCCTGGGCCATGAGGAAGCAGAAGGTGATCATTTCCCGCTGGGCCAGCGTCAGGCCTGTGCGGGTGTAATAATCGCCAAAGCAGTTGGCGGCGAGCCAGCGGTTGATGTGCCCGGCTTTCCATGCTTCCTTCATGTGTTCTCCGAAAATTTCCGCCTGGGCCGCCGCACCCTTCTCCAGCCGGTCTTCCGCAGTGGTCGTGGCCTGGCCGGGGAGGGGGAGCGTCACGCCGCGCTCTTTCAAAATCTCGTTGGCCAGGGAGAGGAAGGGCCATGCCCGGCCCATGCCGAGATAGTCAAAAGCCTGGTACACGGTTTCCTTTACCTGCACGGGGGATACCCCGTTATCCAGTGCCATGGGCAGGATCTCGCGAAAGGCGTCGGTTCCCTGGCAGCCAATGAGCGTGGCTAAAATGGCCAAAAACCTGGCTTCCGGGTCCAGCTGCTGATTTTCCTCCCGGGGTGCTTCCGTAAAGGCAAAGGCCTCAAAGCGTTCCATAAATTCCGGGTCGAGCTCACGAGTGTTTTTCATCGATCATTTCCTCCTTGGATCCAGTTTATTGACCCTGTGCCATGACCCCCACCAGTCTGTGGGGAATGTAGGGCTCCTCCAGATAGGCCAGATCCTCCGGGGTCAGGGCCAGATCAAGGGCTTTCACCGCGCCCTCGATGTGATGAAGCTTGGTGGCGCCCACCACCGGCGCGCTGACTTTCGTCAGCAGCCATGCCAGGGAAATTTCCGTCATGCTCGCGCCGTAACGGTCCGCAAGTTCGGCCACGCGGGCGATGATCTTTCCGTCCTGCTCCGCGGTGGCGTCATATTTTCCTTTTGCATAGCTGTCCTCTTCCAGGCGGCGGGAGGTCTCGCCGGGGCGTTTTGAAAGCCTGCCGCCGGCCAGAGCGCTGTAGGGCGTCATGGCGATGTTGTCCTCCATGCACAGCCGGGCCATTTCCC
>CAZXLM010000017.1:0-38785 GCA_964642055.1 uncultured Acutalibacter sp. | reverse complement strand
CGGAATATCAGAGTAATCTTTTTCTTTGTCCGGCATGTCGTCATTCCTCCTTCACTTCCGGCAGGCCAGCCACGCTGGTGAGCAGCGACAGCACGCCCGCCAAAATTGCGGCGCTCAATACAAGCTGCCAGTTCACGTCGCTGAGCACCGCGCTGGTGCCAATGGCCGCCACGGCGGTCTGGGCCACGGTCTTTACGGCCCGTACTCCTGCCGCTTTTATCCAGGTTTTGTTCAACTTTTTCATGTTAAATTCCCCTTTCCTTTAATGAATTCCAAACTGTGAAAAGATGAAGCCGATAACCAGCCCCACCACGGCGGTGACAGCATACCCCACCACCTTGCGCCACATCTCCCCGTCCCGGCTTTCCAGCGTTTCCAGATGCTTCCTCTGGCGCTCCTGTTCTTTCACCATGAGCTGAATGCTCTGGGCCAGCTTTTCCACGGAAACGGTCAAGGAGCCGATCTTCTGAGTGCTTTCTTCAAGCAGCTCGATTCGCTTGTCCTGCCGGCGGTGGGCCTCCTCCATGCGCCGCCGGAATTCCTCGTGCTCCGCCCGTGTGATGGGCGTGCTGTTCTCCATCTCTTTCCCTCCTTTTTGTGTACCTTATTCTGCGTATTCCTCGCCCGTGATTGCCTTATAGCTGTCCGCTGAAACGGTACCGCTTTTCACACGGGCGGCAAGGATTGCCTTGACCGCTAGGCGGCGTGAGGCAGGCATTTCTCCCCATGTTTTTGTTCCTGCCACAAGTCTGTTTGCCCAAATTTCATTCACAGGGTTTCACCTCCTCCCTGATGAATGACGGCGTCCAGCTCGCACACAGTGTCTTCCAGCGCGGCCATGCGATTATCTGCGGCCATGTCCTGTTCGCACAAAGCATCCTCAATAGAAGCTATGGTTTCTTCCGGCGTGGGCTTGTTCAGCTCCGCTTCATAGGCGGTTTGTCCCATTTCGTAAATTCTTACCGCCTCCGCATAGGTATCCGGCACGTCCGCTACTTCAATACCGTCCAGCCACTCATAGGCGCTGGAGTCGAGCTGGGTGACGGTACTGCCCTCATGGGCCGCCGCAACCGCTTCCGCCTGCTCTTGCGTGTTGCAATATTCAACGCGAGATTCAGCCGACGTTTCAGGCACTCCCTCATCGTCCAGCCACTCATATTCTTCTTGATATGTAACGCTGTATCTGTGAATTTTAATAATCCGACCGTACAAGGAAAACGGGTATTGCATGAGCATGCCTCCTCAATTGTACTTGTTGTTGACAAAGGTGTTACCTGTACCTCCGTCTGACACATAGTTCTTCCCGAGAATTAGATTTCCCAAAATCAGGTTGTTGTTGTTTTCCGTGCCATTCAGATATATTGTTTTGTCAATGGCACGGTCAGCTCCTATAACTGCGTTCCCGATGACTAGGTTGTTCGAACTCTCATATAGTTTGATTCCTTCCACGTTCAGGTCTGACCCAATTCTTCGTAGGCACTTATTAGCGGCAACAATATTGTTGTTGGAGCGGTAAATTCCAATGAGCTCACCATATTCTGATGCCGCTTCACATGCGACAACTACGCTGTTTTCTACGTTGGATAGGTAAATCCTTTGATCGATGTTCTCGACTGCCCTCGTGCTCGCATATACAAGTAAATCGTGTGAGTTGGAAGCCTTAAATCCGCCGGCGCAACGTATAAAAGCGCAATACTCAGCGTTTTTAATATTTGAAACTGCACAATAAAAAAACGTTGATCCTTGTGCGCTTGAAAGCGGCATATCACAGTAAAAGAAAGCATTATTGCTGACGTTTGTGATATTTCCAAAACGTATATTTGAAAATTGGCAACAGCCTGCCGAGATAACTGATATAGAGCTACCGGTGGTGCTTAATTTGGTTTTTGGAAAATTAGAGCCGGGCTCTTTTTCTCCTGTTTGGGGAGTGCCGTACACTTGCATGTCATGTTGGAAAGCGATAGAACTGTTTAAATTGTAAACACCTCCTAGAAAACGTATACCGAAACCCCGTGAATATGCGTCTTCTATGGCGGCGGATATTTCGACATCATCGTTTACCCCATCGCACAAGTAATCACAGTTCTCTGCGGTTCCATTTGCGGTTGAAGTACCTACAACAACGCAATCTCGCTTTGCAGAGCCTGGGATAACATTTGGGGTCAAGGTAATATCGCCGATTAATGGTAACCCGTTTATTTTCCTGTTGGTCGGAACTGCGCCCAGCTGCTCGGCTGTCACATTGTGTGGGTTCGCCGTATTCCCCGTATGGGCAGAAAGCAGCGCCTGCACCGCCGCCGCGCTTCCAGCCGAATCAAAATCCATCTCAGGCAGCTGACCTTCAGGTACCTTGCCATCTACCAGGTCGGCTTTTCCGCTTTGCAGCGCGAGAATGTCTGTTGCCATACCGCCTACATCGGTATTTTCGATCTGGCCGACCAGCTTCGCTGCCCGGTCTCCCTGGGCTTTGGCGTAATTTCCTTGGCTCTGGGCGGTTTCAGCGGCAGTATTTGCCGCCGCTGCCGCGGTATCAGCTGCCGTTTTGGCTTCCTGCGCCGCCCCAGCCGCCGTGTTGGCCTGCTCGGCGGCAGTCTCAGCGTCGGCAGCCTTGCTGTTTGCCAGTTCTGCCGCGGCATTTGCCGCTTCTTTTGCTGCCTGGGCTTCCCCGGCGGCGGTATTCGCAAATGTTGTAGCTTCTTCGGCTGCCTGTGCCTTTTCGCCGGCGTTAGCCGCGGCCGTACCCGCAAGCTGCGCCTTTTCATTGGCATTGTTTGCGGCGGCGTTTGCTGCTTCGTGGGCGGTAGCAGCAAAGTCTGCTGACTGTGCCGCGCTCTTTGCGGAGGCTTTGGAACTTGCCGCTGCCGCTTCGCTTTCGCCGTTGATTGCCTCGATGGCGGAAGCAATGCTTTCCCGCACATCTTTGCCGTAAATTGCCGCACGAATCTTCTCTACAAAATTAGCGATCAGTGCCATGTGCCTTATCCTCCAATTCGGTGATTCTTTTTTTCAGCGCCTCTATCTCCCGGAATGCCTGCTGAAGCATGTAAGTATTCAAGGAAACGAACTCGGAATACCGCAGGCCGTATTCCTGCACGGGGTTTCCGTTTGGGTCTTCCTTTTGCTCAATCACGAGCCCGGCAAAATCTTGGGCGGCAAGTCCAGCATGGTGCAGGGCGTCCTCCACTTCCTGGGCGATAAAGCCCGTATGGAGCCGGTCACTGGTCCCGGCTTTGAACTTATAGGCCGCGGGTTTCAGGGCGGAGAAAAATGCCCTGTAAGCCTCCAAATCGTGGCTGATAGAATGTTTTAGATTCCTGTCAGAGCCCTCAGAGATAGCAGTGGAGGCGTGGATATTCCCACCTGAGACATAAAATGCCGCGCTGGGACCGTTCAAGCACACGCCAGCGTCTGTGGCAATGCAATAATAATCCCCGTTCAGGCCGTACATTTTGGCGCCGTAGGTGGCCTGCTTACCATCGTTTCCTTCCGCGGCCGCAAAGCCACCGCCACCGCCGCCGGGCGCTGTACCCTGCAGGGTTACACCGCCGCCCTCGAGAATATTGATGGTGCCGGTCGTGAGGTTGTCCCCGTTTATTTCAGTGGTGCCGGAACCGGAAAGATCAGCGAACGTGACCATACCCGTGAATCGGATAGCGGGGCTTGTGATAGTGGTTTCTCCCACTTTCATGGTGAAGCGGGAAGAGGCAGAACCGTTTGATACGGAAAAAGTGATTCCCTCGATATCTACCCGCAGGGAAGAAAGATCGGCGTCCAAGTCGCTTTCGGCCGATGTAGCCCTTGCGACTTCTGCAAGAATAGACTGATCTGCTACCACCAGCTTCGCGGAAATTCCGTCCATCGTCTTTTGCAGTTCCCCGGAGATCTCGTTCTGTATTTTGCCGGTGCTGCCCGTCATGGTCTCAAAGGTCTTTCCAAGAGAGAGCACATCTGCGCCGGGGTCGGCCAGGTTTAATTCCAGTTTAGAAACAAGGAAAAGGCTGTCAAGGCCGTGGGGCGGGCTTTTTACCCGTATCCAGTCCCCCAGGAGGACGCTTTCCACGTCCAGCTGGAGCAGGTGCAGGTCCACAGCGGAAAGCTCCAAAGAATGAATGAGGCCTTTGTGTTCTTCCAGGTAGGCTTGGCCCTTTGCTTTTAGATTCTGGGGAAGGGTCACATCGTCAAATTCCACCGTCCGGCAGATGAATCCAAATTCCGCTGCGGCAGTTTCGTCTACCACGTAATCCAGCCCTCCGTTAACAGATGTGATATTCACCCGCTTTTTTACGCCGTTGATCCCATCTTCGTCCGTTTCCGCACCCAAGGGAATCACGGCCGTTACCAAATCATCGGGATCAATGTACTTGTTCAGGTCCAGGAGGTTTTCTCCAAACTCTATCATTTGGGAGCAGGTGTGCTCATAGTCAGAGAGATAGTCCAGATACCGGCCGTCCGCCTCAAAGCGGACCCGCAGATATCCACCGTGGGTCTTTATCAGCTTTTCTTCGATGGCGTCCAGCGTACTGCCATAGCTGGAATTGGAGCGGTTGATGTAGTCGTTGCTGTCCGTCACCGTCACGTTTCCCAGCTTAAATCGCTTCCACTCGTCCACCTGCGCGTTGTGATCGTTCAAGAGTTTTTGAAAAAGGCCCTTGGGGGAGCCCTTATATTCAAAGGGCCGCGCCACGCTATCCAGCAGATAAGACAGGACCCCCTCGCATGTGATGGCGGCAACGTTATCCATATCGTCCGATTCGTTCAGCGGCCGGCCTGTATAGATGATTTTGCCGTCCCGTAGCACCTCGATTTCAGATGACATCTTTCTGATTTTTCCCACATGGGGGTGGGTGGGGGAGATTGAAAAGCTAAAGGCGCCGGACCTGTTCAGCTCCATAGAAAGGACAGGGTCGATCAGCAGGAGTTCCGAATCGCGGGGGTCGTGCAGAAAGCATTCCCCGCCGTCCCGGTTCCTCAGTTTTACCAGGTACATTACAGCTCCCCTCCCCGATAATCAACGCTGACCGTGCCGGAGCCGGAGAACGTGAGGACGTTTTCCCCGGCGCCCAGACAAAGCTCACTGATTTTATTTTCTCCCGCACTCAGCAGATAGGTTTTCCCAAGGTAGGAAACGCTCATGGCAGTAGAGCAGATAATTTTTGGAATGACGCGCATGGAAAGGCCGGGAATCAGGAGCTCCAAAGTGCCGTCTACCACCCGGGCATTGTATTCCCGAATGATCCCAGTCTCAAAGCTGAAGGTGTCCCAAGGCCACGGGTCCAGACCGGAATTCAACTCCAGCTTATAGGGGTCCGCGTGGATAGAAATGGTAAAGGTGTCCGTTTCCAGCGCGTCCTTTTTCGACCCGACCGTGACCCGGCCTTCGTAGTAAAAGCCGGGATCCGTATCCAGAATGACTTTGAGACGCTTTCCGTGGAACGCGTTCAAGAGCTGGGAATATTTCCGCTCCCAATCGTCGAAAAGGCGGGTGCGTGCGTCAAAGGTCAAGGTAATATCTCTGGCGTCATAGGTGGGATACCCCGTCATAGCGTCTGACAGGTCCAACGGAGCATTGCGTCCCGGCACATCGATATATCTTGTTTTGACTTCCGGCGACGCTATAGATATATCGACCCAGTTAAGGCCCAGGTCTTTTCCTGTGTGCAAATTTCCGATGGTCGCTCCCAGCATTATACCCGCCTCCTTTCCAGCTTCATTTGACGGCCCATGCGCCGGTTCGTCGCCGTTGCGATGGGTTTCCCGTCCATTTCAACCTTGGTCTGGATCTGTATGTTTGCTATGGCCTCCGCCAGCCTGTCGTAATCAATCGGTTCCGGGGAAGACGTCGGTTTATCCGCGGGCGAAGAAGAAAGTGCTCTTGCTGTAAGCTCCGCGCTGGAAGCTCTGACCGCCAGGGGAATCTCGTCCAAAACGCCGCTGCCGCGCAGCTGCCCCAGCACATCGATGGGGATATGTAGCTGGCCGCCGGATTTGATACCGGAAGAAATAGCGGAGGCGATTCCCGCCGCGCTTTTTTCGGCCAGCCCCTTGTTTTTATCCATACCGTCCGCAAGCTCCCGCACCATATCGGGCATATAGGTATGGAAATCGGAAAGTGGGCCTACGTCCGGCTCCGAAAAGTGCAAATACTTTCTGATGATCTCTGCCAGGTTACTGGCGGCGTTGCTCACCCGCCACGCGTCATCGTTGATCCCGGCTGCCAGATTTTGAGGAATATGGGTCCCCCAGGAATATGCCTTGGAGGCCAGGCCGCCCCAGGAACCGGAAATTGCATTCACCATTTCAGTGGTGCGGTTCACAGCGCTTACCTTTGCCTGACTAAAGCCGTCCGACACAACCTTTTGAATTTCCGCGGTTTTCTGCCTTATAGTGGAAACTATGCCGTCCCATTTTCGTGCGCTGTCCGTGCGAATACTATCCACACAGGAACTAATGGATTTACGGATCGCTTCCCATTTTTGCGTGGTCTGGCGGTAAATAGAATCGTTGTGTGCCTGAATGGTGGTCTTTACCTGCTCCCATTTCAGAGAGGCGTTTGAGACGATCCTGCCCCAGACAGTGAGCAAACTGCTTTCCAGCCTGCCCATATCGGATTGCATACCGGAAATAGTGCTGGAAAGAGAGGAAAGCATGGCCGACATTCCGGAGGAGAAGCCCTCGCTTACGCCGTCCCAGTCTGTACCGGACAGCTTTTCGCCGAATCCGGCTATGGCTTCCCCAAAGTCTTTTACTTTGCCGGTATCCACGTTTTTCATTTCAGCGGCTATCGCAACAAACTCCCCGGCCGCGGTGGATACCGCAGTAATGTGGGTCACGCCGATTCCACTGATCTGATCGTAATACTGCCGGAAATACTCGCCAAAAGCCAC
Organism: uncultured Acutalibacter sp.; assembly: GCA_964642055.1. Lineage (GTDB taxonomy): Bacteria > Bacillota > Clostridia > Oscillospirales > Acutalibacteraceae > Acutalibacter. The sequence goes on along the minus strand of CAZXLM010000017.1, from coordinate 31,901 downwards.
AAGCTCCGCGCCGAAGTCTGAGAGCTTATTGTCTCCTGTGAACCAGCTCACCACGCCTCCCTGATTAGGAAGATTATTAGCAAGCTCGGCAAGGGCCAGGGCTGCATTTGCGGAATTTTGCACCACATCGGTGGAGATTCCGGAAACGCTAGAAGCGTAGGCTTTCAGGTACGGACCGAATTTGAGCAGTTCTTTACCAAACACAGACAGAGTGTTGTCCCCTGTGAACCAGCTTACAAGTCCTCCCTGATTTGGCAGATTCGCCGCCATTTCAGAAAGAACTTTCCCGGCGTTCGCCGCTGCTGTTACCGCGCCCTCGTTGATGTTCCCGTCAACGATTCTCGAGAAGCTCACGATGGCGCGGGCGAACGGCAGAAGCTCTTTTGCAAAAGTTGATAGATCGTTTTCTCCTGCAAAGAAGCCCACCACGCCACCGCTATTTGGGATCGTATTTGCCATTTCCGCCATGATTTTTCCGGCATTGGCGGCGGCTGTCACCGCACCCTCGTCTATGTTGCCGGACACGATGGAGGAAAACTCCGTGATGGCTTCGCCGAATGGAATAAGCTGGTCCGCAAAGTCCGTCATGGAGGAACCGCCGGTGAGCCAGGAGGTGGCCGCATCGATTAGGCTTCCCACACTGAGCGCTAGGATCGTATCCGCCAGCGCTTTTGCTGATTCGGTCGTCCCGCTGTCTACCCGCTCCATTGTGGAGAGAAACGGCTCCAGTTTTTCGGCGAACAGGGAAAGGTTATCCGCAATTTGCGGGAACCCATCGCTGATTTCTGTTAGAGCGCCCTCCACGATGGAGCCCACAAAGCCGCCCAGAATTTCGCCCAGCTGCATGAGGGCTTTTCCACCCTCACCGACGATCCAGGAGAAGCCGGGAATCTGATTTAAAGCCCCAAGGGCCACCAGTACAGTTTCCAGCCCGCCAATCACCAGGGCAAAGCCCGCCAGCCCGGAAAGAATCGTGGCAGGAGTAGCCAGACCAAGCCCTACAATAAGTGCGGAGAAAGCACCGATTTCCAGGGCCACGTCTCCCAGGCTCCCAAAGGCGGTTTTGATAGTGGAAACACCTGCGCCGAGAAAGTCTGAAAATCCGGGAATAGACATAAGGGCGCCAAGAGCTGTGATGACTACCGGGACGCCGTCCAAAATCAGCGCCAGCCCGCCAAGGCCTTGGACCACGGTTGAAGCTCCAATTTTTCCCAGGGCGATAACACCGGCGGCAGTCCCGGCAAGCTCCAGGGCCACCGAACCGATACCTTGGAATGCCGTTTTGATGGCCGTGACGCCGGTTGACATTGCTTCGTTGAAGCCGGGAACAGAGGACAAGAGGCCGATGGCCTCCACAACCGCCACAGCTCCACCGATGATCAGCGCAATATCTGCAAAGCCCTTTAAGGTGTCCTTCACAGATGGAATTTTGAAGCTGCCGCTTTCGCCGGCAACTGCGCCCACGCCCTTCTTCCCGAACAGGCCCATGATCTTGTCAATACCGCTGGTAACGGAAGACCCGATTTTCCACGCTGCCAGTGCTGCGCCCACACCCTCGGCCAGAGGCACAAGAGCACCCAGACCATTGCCTAACCCATTCAAAAAGTCCATGAGCGAGGCTGACGCTTCTTTCACAACGTCCCACAGTCCGCCGAATATTTCGCCCCATTCGATATTTTTTAGGAAGTCGGTCAGACCGTTCCGCAGGGTTTCGCCTACCTCTTTCCAGTCAACTTCTTTGAGGTAGTCGGCGGCGGATTTCAAAGCTTCCTTTAGGCCAGCGCTGATGGATTTTGCTACTTTTCCCCAATCGGTTTCCTGAATGCGGCTGTATATCCCGCTTGCCAGCTCTGAAAGAAATTCTCCGCCCAGCTTGAAAATGCGCGGGAAAATTTTAACGATACCGCTTACCAGGCTCTCGCCGATCTCTAAGGCGGAATCCGCCAGCCGGGGGAGGTTGTCTTCCAGCCCGGACAGGAAATTGTCTATGAGCATGACCGCAGCGTCGATCATTTCCGGCGCGGCTCCAGCTATATCGGAAAGAGCGGTGGAAACGACTTCTCCCAGGGCTGCTACGCCCGATTTAAGGCCCTTGGAAAACGCCTTATCAAGCGTGGAAACGTAGCCGGTAGCCTTCTCAACAACGCCTTTCAGCGTTCCGTCCAGGGAATCATACACAGTAGACCCAAGGCCCTGCACAGAGGTTTTCAATACCTCTGTTTTGTGCGACAGGGTATCACACATCGTTTCATAGGCCTTCTGGGTAACATTGGTGCTTCCCTGAATGGTTTTCAGATTGTCATTAAAATTATCAAGCCCATAGGAAACGATAGCATTTGCCGCTTTTCCGGCTTCAGCGGAGCCCCACAGATTGATGAGGGCCTCGCTGTTTCCGTTCACGCTATCATTGAGGATCCCCAGCACGTCCCCTAGGGACATGCCCGATTCCATTAGCTCTCCAAAGCTTTTTCCGGTCTTGTCCCGTAAAACAGAGCTGACTTTGCTTCCTGCATCTCCCAGCTCGTTGAACATGGACGACACATAGGTCGTGGCTTCTTCTGTAGAAGGGATTATTTTTGTCAAGCTGACATATGCTGACTCCAGATTATCCAAATCAATGCCGTAGGCGGAGGCAGTGGCGATGGCCTTGCCCATACTGCCGGAAAGCTGATCGATAGTGGTGACGCCCTGATTCTGCAACATAATAAGTTTGTCACTGATATTCATTGCATCTTCCGCAGTATATCCATAGGCATTCATAACGCTGGTAAGCGTTGAAAGGGCGGAACTGGTATCTGTAAATCCGGCGACAGCAAGCTTTGCAGCCGTTTCCGTCAGATTCAAGGCCCCCGCCGTATCCCCGGTGGCGGAAATGGCGTTATAAGCCGTCTCAGAAAGCTCAGTAAAGGATACGCCCAGATCAGTCGACAGGCTTTTCAGCCCCGATTTCATGGCGTCACAGGACATTTCCGTGTCGTCCATGATGGTCTGCACCTGGGCAAAGGCCGTCTCAAACTGAGAACCGGTTGAGACAGCATACCCACCGGCGGCGCCCAGGGCCGCGCCTACGGCAGTGATGGAAGCCGTCACCGCTGAAAGCCCGGTCTTGGCAATAGACCCCAGCTTGGTAAGTCCGTTCTTGAAGCCCTCCGTCGAGAGGTCTGTTGCAATTTTGATAGTACCGTCAGCCATAAGAAAACACCTGCCCTTGCCATGCAAAGTCAGGCGCTTGCTCGCTACTCTTTGGTGCGGCTATTGGCTCTGTCCTTTGGGAGTTCCACCTTTACAATTTCCTTACAGCGGGGACATTTGATCTCCGCTTTCACATAGTCCGCTTTCATAAGCGTTTGCCCGCAGCGCGGGCATTTCACCTTCTCAATTTTTCACCGCCCCCAGTTCCGACAGATCGCCGCTTCCCATGAGGACGGCGGCGAGCTCATCGTCTTCCTGCTGCTCCCGTTCCGATTTCCTCTCCGGCAGGGCGTACAGGCGTTTCAGTTTTCGGTAATACGCCTTTTCCTCTTTTGGCATTTTGGACGGGAGTTCCATCGCCCGGATATGCAGGATATTCCCAAAAACCGTATCCTGCGGCAGCGCGCTGAACAAAGCCTTGAAGTTCCACCAGTGCAGCTTTTGTGTCCTCAGGTCGATTTGATAGGCTTGCAAGAAAGAGGCGTACAAATAGGCTTCGTCCAAGCCAAAATCATACAGCCTCTTTTTCCTGCCGCTCTTTTTCGCCTTTTCTTTGGCGCCGCTGCCTCGATAAAATTCCAGGAGGGCTTTCACAGCGTCCCCGGCATGAATGACCAGATAAACGAGCTCCGGATCATCGCCCTCTGTTACAAAGAGAAAACGCCCAGCATACTGGGGAAAGTACAGGTCCAGCATGCCGAGAGCGATTTCTTCCGGCGCTTTATCCGGGTCGTTTGCCAGGATTTCAAAGGCGATAGAAGCCCGGAAATCCGTTTCAATGGGATATTCCCGCCCGGCTACCGTTACGGTTTCGGCAAGGGCTGAAAAGCTCACGCCTTGTCACTGGCGGGCTTCGGCAAACGCTTTACTGCCCGCCGCTGTTCCCGGTTTGTGGCAATGGCTGTACCATATTCAGCAGTTACCTGCTTCCAGTAGCCGTCCACTTCGGCGCGGATATAGGCCACCACGTCCACCAGATCGACAAATCCGGGGAAGCGATTTCCGAATATTTCAGAAACCGCACCCTCTCCCAGCACCGATTCCACACTGACTGCGATTCCTTCGCAGGTGGTTCTGAGCAAATCCGAATTCACCTTTGACCCGGTGGCGTTGAGTTTCCGAAAAGCTTCTTCCCACAGCTGCTGAGAGTTTTCCAGCCTTTTCTGAAACTCGGGGTCGTCCGGGCGGACCTCGAATTGAATCCCACCGAAATCCAGGGTAAGGGATTCTCTGAATTTAAATTCTGCCATGATTTTTACACCTCCTCGTCGCTTGTGGGCGTGTCAGGGGTAGCGGCAGGAACAGTGGGTTCCGTCCACCCCTCGGTAAAGGTACGAGTGGAAGTATCGAACGCGCCCTCCACCTGGTCTCCTACGCCCAAAAGCTCACCTTCGCAGGTCATATCTCCATCGTCGTCCCCAAAATCGGAAACGGAAATAGCTACGCGCTGCTTCCTGGCGTAGAACTTGGTGGTGCTTCCGCTCTCTGCCGGCCTGTCAAGGCTTACGGTCACCATATCAGTCTCCGCGTCCACACCTGTCAAGCGCCGCTCGCCGATGGAACAGATATAGGCGACTACCTCCTCAGACCATATCTGATCGGTACCGAAGCTCCAGGTGGATTCATACCCCGAAACGCTCTGGGTGGCGGACGCCATGTTGATATACCGCTTGCTTTTGGCCTGAGCGGAAGGGCTTTCGTTGAGCTCGGTAAAACCCCGCCCCATCAGCGTGAAATTGGGCGCCCCTTCTTTCCCGATGTCAAGGTAGTTAGCCTGTCCGCGTCTGGGACGGACGCCAGTCTTTTTAAAAACTTCTGCCATTTTAGACAGCCTCCTTTTCATAAATCAATTTCAGCTGTATCTGATACCGCTGAATATTCTGCTGAATGTCGGCGGCGATACAGTAGCCGTTTGTGGTCGCTTCAATCTTTCTTGCCGTCATGCCCTCCGGGAGTTTGGGAAGGTTCATTTGGAAGCTCTGAGCGTCCAGCCAGTCGGATAGCTGCTCGTAGAATCCGGAAGCTTTCAGATTTTCTACGGCGTCCCGGCTGTACAGCTCTCTGGACGCCAGGACAAAAAGGGCCTGGCGCACAGAAGAGCCGTCCCGGTATTTTTTCAAGATAGGCGCTGCGGGAACGTCCTCCAGGGTATACTCCTGGGGTTCCTCCCCCAGAAAATTGACCCGCAGAGTATTCCCATCAAACAAAGGGCAGCCGCCCAGATAATCCCGGACGGCCCCCATGATGCTGTTGTTCATTTTGCTTTTCCTCCGACGATTTTTGCCACGGCGTTGACATACTCTTTCCCGTGGTCGGCCATCATGCGCTTATCCCATTCCTTCCCACGCTGACCGCCCTGGTTCATGCCCTCTTTGCCAAAACCACCATTCCCGTAATACTGCGATGAGGCATAGGGCTGGACGTACAAAACGCCGTCCTGCTGCACCTGAGCAGTGTTTTTCAGCGTTCCGGTATTCATGGGGACGTAGGGGTCGCACATGCGCTTCAATTCGCTGGCGGCTTTCCTCTGGGCCGGGCCGTTATCCTGAAGGCCCCGCCTAGCAAGAATCTTTGTGAAGGAATCCAGCTCCAGCTTTACGGAGACATCTTTTGCCATCAGACCGCCTCCAGCTTCCAGTGAGGGGCAAGGCCGTCCCGGTTATCTGAAACCGCCTTGATCGTTACCGCCCCGTGCTGATGCTTTAGGGAAGAATCAGTCAAGCCTGTCATTTCCAGTGCACCACGCACCAGCATAGCCCCCTCTTTCGCTACAAAGCCCGCAGGCGCGTTTTCAACTGGAATTCGGCAAATTACCACCTTTGAGAGCAAAGCCCCCTTATCGGCGGCGCTGGATACCGTTTTGTGCGTCCAGGATACACCTTGCAGAATAACAGAAGATTCCGCTTTCCCGTCTTTGTTAAGCGGGAAGTATGTCGCGGTCTGATTGGCGTGCTTCATGTATCCACCCCCGCATAGCGGAGAGGGTGGGAAAGGGGCAGATAGATTCCCGCCGCTTTCCGCTTTTCCGCCGCATACTGCTTCCGCACATCGGAGGCATTTGCCAGCGTCTCACTGTATCCATCGTTGCTGAATGACTTTACTCCGGCGTTCTGCCGGGCGGCCTTTACAGCCGCCGCTTCCTCCTGTACAATCTCCGCCACAGCGCATACAGCGAGCCTCACCTCCTCCGGGGGAGGGTCAGGGTCATGCTTCAGCCGACCATAGGTGATCTCATCGACATAGGCCGCAGCTTCCCGCTCCAGCCTGGGCCAATCTTCCACAGGGATAGACTGGCCGCAGTAGGCACCCGTATAGTCCTCATAGGTTGCATACATGACCTCTCTCCTTAGCCACGGGAAATGATCCTGGCGATGGGAATAGTTTTGTGCTCGATGGTTTCCCGCTTGCTGGCAACACCGCCGTTGTGAACCAATTCCCAGTTTTGGCCGTTCGACAGTTCTTCGTCCGTGGGGGACAGAGAGGCAACGGACTTCCGGGTAAAACTGATTCCGAAGGGAGCAAACACCTTCCGCTGGCGGGAATAGAGCAAATCCTTGCCGCCCTTGGTCTTGGGGTCACGGAACATCTCATAGGGTTTCTTTGCCCCGATGTTCTCATAATCAAAAGCACCGTCTCCGAGGACATAGGTGGTATACTTGGTATAGGCAGGCTGAGCGGCAACATAGTTGGCGTCGCCCTCCTTGCCCACACCTTCAACCGCTGCCACCTCATCGACGGGCATGGAATCGTCAATGAGGACGGAGCGACCGTTCCAGGTGGCCAGTGTCAGGGGCCGCTCAATGCCCTGGGAATCCGTATACTTGAGATACGCCAGCAGCTTCAGGTTCTCCAGGCTGGTTGCCACGGTGGAGTGCATGATCGCCAGAGAGAATCTGGACTTGTTATCGCCGCTGGCCCGCTGAATGGCAGTGTTCAGGGTAGTGGAACCCACACAATTCAGGGGATTCTTTTCTTTGTCCTCGCCGGTAAGCCCGGTAATATCCAGAGTGTGGGCGGAGACGAATTTTTCGTTCTGGGTGCCGGTCATGGCAAAAACGCCCTTAAGAATAGCCAGGAGCGTATCCTGATCCACGCCGTCCCAGTATTCCGCTACCTGAGCAGCCACCTCGTCCATGAAATTCTTGCCGCCGGTGATATCGGTGGCAAAGTCGGTCTCCTCCCAGGACTGTGCCCGTCCGATCACGATCACGCCACGCTCAAAGGTGGTGAGATTTTCGGAGGTGATGTCGGTATTGCCATCATAATTGACGGGTTTTCCGCCGATGCGCCCGGTCATGGGAATGGTAGCGAAGTATGTTCCAGTTTGAGAACTGAACGCTGCCTTGATCTGCCCGTTCCCTTTGAGGGCACGGGAGCGGATCAGTTCATTGCGCTTTGTGGCGGGCAGGCGCTCCACATACTTTCCAAAGGCCACGGGATTGAAACTTTTGCTGTCAAATTTGGTCTGTGCATATTCAGCCATAGATTAAAACTCCTTTCAAATGTCTGCGCCGGGGTTGGCTTCCAGGAAGGCCGCCAGCTCCGTATAGGTCATTTCGTTTGTCGCTTTTCCGCCGGGTACTCCGGGGGTAGTTCCTCCGATGGTGGGGGAGGGATTGTCGCTTTCAAACAGGTAATCGTTCTCCGTTTTCAGCTTTTCCAGCTGGGCGTCAAGCCCGGTGATTTTCCCGTCCTCCGAGAGCTTCAGATCGTCGGTGTTGAGGTGGGCCTTGACTGCCAGAGAATCCCGGACCTTTGCAGTCGCCAGCGCCGCGTCCAGCGCATAACCAAATTTCAGGTCGGAGATTTCTTTGTCATGGGCCGCCTTTGCGTCTTTGTTGTCCTTTTGCAGTGTCTCAATCTGGCTTTTCAGGACCGCGGAATCGCCGGTTGACTTTTTCAACTCTTCCAGCTGATTGTCGCGCTCCGCCAGCTGACCCTCCATAGACTTTAAGGCCTCTGCCTTGGCGTTGAAATCAGCCCTTGCCACAAAGCCCTTGCCGATCTGTTCCGATATCTGCTTGTCGATTTCCTCGGTATACGTGTCACCCAGGATTTTTTTGAGCCAGTCTAACATCTGTACTCCTTTCCGCCGCTTTCCTTTTTGTCCGGCCAGTCCCGGTATTGCGGCTCCCTGTTTTTCTCCTGCGGGAAGCAGGTATTTTGTGTATAAAAAGAGCGCGGTATTTTACAATACCGCACTCTAAACACCAGAACATTGTTAATTTGCAGCGATTTTTAGCAACGAAAAAGCAGCTCCCGCGCCGTAAAGCGTGTGAACTGCCGGTTTATGAATTGGTGCTTAAGCTTTCCGTGAAAAGATCTGGAAAGGCTCCTGCTAAGATTCCTTTTTTGTCTTCAACGATTTCCCATTTTCCTCCGGAACAGGAAGCATCAGCTGGACGTGGATTTATAGGCGAATAGAGATAATCTTCACAGCTGTCATCAATAACACGCAATAACCCGCTTTCGTCCGGCCAGGCCTCGTAAATTTTGCCGTTTGTTAGTCCATCAAATCCAAAACTCTGACCGATATATCTGACTTTCGCCCTTATCGCTTCCACTTCTATTTCCACCCCTTTATCTTGCTTTCTCCGTCAGGACAAATTCCATCATTTTCATACCAGTGTATGTCATAAGTATGGTAATCCGTTTCGACTTTTCCAACCTTCTTTTGCCAGCCAGTGGGGGATCCAATATTAGGATATGTGGCAACCAAGCGCGGCAAATCTCGAATCGGCGTCGATGTACCATCTCCGGCAATCACTGTAACTCCATGCAAAGTGCTCTCTTTTGGGACTATCCCATGTTGCGTAGGGGAATCTACGTTTAGCGTAAATTTTGTTACTTCATTGGGGAGTGAGAGCTTTTTAGGAAGTCCAGACTTTGGCCTAATTATAGCATCTTCTTTCGCAATCTGCAACTTCTTATCTATCCACACCGCTTTTTGCGCTTGGCTTCGGCCAAAGCCCATCACCTGAACGCGGGAAGAATCCGGTAGGCTTCTTGTCTGGGAAAGGAAATCCTTGAGCTTCCTTTCCTGCTCTTTCAGTTTCACAGAGCTTTTGGAAAAATCAGCCTGTAAGGCGTTTCCCAGCGCTTCGTCCTGCGCCGCCTTTCCTGCTTCGTCCAGCGCTGCCAGCTCCCGCTTGGAGGCGCGGATATCCCGCTCCATTTTCCGCTGTATCTGGCTTGCCTCGTATTCGGTGTATTTCTCACCGTTGTACTCTACGCTTTTAGCGTTCATTTGCCGCAGTTTTTCAGGTGTATAGTTCCGGGCGGAAATGCCCTCAAAAAACGGATTCCAGCTGTGACGGCAGTTCCACCCCATGAAGCCCGCACCGGTGCCGTAGCCGATGGCCGAAAGTGTCAGATAACCCCGCCGCCCGCTGCGGCTGACAAGCTGCCCCTGCCATTCGGCGTGGGAGGGCCGTGCGCCGCTGTGAGCGGTCAGCTCCATGATATCACACCCAAACTCATCGGCGTATTGTAGGCTTACTTTGCCCATCGTCTGATTTACGCCGGTCAGCACGGCGCGGCGCACGGCAACGTCCAGCTTGTCAACATGCCCGGAGGGGTAGGATACGGAAGACCCGGCCTGCGCCGCTTCTTGAATGGCCCGGCGGATCGCCGTCTGATAGTCTAATGCGCCGCTTTCCACCTGCATTTCCGCCAGCGTGGCCGCATTGATGTATGCCTGCTGGGTGGTGATGGCCGTGGTAAGGGTCAGGTTGTGCAGCTCTCCGTTTGTTTTTTGCATGCCGGCTTTTAAAATATCCAGAGCAGCGGGGGACATACGAATAGAGCGGGCCTTGATTCCCGCTTTCGCATAGGCGGCTGTTTCCGCGTCCGTGGAAACAATGCCCGCTTCCTCAAAAAGCGCCTTTATCTGCCGGTCGGTTGCGTTGGCGTACCTTGCCACCTGTGCCACCACGTCGTCATACAACAGCCCGGATTCTTTCAGCCGGTCGAGCTGCCAGGCGGCAGTAACGGTCACGTTTCCGGTCTTCACAAGCCGGCGGGCGATATCCCGCATAATGCTGGCGTCCAGCTGGTTGTACAGCTCCACCAGGCTGTCGGCGATATGGTCAAGATATTCAGGCTCCAGCATACGGGTCACCCGTTCCCTGCGAAATCTCCGCGGCAATCTCCCTGGCTTCTTTTTCGGAAAAATCCAGACATTCCACATAATAGCGCCACATGGGAAATTTCCCGGCCACGGCGAGCTGATAAAGCTCCTTGCGGCGCTCTTCCTTGTCGGTGATGGTGGAATCGTCCCATTTGAAGGAGGCGTCATACGAGCCCTTTGGAGCAAGCTTCGCGGCGTCTCCAAGAGCGCAGACGGAAACAAACAGCTCCCCAAGCGTCGCTTCCAGACTTTTCTGTATATCCGCTATCGTGGTGTAGGTCTCCTGACGGCTGGAAACAATCTCCGTGGCCGTCTTTGCCACGGTCTGCGGGTCTGAAAACGTCCCGGCTGAAAGGCCGCATTGCCATTCAATTTGCCGCAGCAGCGTGTTCATGCCGTTTATCATGGAAGTGTCCCGGAGTTCCGGGGAAAACTCCTGGAAAAGGTTCTTGCCGTCTTCGATTTCTTCATCTACCAGACGGTATAACCGTTCTTTTCCCTCCGGAAGCTCGAGCTCCCCGCCTTTTTTGCGCCTGAATAAATCCTGACTGGCGTGGACGGCCCGTTCGCCGCTTTCAAATTCCCAAAGGAAGCGTCCGTATTGGCGATCAAACTGCTCGATAGTTTCCGCCGCTTTTGCGTAAACGGATACGCCCAGGAGGCTTGTATCGTCAACAGAATTTGCAAAGGGCATTTTCCAGTAAACGAAAAGCGGCCGTTCCAGGTTGTAGATATAATTCTCGGGTGGGATTCCTGCCCATTCCGGCACATCTGTCAGGGAACAGGGAGAACCCAAAAAGGAAGAAACCGAGCTTCGGAAAGCCCGCTGGGTAATGTGATGGGTGCCGTTCTTGTATTCATGGTGCTCCAGCCGGGTGTAGATGACGCGGCCAATGGATTTCTGCGCCACGAATATCCCGCCGGTCAATTCTCCGTTGCTGTCAAAAGCGGTAGGGAAAAAGCGGTCGGCCTGTATGCAGTCCACAAGCACCTGGTTTTCCGTCAAGTATGGCTTGAAGGCCATTCCGCCTTTAGCCGCCGCTTGCTCTGCCAGAATACGGATGTTTTTCCAAATCGGATTGACGCGCTCTGCGAGCCAGTCAGCGCGCGGTCCGCCGGACAGTTTCATTTCCGCTTCCAGTGTCACCAGCTTTGCCACCTTCCAGGCAATCCCAGCCGGCAGATTCGCCGTCCGTACCGTTTTCGATTTCCAGGGCGGCGTGTTGCGGTACATGGCCGCCCACAACTCTATGGCACCGGACATCTCTGTTGAGAGGGCTGCGTTAATTTGCAGAGCTTGTTCAACCTCGCTCTTTGAAATCATTTTGGAAAACACTCCTTTCAGCCAGGAGAAAAATCCCATGTGTTATTCCCCCCTTCGCTTCCAGATTGGCTGGGTCATATAGCGCACCGCGTCAATATGGTGATTATCTATATCCGGGTATCCCTCTGCCGGTTCGCCGTCCTTATCCATCTCGTACTCATATTCTGAAAACTCCTTGTAGGTATCAGGACACCGGTCCGAGTCGATGATAATCGCCTCCAGGGATTGGAGCCATTTGTGGGAGTAATTCACGCTGCCCGGCGGTTTAGGAACAGCCCGGCAATGCAGACCGCAGCTTTTGTAATCTCCCACGCTTTTTGGTTCGGCGCTGTCCGCCATAATAAGGTCGTCCCAGGTAAGCCCCCGCTTTAAGAGCAAAGCCGCCGTATCCTGGTTGGAGGTGCGGCGGCGGGTCAATTCGTCATATATGTACAAGGTCCGCTTGGCGGAGCTGTAGTACCCGGCGTTATAGGCCCAGGGGTCAGGATACCAGCCCCAGTCCACCCCGTGCAGGCGGCGGTCAAAATTTGCAATCTGTTCTGCCGTGATTGTTTCGGCACGGACGTTCTGAAAAACCTCTGTGCCGCTGCCCGTGACCTCTCCGCCGTATTCGTGGGCGTATTTCACGGGATTTGTTTCTTTCAAGTATTCTGCGTCCGAGATAAAACGTGGCCCCAGCCACTCTTGGGGAGTGGTAAGGTAAGTGCTGTGATGGGTCAGCTTCCTTGCCCGCTGTTCCAGCACATAACGATTGGCCCAATTCTTGGACGCAGCCGGAGGATTAAAGGTTTTGATGGAAAGGGAATAGGAGCCGCCACGGAAAACGGACTGTTCCACTTTGCGGATCTCTTCTTCTCCGGCATATTGATCCAGTTCTTCAAACCAGGCAATGCCGATATACCCAAAAGGCGCTTTGATGGATTTGCTTTTGTTTGGGTCGTCCAGGCCCAGAAAAAAGATTTTTTGCCCGGTGGGCAGATAGGTGATTTCCATAGGGGAAACAGTACAGCGGAATTTTCCGCTAAGTCCCAGCATGGAAACAGCCCAGCAGCACTGAGCATATACGGAATTTCTGAGCGTATTTCCCACCTTGCGGAATACGACAGCGTGAATGTCAGGATTTCGGACAATTCCCAGGACAACTTCTGCGGAGGCCCAGCTGCTCTTACAGCTTCCCCGCCCGCCTTTTGCCACAACTTCGTCCACTTCGTTGTTTTTCACGGCACGGTGTACAGGGTAAAATGCTGGGGAGATAATTTCAGAGAGCCTACACGTCGTCAATGATCTGCACACCTCCGCTGCCATCGCTGCCGGTCTTTGCCTTTTCCTCCAGCTCAAAGCGTTTCTTGTCAAATTCTATCTTATGCCGATCCAGCGGATCCGCCAGGAAGTAATCGGACAGCCATTTCAGGGCCTTTTCCCGGTCAGCCAGCTTTACGCTGGCCCCGTCCCGGCCTATCTTGACTTCAGACAATAAAGAGCCGTCCACCTGTGTGGAATCTTTAAAGCGAACGGTATTGACCTCTTTTGTAAGCGGTACCTTTTCGCCCGTCTCCGGGTCTGTCGTTTGCACCGGGCCGTACATTGCAATGACCGGCACCGTCTCCCGGCCCCATTCCACATAATCGGAAAGGTCTGCAAAGGCGATTTTCATTTGCTTCTCCACCAGGTCTTCCACGCCCAGCAGGAGAGATTCATTCTTGATTTCTTTCAGGCGCTTGATCTCGGCGCGAATCTTAGCGTTTGTTAGTAAATTACAGCCGTTGACCTGGGCGGTCGTATACTCACCGCCATAGGCTTTCAAATAGCTTTGCGTGGCATTGAAGCTCTGGATGTAATAGACGCAAAAAAGCCGCTGCTTTTCGGTCAATTCTTCGTTGGCCTCAACAGCAGCGATCATCTTCTTTTCTGTTTCTCGCTTTGCTCGTTTCTGATCATTCCGAACGTTCGCTTTTTGATTCCGAGCGCTCGCCGAACGTTCGCCTTGTTCGCCGTCCCAATGATGGGTGCTTTTCCAGCGGCGGACAGTGCCGGGCGGAACTCCTAACTGCTTGGAGATATCTATAAGGCTTACCCCGTCCCGGTAAAGACGCTCGGCTTCCGCCATTTTCTCATTTTGCTTTCCCGCCACGGGGGATCACCCGCTTCCGCTGTCTTCATCGTCAGCCGCTTCGAGGATAGAGCCGATATTGGCCTTTACACAGTCCAGTGTAGCGTCAGTCTGTAATATCCCTGCCATTGTCATTTTGACATGGGCGCCGCAATGCCAATATCCTGTAAAGACATCTTCGGTTTTAGCGTCCTTTGCAACTAAGGCAATGGCAGATATATTTCGGCCGCCCATATCCATAAGGGCTTTCGTCAGCCATTCTCCCCAGGGCTGCTGCACCTGGTCGCTGATAATGATGGTTGCCATCGTTCTGCCTCCTCCTCATTTCCGAGATACACACAGCGTGGGAGAGAACAGAAATGCACCCCGCAGTGCCGGAAGTCATCATATACACACTTGAACGGATATGGGCAGCCGTCCATGTTTACCACCAGCTTTCGGACTGTTTGAAACACATAAAATATTTCAAAATTTCGCAAATTCCTATTGACAAATGCGCATAAAATGCGTATAATGATAATTGTAAGGAGGAGATACCATGAAGCGCAAGGATTTGATAAAGCTCTTAGAAAAGAATGGCTGGCGGCTCCTCCGGAATGGTGCAAACCACGATATCTATACAAATGGTCAAAAGTCTGAACCAATCCCCAGACATTCTGAAATCAAAGAGAATCTTGCCAAATCAATCATTCGGAAGCATGGGCTGAAATAAGCCCTTTGCTTCTGCTGAAAAACTGGAGGTGTCTTAAATTATGTCAAAGCAAATTTATCCCATTATTCTGCACCCTGAAACGAACGGCGGATATTCCGTAGATATTCCTGATCTGGAAATCGGGACTCAAGGAGAAACCATTGCTGAATGTATCGATATGGCACGTGACGCCATCGGCCTTTGGGGAATCTGCCAGCAGGACGAACACCGCCCTATCCCCGAAGCGGTAAATTTTTCTCCGACTCACGCCGCCAATGAAATCTTGACCTTGGTCGACATTGACTTTGACGAATATCGAAAAGCCAATGATTTAAGAGCCGTCAGAAAAAATGTAACGATTCCCGCATGGCTATGCCATCAAGCTGAGGAATCCGGAGTCAATTTTTCCCAGGTGCTCCAGACTGCGCTGAAACAGCAGTTAAACCTTGAAAACCGTCCTTGAGTACACAGTAGAAGCCGGGAAGTGATTCTCGGTTTCTGTTTTTTCAAAAGAAAACCGCCCCACCCGGTCAGCTCGGGAAGGGCGATTTTGAAGGAGATTAAATTCCAACGATCCATTTTCAGGAGGCGCCAGTCCTCACCTTGCCTGCTGGCTCTATTGTTAGAATAACATATCATTCCGTTCAAAAAGTTCAAAAAGTTCGGTTTTTTGAAAAAATCTCGTAATATTTTCTTTTTGCCTTTTCCGCCGAATACCGATGCCCCATTTTTGCCGCCACGGTTTTCCAATCCTCCCCCTGCAAGCCTCGAAAATTAGCTACCCGGCGATAGGTACTGTTCGGCAACGCAGCTACAAAGGCCTCAATCTCCGCCTTTTGCTTTTTCAACCCCTCCAGTCTGGCATGAAGCTCCGGCGGCGTCCCCTGGATCGTGACCGGGTGCTGGGTGTAGGGGTACTCCGTACTGCTGGCAGATACCGTATCGCTCACTCCCCGGCGCAGCTGTTCCGTCAGCTCCTGGATCTCAGCGCACAGGTCAGGATATTGCTCCAACTGATCTTTTGTCATAGGCTGCTCCTTTCTTTTGCTCTTTGCCGGAAGAATTTGAGGTCAATGCTTTCCTCGTGGATCTCTTCCTCCAGCAACATGATTCTCGCATTTCTGGCCTGAAGCTCCTGCATGCCACGCACAGGAGAGGCCCGGGCCTTTTCCAAGCCTGCCTTCAATGCCTTCAGCCGGCGCTCGGATTCTTCCGCCATAGCGTCATAGTCAAAGGGTTCAAATACGCCGCTCATAAGATTTTGGACCTTTCCTGTTGCTTCTTGATATCTTCTGAAATGCCTTTTTCAATATTTTGAATATGAAAAATCGATTTGGCTGTCGCACGCTTCAAAACACGCCAATAAGTCAGAACGGCAGCAGCGCCTATCAAAAAACAAACCGCAAATCTTTCCACAATTTATTCCTCCAAGTCCATCTTCGCGCCGCAGAATGGGCAGTAACGGTAATATATGGCGGAGGTTTCGTTCCTCGGCCCGCTGTGCATCGTACAATTGCTGCACACGCAACCTTTTTCCCACCGCCCATGCGCCACCGGGGCAACGTCGGCGGCGGGAAAATCAGCTACCATAAACTTCATAATGGTCAGCTCGTTCATCCGAGCGTTATATATAGTGCGCTCAGGAGTATTGGGAGCCGAGTTCAAATAAAGATTCCTAACACATTCTTCCAACTCAGCAATTTTGCGATAAAGTGCCTCTTTCTCTATGTATTCAGCCATTTTCGCCATCTCCTATGATATCGGAAATCAGGACGGCTTCTCCGGGTTTCAGGGACGGGAACCTTGCTGGATCACGGCCAAAGATGTTTTCTTCATCTGTGTTGTACACCGTGATCCAGCCAAAATTAACGCCATTTGGATAAAACACCTCTTCCTCCAAAAGCTCCGGGTTATCGTGGATATCGCCAATAACCTCAATAACCGTACTTCCCACAAATGAGTCAAAAGTCGCACTTTGACTTCCCCAGTCCACCAAAAAGCAACCGCTCTTAAAATAAACACTAGACACAGCCGTAATCGGTTTCCAGGGGGTGTTGAGGGTTATTCTGACAATATCCCCCTCGAAAATCTTCACACTGTTCTTGTCAGTCAGGCCGGTGTATTGGCCGATGGTGGAGGGGTCTACCAAAAATCCATTCAATTGATCGTCCCATTGGGACGGGACGCAGACTCTAAAAACTCCATCTGGAAACTCTTGGATAGTTCCAACCACCCATTCGCCGTTATCCTTTCGCTTGCCACGAAACAGAATTTCTCTCATTTCTCTGCCTCCAATTTTTCAAACTCGATGACCCAGACCCAAGGATTTGCGTCCCAGCCGTAAAGGGTTCGGTCAGCGGGCTTGATGGTGGTGTCCCATATCGCCGAAAAATCGCAAGCGTATTTGCAGCCCTCTTTTACAATCTGGCACTCCGGCCCGGGCGGGTCGTCAAGTATATCCTGTAGCCGCTCCACCCGCACGTCCGTCACTCGCAGGAAAATCCGGGCGGCTTCTTTGGGCATATGGATTGAGGGGTGCCATTTCTGTGGCGCAATACCTCCACGACGCCCGTAGCAGCCATTTTCCTCGTCCGTAAAGTCAGCGCGATATTGAAAAACAAAGTCGGAATATCCGCCCTCACGTGACCACTTGAGCGGTTGGCGCCTCCACGTCTCCCGCACATACAGGATATCGCCGGGGCAGTAGGGCGGCTTATCTGGCAGAACCTTCCCAGACTCTGAAACGAAATGTCCGCACCAACAAGGGGCGGTTTTATCCTGCTTTACCGCAAACGGCTGCGGCTTCACCACCCGCCGCGTGGCCGATTTTGTTCCGTCCAATACCTTGCATACCATCTCTGTGTTAAATAAGATTGGCTTGGCAACAGCAAGTATTTCTTCTCTGGTCATTTCTCTGCTCCTTTCAAGTATTCAATCGCCCGGTCTCTTGCCTCAGAGATCGCCCGAAACTGCGCCACGGTGCCGCCAGCGTCCGGGTGGGCTACCTTTGCCAGCCGCTTATGGTAGGCTTCCTGCTGCCGCAGGCCGGCGAGGCGGGCTTTTTGTAAGATATTGCTCATAATGTAATCTGCTCCCACTCTATCGCCCCGGCACAGTTTCTGACGGCCTGCTCATAGTAGGAGGTCTTCAGTTCGATCCCAATGGCTTTCCGCCCAAATTCCAGGGCTACCACCGCCTCGCTTCCGATCCCTAGGAACGGTGTAAGGACAAAATCCCCGGGATTTGTCCAGAGATTAAGCGCCCGGCGGATCACACCCAGTTGAAGGGGACAGATATGCCGTTCGTCTTTTTCTTCCCTGGCGGAGCTCGCCTGCAGCGTGTCGCTGGGGTTGATGTCCATCCATACTGGGCTGGCGTATCTTTGCCATATGGCGACGGGGAAAGTCTCATTGGTGTGACTCACAGGCTCAGGGTTGGTTCCAGGCTTGCGCATGGTGACGAGGTAGTCCGGGATACCCTGACGGCTTATACAGCTGTCCTTTTTCAACTGCTTATGCAGCAGGCCGATGGCCTTTGTGCGCTGCATGGCGGTCACGGGGTCTTTCCAGATACATACCTGGCTATGGAGGACGAAGCCCGCTTGTTCAAACACCTTGATCATTTCTCCCCGGAAGTCACGGATACCGATCACGCCATCCCGCTCTTTGCTCAGTGGAAGATCCATGCAGTGGAAGCTAAGCAACCGCCCCGGTATCAGTACCCGGAACAGTTCATCGACGATGTATCTGAATTGTTTGTAGAAGGTCTCGCTGTCTTTGCAATTCCCCAGATCCCTCTCACTGTTGCTGTATGTGTAAAGACTTGCGAAAGGAGGGGAGAAGATCGAATAGTGTATACTGTCGTTTGGAATTCCCTTCAACACCTCGCAACTGTCGCCGTTGTAGAGTGCGTATCGGTCTGTGACCGCCTGGCCCTTTACGCCGATTGCATCAATAACCATTCTGGCACCTCCATTTTCAAAGTAGTGATGTAGGTCTCGCTCATACGGACCGTGTGATGGATTTCCGCCTGGAGAATATCCTTTGTGTACCGAACCAACTCAGTTGTCATATACTCCGCGTCCCGCCGCTTTCGCTCGATGTTGTCCTTTACGGCACCCTCCGCGTCGGAAATGATAATGTACACCTGAACGGGCTTTTTCTGCCCGAAACGATAACAGCGGCGGACAGCCTGATAGTAAGCCTCGAAGCTGTCGGAAAGGCCTACGAAGATCATTACATGGCACTGCTGCCAGTTCATTCCCCACCCGGCAATAGAGGGTTTGGATACCAACGCCCGGTACTTTCCTTCAGTGAATCCGTTCATGGCTTCGGATTTCTGCTCCGGGGTATTGCTGCCACGGACTTCCGCAGCACCGTGAATAGCTTTCGTCAGAGCCTCGCTCTCTGAATTCAGATCACACCACACCAGTACCTGCTCATCGGTGCCATTGGCAATGTCCGCTGCTGCTTTCACACGATCCTCCAGGCTGTTCCGACGGGCTGCCCTCCGCTCGTTCAGAGTTTGCGTAGCTTCCGGGATCAGGAGCATCTGCCCTTCGTCATTTTCCAGGTCTCCAGCCTTTACCACAATCTCCTGGACGGTCAAGGGAGGCAGTTGATAATCATCTGCCGGATATCCGAGATCCGCTGGGCTGGTCATACAGCAGGCCCAACTGGCCACCCACTCGAAGAATTTCTCCTCCGCATGGCCCTTGAGCCGCCACTTCGATGTGTTTCCGCCATCATGGCAGAAGAATGTGGCCAGCATCTCCGTCTGCGTCATCACGCCTAAGAACTCGCTATGCGTTCCAAGCTCCATATAGTCATTCGGTGCCGGGGTAGCAGTGCAGCAGAGCTTGTAGGGAGTGCATTCAAAGGCATTCGTGATCAGCTTCCTGGTGCTGCCATCGTAAGCTTTCAGAATGCTGCTTTCGTCCAAAACGATCCCACCGAAGCTATCGGCGTTGAAATGCTGCAGCATCTCATAATTGGTTGCGTTCACGCCGGGGCGCACATCTTCCTGGGATCGGCAGACTGTGATGTAAATTCCGAACTTTTCGCCCTCCTTGGCGGTCTGCTGGGCAACAGCCAGCGGAGTCAGGATCAGCACGGGCTTTCCTGTATGTTCCGATACCTGGGAAGCCCATTGGAGCTGCATTGGGGTTTTCCCCAGACCGCAATCAGCGAAAATACAGGCCTTGCCCTTCAGCAGTGCCCAGCGGACGATATCGGACTGCCAGCCGAACAGTTTCTCATTGGCGCCGGTAGGCTCAAATCCCGTAGGCCGCACGGTTACTTGCTTCTGCTTTAAGAAATCAATATAGTCCATTTCAGACGATTTCCTCCTATCAAATTCCCAGCATATCCGTTAGCTTTTGGACTAACCGCTCATAGTCCTCTGGAGGCATATTCATCTGCTGAAGTTTTTGCTTCATGGCTTCATAGAACTGAAATTTATCCATAGCGGGTCTCCACCTCCGAAAATCCGTGGTACTGGGGCTGCCAGCGGTAGCGAAACCTGCCTTGCTTGCCGTGGCGATTTTTCTGGAGGTGTAAAATTACCTCCATGCTCTCGTCCGCCCCTCTAAGGGGCTGCTGTGAATCCTCATGGGTCAAAAAACCCACAAAATCGGCATCCTGCTCGATATCCCCGCTCTCCCGGAGATCGGCCAGAGTGGGTAATTTATTCCCACGGTTTTCGATTTGCCGGTTCATCTGCACAAGCTCGATGATGGAGATTCCCTTTTCAAGGGCAAGCTGCTTCAGGTGATTGGAGATCATACCAAGTGCCCGATACTGGTCTTTGATGTTTGGCCGCTGCATGAGGCCGATGTGGTCGATGATCACTACGTCAGGCTTTTCCAAATCGACGTAGTGCCGGACGTGCTTGATTCCCACATGGGGCAGCTGCACAAAGTCAATGAGGTTTCGGCGTGAAAAAGCTTCCATCGTGCGCTCAACATCTCCCCGTTCTTCTTCGGTCAGCGTCCGATCTCGCACCCGCTCCCCGCTGATTTTCAGCAAATTGGAAGCTACACGCTGCATGATCTGGATATTGGTCATCTCCATGCTGAAGTACAGCACCTTGGATTTCTGCTTTCCTAGCCGGAGGGCCAGATTGAGAGCGTAGTCCGTCTTGCCACCGCCGGGCCTTGCCGCGATCACAAAGACGCTGCCAGGCAGGAAACCGCCCGTGGCCCGGTCTAGCTCCGGGAAGCCGCTTCGGGGCGGTTCTTCCTCCCGCTCGTTAAGCCATTCCAAGAATTCCTGAACGGCTTCGGCGAAAGTGGCAAGGTCTTTGTCATTAAGCGCCTGTACAAGGCTTTGGTGCTTTGCTATCAGTTCCTGCATACGCGGAATGAGTTCGTCCGCGCTTTCCCCAGACACGCTCATTTTCGACAGTTCCCGGTTGATCTCCAAGTCCAGATACTGTTTTTGCAAAATCCTGACGTACTCCTCGTAGTGAGCAACGGAAGGGACAAGCTGGGCCAGCTGTGTGATTCCGACCTTGTAATCCGGCAGCCTATGGACGAGCGTTACCGGGTCAACGGGCTGTCCTGACCAGTACAGGTCTGTCATGACCGAAAACACGTCCCGGTCAAGCCCCTCCGAAAACATTTCGGCGGAGAGGGCGTCCACGGCGATCTGCGCGCACGCCGGCTCGATGATAGCACCGCCCAGGACACATTGCTCTGTATAGATTTTCTGTTCCTCATTCATGGCAGTAAATCCTCAATGTCCCCGGTGAAATGCCGCGGCTCGTCTCCGTAAATCTCAGCCCAGGTTTTACCGTCCGGGAGCTCGGCGGGGATAGGAGACGGTTCAGAGGGGACCAGGGCGGGTGGAACGCTGTTTGGTTCGTCCTCCCACCGCTCCTGGTTGAGCCAGGTAGCGGGGTGCGGAATATACTGGCCGCCGGCCTTCTGCCACTGCTCGGTTTTCTTGTCCCGAGCCACTGCGGAGAGGATTCGTTGCCGGAGTTCCCTGTCAGGGTGGATTTTCTCCCAGGACTTTTTAGCCGCCCCTTTACCAACCTTTTTCGGGTAGGCAGCCCAGAACTGCTCAAAGGTAACCTCAGGAGCTTCCTTTTCCCTTTCTGCACTATCCTTTTTTCTCTTATTTTCATTTTCAATTTCATTTTCAGTATTTGCTTCGCTTTTGCTTGAAGATTTGCTTTCATTTTGCTTATCTTTTTGCTTAAGCAAATTTCTATCTGACTGAGAAGGCCTACCACCCTTAGAGCCAGCAGCAGAGCGCTTTTCGCTCAATTCAGAATCGCGTACCATCCTTTTTTGGAAAAGCACATCGTCTTCGATGGAAACCACGCCGTTCTCCATCAGTTCTTCCAAAGCGCGGCTGATCGTTTCCACATCATAGGGCATTTGCCGGACAAGTTGGAAAGCAAACTGCAAAGCAAAATTTGAAATTTGCTTACCGTTTTGCTTGGCCATTTGCTTGTATTTTTGCTTTAGCAAAATCCTTCCGTACTGGTCCGACTTGTGCATCAGGCACATCAGACGGATATAAACGCCTGTGCTTTCCGCGCTGCACTCGTTCAATTTTTCGTCCGTGAGGAAATCCTGCACATACAGCGGCAGGTATGGGTTATCCCGCAGGGCCATAGTTCATTCCTCCAGTCTGGTCTGACCATCGATTTCATTGGGCCCGGTCTTGCTCAAACGGCGGTAATAGTCAGTAACGTGTATGGTAGAGGTACCGCCTAGGCGCCGCACTAAGTCACGGACGGGCGCGTCATTCTGGTACTGGCTCCTGGATCGGCGGGAGGATTCAGCGAGATAGGCTTCCATTTCCGCCATGTCCTCGGTGATCCAGTACCCCCGCGCTCCAGCGGAGGAAACAATGGCTTTTCCCTCCGCGCTAAGGGCCCTATTTGCCCGTTTAATAGCGTCCCGGATATCTCGGTCAGGAATGCCGGTCAATCGGTGTAATTCGGCCCGTGAGACGGCATTTTTCCTGCCAGACGGGATATAGTCGGCTATGTTCAAAGTACTCACTTCCTTTTGGTGTTGAGAGAAAGCCTCTCGCAGAGGTACTCGTCCAGCTTAATGCCATAAATGTGGTATTTATCAAAAAAGGCTTTCTCGTCCTTATGAGCGGCTTCGTGGTGCCTTTGGCACAAGGCAATGGCCCTCATGCCAACATGGACGATCTCCTCCCGGTCGCGCCCCATGCCTACCCGGTCAACATGGTGTACCTGCGCCCGCATATTGCAAACAGCGCATTTTCGATGTTCCAGGCATTGGTAAAGGTATTTCCCGATGTCGTCCGTGTAATTAAGAGCCGTATCCCGTGTGGGTACGCCGTGCATAAAGCAAAAATCTATCAGGTAATTCAGGAATTCCCGGGCCGTGGTCATATCTACATCGGACAAGCTGAAAGGCTCCAGCCCGTTCCTGCCCCGGAAATCCCAGGTAAAATACTGCCGTAGATACTCCGGGTCATGCCCGCTCCAAAGGGAGATGTCACGGACCACGGCGAAAATCTTTTTACGCTGGTCGTTGGAAATGGTCCTGCCATCATCCAGCCGCAGCTCCACCCGTTCGATCCGCTTCTGCTCCAACTCCCGGCCTATGGGTTCCTCCGGCACGAGCAAGAGGTCATGGCCGTCATAGCTTTTGACTGCCGCATTGACGATCATATTCAGTCCTCCTCGTGCTGGTGCATATACACGTACTGGCCGCCAGAACCGATATTCGCATAGATGAAGCTGTCGCACTGCTGTTTGGATAGGTGGTTTTGCAGCACCCGCTGTTCATAGGGAAAAATGCCCTCTGCTTTCTTTCGGGCGATTCGCTCTCTGATCTCCTTGTCCTCATAATTTGCCTCCACCATGTACAGATCATAGTGATAAGCAGATATTCCATTCAGGTTTCCTGTATCGGTGGCGTAAAACACCTTGCCTGCCGGAAAATGGAGCTTATACCCGTAGCAGGGCACATTGTGCGTCAGCTGCACCGGGATCACATTCACTCCGGGATAGGGGTACATCAGCTTAGGCGTAAGTATGTCAATACTGGATTTAGACACTCCGGCCTCTACCAGTGGCCCGGCCAGCCACGGTCCACAGGCAAAACGCAGGGTGGGCCGATGGGCTGCCAGGGCTTTGATGGTAGTTTTTTTGAAATGATCCGAATGAATATGGGTCAGGAGAACCAGGCGCAAATCCTTGTAGACGTTTTTCAGGGCGGAGAAAGGTACGCCGCAGTCGATCATCACGCAATCCTCCAAAACCGCAGCGTTTCCTTTACTGCCGGAAGCAACGATCTGATACCTGACCATTGCTTATTCCTCAAAATCGTCCAGGCTCATGGGCTCGCCCACGCCCTCCGCTTCCGGCTCAGTGGGGATACTTTTGGGCGCTTCTATTGCAGGAGGGTCCGTAGCCGGCGTAGTGACAAACTCTCCGTCCTGCTGCTCCACAAGGGAATTGTCCGCTTCAAAAGCCTGCTGCATTTCCACGCTCATCACGCCCCATTTGCTGATCAGCTGCCGGAGCATAGTTTTCTTTGCCATATCGTCAAAATCCTTGTACCAGAAAGATGAATACTTCCAGAGCTCCTTTTCGGGGATCTCTCCTCGTTGCAGTTTTTCATAGGACAGGGAAGAAAAAGCGGGGCTGTACTCGTCCGCATGGGACATCATCTTTTTCCGGCTCCAATACAGGGCCTTGCGGAAGCCGTTCTGATACTCGAACATGGCATAGTATCCGATGGTGGGAGCGGCATCCCTTTCGTCCGTGTCCTCTATGTACCGGCACTGGATTTCCTCGGTAAAGGGGTCAAAGCTCACCAACTCCCCCTCCTTTACTTCCAGGACGTTGATTTTTTTGTAATACCCGGATCGGATCGCCAGCTGAATATAGCCCTTGTACCCAAGCACGAACTGAGCCTTTTTGATACCCGTCTTTTTGTCGTTGAAAGGCACCATATAAAACTGCCCCAGTTGGGGAGAGGGGGCCAGATTAAGGCTTTCGCCCAGCAGGGCGGCGGTGAGGATGGATCCGGCTTCGCACTCCTGCAAGGCCGGCGTAGCGCCTACAGCGGAGGAAACCGCCGCAATAAACCGGCTGGCCCGCTTAGGATCCTGCAAAGTGTTGTTGATCAGGGTCTTGTAGGCGTCGCTGCGAATGGCAACGGAAAATTTGGGACGTTGAGCCAAACTGTTACTCATAGTCATATCCTCCATCTTTCAGAAATCTTTTTAAGGCCAGGGCCTGTGCCTTGGTGATGTTTTTTACGGTGAAGTGTACGGTATAGCGCGTCTCGTCCAAAGGTTCCAGGGCCGGTTCTTCTTCGGGGGGCGCTTCCACAGGCCGGGGAGCGGCCCAGGCTTCTGCTGCTTGCTCTACCTGGCGTACAGTTTCTTCCTGAGCCTCCTCCTGCCGCACGCTTTCTTCCCGGCGGATCTTTTCGGCTTCGATGGCCCGGTGGCGTTCTGCCACGGTGGACATGGCAGCAGCCACACGGAAGGGGTCCTTTTTGTACTCCACTAAAATTTCGGCGGCGTACTCCTGCTGTCCGACCATGCGCAGATTCTCTGAAATCATGGTGAGAATGCTGTTTGCCCTCTCCCGCAGGGATTTTTTGCTTGCGGTGAGGGTGACGGCGATTCCGGCTTTCTCAAAGGGAAGAAAGTCGATTCCCAAAGACTGGGCCAACTCGTCGTAATATTCCTTGATCTCCGCTGCTTTCTGGGCTTTCAGCCCGTCTTCCACCTCGGCAATCTTTGCCGCCAGCTGATCGTCAGCAGGCTTGAAAACGTCGGTCACATACTTCTTGTAGGTGTCCTCAAACTCCTTGTAGGGATCCATGACGGCGTTTTTAACACCTTTTCTCTGAGTTTCCAGAACCGTAAACATGCTCTTCAGGTGTGCCCTGGTCTTTTTGACTTCCTTGACCGTATCCTCGGTGCAATCCATAGCCAGTGCCGTGTTTACCTTATCGCTAATTTCAGCGTTGATCTCCTGAAGCCGCTGTTCGATGATGGGAAGCTGTTTTACCACAATCAGGTCTGTGGGTTCCTCTGCTGTTCCTATGTCAATGATTTCTTCTGCCATGTTTTATACTCCTTTCAGATAATCCTCCCATTCTCCGGGGGAGGATTCGGAAAAATCGATGGTTGCCTGTCGAAATTCTTCTTCGTGCATACGTTTCCAGTACAGAACGCCCGCCAAAAGAAGATCCGTCTTTTCTGCATCGGTCAGGGCGCTGTCGCCGTAATCGCTTTTCGCCTCTGGCCCAACAAACAGCCACCAAAGAAATTCCCGCCTTTTTGAACGGATAAAGCCGTCCAAATGTTCCCGGTATGTATTTTCGCTTCGATATTCTTCCTCAAAGCAGTCCAAACACATTTCTACCCCGCCCAGCGTGGTCATTTCCTCATGGGGAAGTAATTGACCGCACATCTGACAGATTCGGTTGTAAAACATTTGACAAACCTCTCTTTTTCCGCTACAATAGCGGTGTAGTGATTTTGGTGGGCAACCCTGCGGGGCCCTACCCCGCCGTTCTTCCGTGTCAGCGGGAGAGCGGCTTTTCTTTTTCTGGCTCGGCCGTTGCAGTGCACCAGCCGAAAAACCCGGTAGACAGCCACCCCTCGATAATCATGCGGGGCGAATCTTTGGTACACATCACGTCCCCACGATCCAAAGGGCAGTAGTGCGGGCATTTGCTGTTGCAGATGTGTGTCGATTGGTTTTCCATTTCAGTCACCTCGCAGCATCAAGGCTAAGTCCACCGCATTTTTGATAACGTGAGCGGGCATTCCCGCCTCACACAGGCGGTTCAAGCCTACAGCAAATGCGCTAAGCAGCGAAATGCTGTTACCTGTCATCTGGACTGTGCTACTTGATCCGTCAATATGGATCTCAATATCCACTTTGTCCTCCACAACAGGTCTATCTGCAAAAATCGGATTCATCTTATCACCTCCTCCCATGTCCCGTTGGGATATGTCCTGTGGCCTTTCGGATCCGGCGGCTTATACTTGGCACGCCTGACCTTGCGCACCCGCAGCGCCCGCCGCAGCCTGGGCTTGTCCTCTTTCAGCAGCCAGCGGTCCAGCAGCAGCACCGTGACGGCCACCGCCGCAGCGCCGATCAGGATCACTCCGGCCAGTAGGTAAAAATCATGGGGCATTGTGGTCATCTCCTTTCCGCCTGCCATAGCAGGCGTCGTATTTGCCACCCGGGTTTCTCATGATCTCCCGGGCAAATTCCTCGGCGGTCTTCCCGAAGAGAAGTTCCGTCCAGAAGCCGGGGGACAGGCCCTCTGGCAGGGGTTTGAAAATTACCTTTTGATTGGGCACGCGGATCCCTCCTTCCTTTGTGTTGTCCTTCCTCCACTGTCGTGTTATAATCGGCAGGGGGAGGAGGTGGTAATGTGCAGCTATCAAAAGATGCGAACAAAATGATAGGGGTAATTTACAAGTCGTATCTGGAAAAGCGCAAGAACGGGGAATCTAAAAGCGAAGCCAAATACTTCCCGGCCAGCTGGCCGTCAGAGATGTTCCCGGATATGCCCGAAAGCGACGCCTTTGACACGCTAAGAGAAATCAAAAGAGCGCTGAAAATCGAGGAAGATATCACCGGGGGCTTTGAACTCAGCAATGATGCCATTGTTTACATGGAGAATCGCTTTCCAGATGGCCTTAAAAGCGTCCTGTCGTTCCTGGCCCAATTCATTCCGTGATTTTTCAAAGCCTGCTGGTCGCCTCCAGCGGGCTTCGTTTTTAGTCGAACGAGATGGTCTCCTTTTGCTGAACGCCGTCAGCAGAAACGCTTACATTCCGGCACATTACGGTGAGTTGCAACACAAGATCTGCTCCAGCCCCACCGGCGCATTGGTGCAGAGTGTACGCCGTGCATTTTTTGGAAATGTCCTCCCCGTCCAGAAACAGGTGGGTTCTGCCGTTGTGGGACTCGATTTTCAGGTCATGATCCCCGTCCAGCAGCTTGTCCCATTGCTTTTCCACATTCTCCCTCCTTTCAACCGGATTCCTTGCCTCACTTTCCAGTTTATGGTATAGCTTTTCTGAAAGCGAGTGATTCAAGTGCCAGATTTTGATTTTTCAAACATAGAGCTGTCGTTATACGAAAAGTTGGTTCTGCGAGTACTTCGCTTCCCTCAATCCGAGCGCCTATTCCGTCAAGAAACGATTAAAGAGCTATTTCGGCTTTCGCTTATCAGGCGTGTTGGGTGGACCAAAAACGGACAACGCAAGTATAAAATTTCTCATACCGGCTTGATGTACTTACGCTATCGTTGTAAATCTTTTTTGAAATTTTTGATTCCTGTCATCATATCGGTTATTGCTTTGTTGGCGGCGTATGATGTCGTATGGATCAAGCCTATCCACGAAGCATTACGAGCAATAGCACAATTATTGAAAACCATAATGGAAAGTTTTCGTGGTTTCTAATAAATCGTTCTAGCAATGACAGCCTCGGCGTGAATAACCACCAAGCAAGAAAACGTTTTACCAACTCTTCACCTCCTTTCAACTGGCTTTTGTTGCTCCCCTCCTCCGGCTGTGATATAATCAGCGTGAAAGGAGGTGAATTTATTGAAGTTTGGTAACGATATTCTGTTTCGAGATTTTGCAAATCAAATGAATAAAATGCAACGCTTAACTCAGAGCATGGTTGAACCAATGACTAAGACTTTATCTGCTTCCTTTGCAGAATACAGCAAATTACCAAAAAGTTTTTATGACGCGATGGATGCAATTTCAAAAATGGCACCGCAAATTGATATAGCGGATTCCATGTCTACTGCTTTACAAGAAATGTTTCAAAGCATGGCCGCTGTAAACCAGTTAGCAAATCTCGGTTCTCTCAATCATGCTCTTTCTTCAGCAGTAACCGCCCTTTCAGACGTTGGCTGGTATTCAGAACTGGATTTTGCTATCCCTATATTGGAAGAAGAACTGAAAAATGAGCCTGAACCTATCAAAGAGATTCCTCATAGTATCAGGGAAAGAAAGTCCCTAACTTTTGAACAGCTATGTACGCTTTTAGGGATCATTCTTTCTTTAATTTCCCTTCTCATTGCTCTATTGCCAAATCCTCAGCTAGAAGAACTCTCGCAGCAGCAGGAAGCCTTGGCAAAACAGAATAATACACAAATTGAACAGAGCAACCGAATAATTGAACTTTTAGAGCAGCAAACCTCTGAAAAGAATGAGACTGATTTGGAAGATTATGTGAAAGGCCTTGCCAATGCTGGGAATTGCATTGTTTCAGAGATTCAAGCTCACATTTCTCAGGATTCTGCTGAGCAGTCGCAAGACGCCGTTGATGTTGCTGATGATTCCATTGGTGATGCTGAGAATCTCCTCAAGCCGTCTATTGACCAGCCAAAATCCAATTCCTCCGAGGATACAAATTGCGACGGTATACCATGACCACCATCTATGCTGCCGTTCGAGTGCTGCTATCCGTTCCTGTAGTGTCAATGCAGGGACGGATTTCTTTTCCCGCATTTCTCTCCCTCCTTTCATACGGATTTGTTGTTTCTGCCAACGGAGCTTAATAAGTTAAACGCCATCGGCAAAAAAAATCTGATCTACAGTCGTTCCTAAAGCCTCGGCTAACTTGATAAGGGTTTTAGTGGTTGTAACAGCAGTCGAGCCATTTTCCAGGCCAGAAATTGTAGCCCGACTGACTCCGCTTTTAAGTGCGAGTTCTTCTTGAGACATTCGGGCTGCTTCCCGCGCCTCTTTAATACGATAGCCCATAATTTCCCCTCCTTTCGCTTAATATATTAAACATTATATACCCAGCTTTCTCATTTGTCAAGCCAATTAAACGAATTTACCAAGTTTATTTTTTCAAATTGCCTTGACAGGGCGTTTTTGCGATTGTATAATAAATTAAGCAAAGGAGCATGAGACTATGAAACTAGGTGAAATAATTCGTGAGTTCAGAAAGGAACACCATCTTTCCCAACGTCAGTTTGCCCTTTTATCTGGTTTATCAAACGGTTATATTTCTATTCTTGAAAACGGACTAAATCCAAAAACAAAAAAACCAATTTCCCCGTCTCTCGGTCAGGTGAACAAATTGGCAACTGGCATGGGGATTTCGCTGCAAGAGCTTTTTATGAAAGCAGACGATATGCCAATTGATATATGTGACAACGCTGAAAGCTCGGATAAGGAAAAAACTCTCCTGTTGACTTATTACGATAAACTTAATACGGAAGGCCAAGAGCGTCTACTGGAACTTGCTGATGATATGGTTAGGTCGGGAAAATATATAAAAAATGATTCGGCTCGAGTGGTATAAAAATTGGCATTAGTTAGGAGGAATATCAAATGGGCTTTCTGGATTGGGTAAAGAAAATAGCGGCGGCAGCAAAAGAGGATCCTCTTGATACCGTCGAGGGAATACGGGCTATCCCTGTGCCGAACAAACGGGAAGAGAGTCCGCACGAACCGAAGGAGGGTGTGGCGTATATTTTGCAGCGGAAAGCCACCGAACACAAGAAAAACGGCCGCATGGACTTGGCTATCGAGTGCTTGAAAAAGTCAAATGAGATCATAGATTATTATCGTTATGACTGCACCAGAAAAGAATATGAAAGGCTATACCGCTACCTGATGGACGCAAGACGTTTTGACGAGGCCGACGCAGAAAAGAAAAAGGTCGAGAAAAAATATGGAAAAGGGCAACTTCCAAAAGCAACACAGAGAAAATACGATCTGCAATTTTTGAAGGACGCGAAGGAATGTGACACCGATTTAGTTGAAATGTCTATTCATCACCCTACTTGCGGAGAGTGTGCAAAATATCAGGGCAGGGTGTTCTCCATCAGCGGTACCAGCAAAAAATTCCCGCCCTTGCCTGAAATCGTTCGCAAGACAGGAAAGATACATGAAGGCTGTCGACATACTTTTTACCCGTTTTTCTACAGGACTTCCAAGCCGAGTTGTGGATGTAAGGATATCGTAGCATATAGCAATCGGCCTTTTGTTGATGAACGGTCTGACCAGGAAAAGGCGGAATGGGCACAGATAGAAGCCGCGGCCGCGCAGGAGAAGCAGGACAGGCAGGAATACGAATGGCTTCAACGAAATCTGCCGGAGAAAGCGCCAAAATCCTTTGGCGGCTATCGAAAAATGAAAAATTCCAATTCGGCCAACTATCAGAAGCTCATAGAAATAGCAAAGAATGCTGGTTTTAAGTGGTAAAACAAAAAACCGCCCGCTCCTGGTGGCACAGGAACGAACGGCGGACCACCGGCGGAGCCGGGGCACAGTAACACTGCAAAGCTATTGTACCCCAACCCGCCCAAAAAATCAAGGGCGGGATTTTTGCGCCCATTTTTAGGAGGATAACATGATAAGGGCTGCGCAATACGCCAGGTACAGTACGGACAAGCAGACGGAGAACAGTATCGCCTATCAATTTGCCAGGATAGGTGAGTACTGCAAGGAAAACCAGATCGAGATCGTGGCCAGCTACCAGGACGAGGGGGAGAGCGGCACGAACATGGACCGATCAGGCTTTCTGGAAATGCTGGCGGCGGCAGATCGGCATGAATTTGACGCCGTGGTGATCTATGATATCAGCCGGGGAAGCCGGGATGTGGCGGACTGGTTCGGTTTTCGTAAGCAGATGGCACGGCTGGGTGTTTCTGTGATTTCCGCCACCCAGCAGCTGGGGGATATCACATCTCCCAATGATTTTCTGCTGGAGCTCATCACCGTCGGCCTTGGAGAACACCAGGTGCTGGATACCCGGCAGAAATCCATTGCCGGAACGGCGCAGCGGGCCAGGAAAGGGCTGTTCTGCGGCGGAACACCTCCGCTGGGGTATGACGTAGACAAAACCGGGAACTACCACATCAACGAGCGGGAGGCCGCCCTGGTACGGAAAATATACCGGCTGTACGCGGCAGGGGAGAGCTATGACACGATCCTGCGGGAGCTGAAGGGCGAAAAGGGCAAAAAGGGAGCGCCCATCGGGAAAAACAGCCTGCACAGTATCCTGACCAACGAGCGGTATACGGGGCTGTATACCTGGAACAAGCGAAAGGTAAAGCTCATGCGGAAATGGGCTGGCGGCGGATTAAACCCC
The DNA here is from genome assembly GCA_964642055.1 of uncultured Acutalibacter sp. GTDB lineage: Bacteria > Bacillota > Clostridia > Oscillospirales > Acutalibacteraceae > Acutalibacter. The sequence continues at coordinate 352 of CAZXLM010000017.1, read as the reverse complement.
AATGTGGTGAGAATAGACGGCGCGGTGCCTCAAATCATCGACCAAAACCTGTGGGAAAGGGTGAATGCACGCATGAAAAACAACAAGCGAAACGCGCAGAATAAAGCCAAAAGGGAATACCTGCTGACGGGGATCATCGAGTGCAGCCAGTGCGGAAGCGCTTATGTGGGGCATTGCAGCACGCACAAGCGCAAAGACGGCACAAAGGTGGAAAGCCGCTATTATGTGTGCGGCGGGAAATACCGTACCCACACCTGCAACGCGGCCAATATCCCCGCCGCCGAAATCGAGCCTTTTGTGACGGCGCAGATCAAGGCGTATCTCAGGCAGGTGGATTTTGAGGAGGAAGCCC